>ONDC01000009.1 GCA_900316495.1 uncultured Eubacteriales bacterium
ACACCTCACCTGCATACCGTTCCAGCTGTCGTTGGAGATCGCCGATGTAGTCGCGGTAGTGTGTCCCGGCCACTTTGTCCATGACGACGCGCCGGACTTCCTGTAGAACCACTGGTAGCTCAGTCCGCTGCCGCTTGCCTTGACCGCAAATTTTACCGTATCGCCGATGTAAGACGTCACAGACTGTGGCTGCTGCGTGACCGCAAGAGGAATCATCACCGTAATTGTCGCCGTCTCGGAATTCTCCGTGTTTCCGCGCTCATCCGTCACTTGACACCTGACCTGCATGCCGTTCCAACTGTCGTTGGAAACAGCCGAGGTGGAGGCGGTCGTGTGTCCCGGCCACTTCGTCCAGCTTGCGCCCACCTTCTTGTAGTACCATTGATAGCTCAGCCCCGCGCCGCTTGCCTTCACCGCAAATTCCACCGTCTCTCCGACGCCTGCGGTAACGGACTGCGGCTGCTGCGTGATTTGCAGGGAAATATCCATTGTCACGGTGGCGGCGTCGGAGTTTTCCATGTAGCCGCTGCTGTCAGCCACCATGCACCTGACCTGCATGCCGCTCCAGCTTTCGTTGGCGTCGGCGGAAATATCCGGGGAAGTCTTGCCCTCCCACTTAGTCCAGTTCGCCCCTTCCTTCCTGAAGTACCACTGATAGCTGAGTCCACTGCCGACGGCTCTGACGGAAATTTTTACCGTATCGCCGACATGGGCTGTGACTGACTGCGGATGCTGTGTGATTTCCAGCTGCTGGATGGTTCCGTTCTGATTCACAAGCGTCACTACGGCAGCCTCGGATTCCGCCTTTTCCCCGCTGCTGTCAGCAACGGTGCATTTCACCTGCATGCCGTTCCAGCTTTCATTTGCGGTCGAGGAGACAGAAGCGGCAGTGTGTCCGTTCCACTTGACCCAATCGGTTGCGTCAGCCTTTTTATAATACCACTGATAAGTCAATCCTGTGCCCTTGGCTGCAATGGTAAAGGTTACGGACTCACCTGCTGCCGTCTCTACCGACTGCGGCTGCTGCGTAATGGAAAGGGGAATATTGACCGTCACCGTCACCGCCTTGGTATTGACGGTGGCTCCGCTGCTGTCGGTAACGGTACATCTGACCTGCATGCCGTTCCAGCTCTCATTGGAAGTGGCGGAAACGGTCGCGGAGGACTTGCCCTCCCACTTGGTCCAGACCGAGGCGCCCACCTTTTTATGGTACCACTGATAACTCGGAGTTGAACCCGCCGCCCTGGTGCTGAACGTCACCTTTTTTCCGATCTCCGTTGTGACCGCCTGCGGCTGGCGTGTAATTTTCAGCGTTCCGCTGAATAGCTCGTTTTCAATCGCGTTCCATGTGAGCTTGTTGCAGACCCCGTCCGCTTCAAGACCATGCGCACTCTGAAAGCGCTTGACGACTCCCGAGGACTGCGGTCCATAGCTTCCGTCGGCATCGATACTGTATCCCAGACAGTACAGACAGATTTGCATATAAAGTACATCGGCGCCAACCATCATTTCGTCTCCGTATTCAAGAGCACGGCTGAAGGACACCTTGTAATCGGCGGGATCCATTTCGCTTTCGTCCTTGATGGTCTTGCCCTTATATATCTCGTACTTTTTCCAGTAAACGGTTTTTGCCATTTCGCCTCTTCTGTCAGCCTTAACAGCCTTGTCCGCAGGAATTTCATAATAATAACACCAGTGATACCCTGCCTGATATGCGCCGTCAGCGGTATTTTCCACACCTTTTATGTAATTATAGACACTGACATAGCTCTTTTTCAGCTCATACTCCAGGTACCGCATCTGCCCCTCAATGCTCCTGTAATCCAGTCCATTGCTCTCGCAATAGTTGATGAGGCTGGTTTTGCGTCCCGCGTGCCACTGAAAAAGTCCAAAGCTGGTACCGGCATCGCCGTCACCAACAGGATTAAAATCCGATTCCGCCTTGATATTCGCCAGTAATCCGCAGGCGGCCGCGGTATTCAGACCCATTTTGCTCACCAGATAATTGTAGACCTTGGCTTCATTGGAAAGTGAGTCTGCGGCATACACCGCTTCACCGGGAATCATCGTCAAAATAATCACGAGCGATACCAGAACCGCAAGTCCTTTTCTGCATATCATTCTCATCGTACAACCTCCAAAAATCAAATGAACACAATATAAAAGAATTATACCATACCAAAATCATTTTATCAACAGCGTGTAAAATTTTACTGTTTATTTACAATAAAATAGATATGATAAACAAATTTCTAAGAGATATATTGCAAGAACAAACAAAAAAAGGAGCCAAAGCTCGGAATGATCCGAAGCCTTGGCTCCTCAATGGTTTTATTATCCTACTGCGACCTCGTCGCCGTTCAGTGTGATCTTGGCTGCCTTGGAGGTCACCGTGCTGCCGCTGCCGTCTGTGACGACGCATCTGACCTGCATGCCGTTCCAGCTGGTGTTGGAGATGGCAGAGGTGGAGGCGGTATCATGACCCGGCCACTGTGTCCATGTGTCGGCGTCGGTCTTCTTGACATACCACTGATAGCTCAGGTTCTTGCCTGTCGCCTTCACCGAGAACTTTACAGTGTCGGAGCAGTTGATGGTAACCGACTTGGGCTGCTGGGTGATCTCAAGGGGATCGCTGATGGTAATCTTGGCGGCCTTGGAATTGACCTTCTTACCGCTGCTGTCCTTAACGGTGCATCTGACCTGCATGCCGTCCCAGGAATCATTGGCCTTTGCCTTGGTGGAGGCAGTGTCATGACCCGGCCAGAGCGTCCATTCTGAAGCGCCAGCCTTCTTGGTGTACCACTGATAGCTCAAACCCTTGCCGCTGGCCTTGACAGAAAACGTGACGTACTTGCCTGCATTGGTGGTGACTGCCTGGGGCTGCTCTGTGATTTTCACGGCGCTCGTCGAAGCGGCGCTGACAGCGGCCGCCTTCTTTTCGATAGCCTTCCATGTGCTTTTGGAAATTTTTCCGTCGACCTTACTGTTCTGTGCCTTCTGGTACTTCTTGACTATTTCCACGGTACCCTTGCCGTAGCTGCCGTCAACAGTGATCTTGTAGCCCAGCTTTTTGAGGCACTGCTGCATATACTTGACGTCGTTGCCCTTCATACGCTTCGTCTTAAGCTGGAGCGTGCGGGTAAATGCGACCTTGGAATCGGATGTATCGGTGGAGACCTTCTCTTCCGTCTCAATCTGCTTGCCGCCGGACTTGCTGTAGGTTTTCCAGTATGTGTCGCGTGCGAGAGCGCCTCTGTTGGCGGCCTTGACGCTTCTGTTGGCGGGAATCTCATAATAATAGCAGAAATAGTAGCCTGCCTTATAAGCGCCGCTGGCGTTATTGTCAACCGACTTGAGGTATTCGTAAACCTTCTTGTACGATTTTTTCAGCTCATAATTAAAGTAAGTGAGCTGACCTTCGACAGACTTATAATTCAGCTTCTTCTCCTTGCAGTAGCTGATCAGTCTGCTCTTTCTGCCGGCGTGCCACTGGAACAATCCGTAGCTTGTGTTGCCGTCTCCGGTTCCGGAAATATTAAATCCGGATTCATGCTTGATATTAGCCATAAGACCGCATGTCGCAGCAGTGTTGAAACCAAGCTTACCAACAAGGTAGTTGTAAACCTTAATCTCGGTTGACTTAGCGCTTGCCGCATTGACCTGGGTCTGCGGAACGAGTGCTGCCGCGAAAAGTACGACTAAAAGCGCTGCCGTGAAACGTTTAATTCTGACCATTAGAATCATTCCTCCGTGTTGTATTTTGTCTGATTCATTTCCAAACGACACGAGGATTATAACATAATTGAAACTTGTTTGTCAATATTTGTAACTAAATTAATTGGTTTGTTTACAAATCATTTACAATCGGTTGCAGACTTGTAATAATAGCACTAACATAGGAGCAGATTATTGTTGAATTTGACGTTAAAAACAGGGTGTACATCACGATTCGATGCACACCCTGGTATCAAATTTGTAATTATTACTTTGTAAGAATCGGCAGAGCCTTCTCAAAATTTACGCCGGAACGACGGTCGGACGGGTCATTCTTTGTGAATTTTATGCTCTCGCAGGTGAAGCTGACAGCACGCTCCACCGCTTCGCCGAGCGATCCTCCGTTGGCAAGCGAACCGACGCAAACCGACGCGAAGATGTCGCCCGTTCCGTGAAAGCTGCCCTCCACCCTGTCGCCCATGCAGAGGAAGTATTCTCCGCTGACGCTGTCGTAAGCAGCCGCGCCAAGCATTCCCGGCTCCATGCTTACGCCCGTGAGAATCGCCTTGGACGCGCCGAGTCCTGTCAAATCACAGAGAATCTGCTTCAGATCGTCAACGGAATATTCGTCACCTATGTATTCCCTGTTCAGCATCAGGCAGGCTTCGGTGAGATTGGGGACAATGACGTCCCCCTTCCCGCAGAATTTCGCCATACGGCTGACATATTCCGGCGTGAAGCCCGCATACAGCCGCCCGTGATCGCCCATGACCGGGTCGATGAACACGAAGCCGTCCCCGCGGAATTCGTCGATGAAGTCGGAAATAATGTCAAGCTGCCGCAACGAGCCTAAATAGCCGGTATAAACGCCGTCGAACCTCGCGCCGATTTTTCTCCAGTGTGCCGCAATGCCGGTCAGGCTGTCGGTGAGATCGAGGAAATACGGCTCCGGATAGAGCGTGTGAGACGACAGCAGCGCTGTCGGAAGGGGACACGCCTCCACTCCCATCGCGGAGAGAATAGGCAGCGCCACTGTGAGCGAACACCTTCCGACACAGGAAATATCCTGAACCGTGACGATTTTTTTCATGGAATCAATCCTTACTTGCTTTTTTGCTTATACCTATATTATAGTCGAAAAGTCCTGTTCTGATCATGGCAGGGCGAAGCGCCGCGTAGAGCGCCACGGCGATGATCACCGTCAGTATCGCGTTGACAAAGGTCGTAAGGCTTTGCAGCTTTGCCAGAATGGCAGACGCATTCGCGTCCACGCCTAAGATATATCTCTTGTAGAAATAGGATACCACCGGCTCGGCGATCACATTGAACAACATGCCCGCCGACGAGCCGAGCAGAGTCCAGAGAAAGACGTGCTTCGGAGGCTGCAGCCTGCCTTCGGACGTGCGGAGGGAAATTTTGCCGATTCTGTGCGCCACAAGACCGGCAATCACACCGATCATCAGCTTGAGGACGAAGGTTTTCGGTGCGGAGGTGATGTAGACCGGATCGAGCAGGTCGCCGATCGTCATGCCGATGGCGCCGGCAATGCCTCCGGGAAGTCCCCCGAAGAGCAGCGCCGCCAGCACACAGAAGGTATTGCCCAGATGGAAGGACGTATAGTCGGGGCCGGCGGGAATCTTGATCTGAAGAAACGTAAATGCCAGATAGCTCAGCGCCGCCATAATGCCCACCTTGGCGATCATCAGCGCGTGATTTTTCTTGTCGGACGGATTTCTCATAATGGTGTATTCTCCTTTTTGTGATGGATTGTTTGGGAACTGCTTCAATTGATTTTAACGCGTTAAATTATATCAAGTCGATAGGCATTTCTTGCTGTCAACCACTTGACTTTTTCAATTGACTGAGTTAATATTACATCATAACTGTGCATTTGAAAATAACCAATTTCAACTATTTTCAGCATGACAGTTTTAAATCCATACGGTTTTTACCCATCAGGAGAGGACATTTTATGATATACGAGCCGATTTTCCTTAACGAAAATTCCAAAGAGCCGATGTACCGCCAGCTTTACGACAGCATCCGTGAGAGAATCTGCGCCGGCTGTCCGGCTGTCGGTGAAAAAATGCCGTCCATCCGCCGCATTTCGGAGGAATTAGGGGTCAGCCGCACCACGGTGGAGCAGGCATACGCGCAGCTCTGCGTGGAGGGCTATCTCGTCAGCCGTCCACAAAGCGGGTATTACGTGGAGGCGGCCGTTCTTGAAAGCAACGCCGCTCCCGCGAGCGACATGCCGGACGACGAGCCGGAAACGCCTGTGAAATACGACTTCGGCAGCCGCTACGTCGACAGCCGAAGCTCCGACCTCGATCTGTGGCGAAAATACGTGCGCGCCGCCCTCAGCCGTGAGGAAACCGTCGCCTCCTACGGACATTATCAGGGGGAACCGGCGCTCCGGCGGCAGCTTGCGCGGTTTGGCAGCCTTCTGCGCGGCGTGAATGCCACGCCCGACCGCATTGTGATCGGCGCCGGCGTGCAGCCGCTTCTGTCGCTGATCTGCGGACTGCTCGGCGAGCGCGCCGGACGCGTAGGCATTGAATACCCCTGCTTTCCGCACGCCGAAAGGGTGTTCCGCGACTTCCGTCTGAATATAATGGAATTGGGGCACGACAGATACGGCGTGCTTCCGGAGGAGCTGTACGATTCGGGGGCGAATGTGCTGTATCTCAATCCCTCCAACACCGAAAGCATGGGACGACCGATGCCCGTCAGCCGACGCGCGGAGCTGCTCGGATGGGCGGAAAGCACAAACGGGCTGATCATCGAGGATGATTACAACGGCGCGCTGCGCTTCCGGTCGCATCCCGTTCCCGCCATGCAGGGAATGGGCGACGGCAGCCGGGTGATCTATCTCGGCTCCTTTTCCAAGCTGCTCATGCCGTCGGTACGCATCAGCTATATGGCGCTGCCGCCCGACCTTGCGGAGCTTTACCGCAGCCGTGGAGCCTCCTACAACCAGACCTCCTCAAAAACAGAACAGCTTGCGCTCGCCGAATACATACGTGACGGGCACATAGAGAAACGGCTGCGCAGGCTGCGAAAAATCTATTCAGAAAAAAGTGAACGGCTGCTCTCGCTGCTGCGGGAAGCCTTCGGCGCTTCCGCAAAAATCCGGCTTGCCGAAACCGCGCTGTGCGCGGAGCTTGCCTTCATCAGTGACAAAAATTCACAGGAATTAGCGGCAATGACCCTGGCGGATGGCTTGCGGGTCATTCCCATGAACACGGACGACGGCTCCGTGAAGCTGCGGCTGAGCTTCGCGGGCATCCCGTCGGAGGACATGCCGGAGGGCGTGCGTCTGCTGCACGAAATCATCCGTCCATATTGCCGGTAGCGTACATAATGGCGGCAAGGGCGGCAATGGGCGCGGTCTCCGTGCGGAGAATCCGCCTGCCGAGCGTCGCGGTAAACGCGCCGGACGCCTGCAGCGCTTCGGCCTCCGCGGGGTCAAAGCCTCCCTCCGGACCGATCACGATGGCGACGTCGGTCGCCTGACACTCCAAGAGCCTTCCGATCACGGTAGAAAGCGGTTCGCCGCCGCATTCGTAAAAGAAGATCACCGCCTGATGGTGTTTCAGACATTCCGGCAGGGCGGAAAAGGCAATCATCTCCCCCACCTCGGGAATGATCCCCCTGCCGCATTGCTTCGCGGCGGAAACCGCCTGCTTTTGGTAACGCTCGTGCTTTTTGGCGGCGGATCTCGCGTCGGGGCGGGACACTGAGCGCTGCATCAGCACGGGAATGATACCGCACACGCCCAGCTCGATGGTTTTTTCGATAATCAGCTCCAGCTTGTCGCCCTTGGGAAGTCCCTGATAGAGCGTGATCCTGACAGAAGGCTCGGATTGTGTGGCTTGTACCTCCTTCACCGACAGCTCCACCGCGTCGGGAAAAACGCCGGTGATCTCGCAGAGCATATCAAAGCCGAGACCGCCGCAGACGGTGAGAACTTCACCGGGCTTCATTCGCAGGGATTTCGCAATATGCACCGCGTCCTGACCGGTGACAGTGAGGGACTCGCCAGGGGATTTTGAGAGGTTCTCAATGAAGAACCGGGGCAAGGCAAATGACCTCCTTTGCGTCACGCGATTGTATGATCGTAAGAATATCGAGAACGGGAGACCGGCAGACCGGAAAAAGCAACGGTTTTCTCCGAATTCTGCAAGGGAAATTCAAGTTTTGACTTTTTCTGTTGCGCCCGGATGCAATTCGGGTTAAGGTGCATTGTAGCGAAGGGCGCCGCGCTTGCCTTTTTCCTTATTGCTCCAGCGCCGGAATGTCCGGTTTCACAACGACTTGCTTCACGCCGTCCTTTTCCTCCGTGCCGACAGTGATCCCTTCCGGCAGCTCTCCCGCCGACTCAATCACAAAATTCGCAAGCTTATCCTCTACCTCCTTGCGGATGAGGTTCCGCAGGTCACGCGCCGAAGCCTCGCCGCCCATCGCGTTGGAGGCAAGCAGCTCCACCGCGCTCTCCTCGATGGTGAGCTTTACATTCCGCTCCGCCATCGAATCGACATATTCCTGCATCAGCAGACGGGCGATCCTGCGGAAGTCATTCTCGTCCAGCTGACGGAACACCACAATCTCGTCGACACGCGCCAGAAATTCCGGACGCAAAAATTCCTTCAATCCCGACATCGCCTTCTCGCGGGAAATGTCGTCGGAGGTCTTGTTGAAGCCCAGCGAACCGCCCTGATGATTGCTTCCGGCATTGGAGGTCATGATAATGACCGTGTTCTCAAAGCTGACCGAACGTCCCTGTGAATCGTTGATCCTGCCCTCGTCGAGAATCTGAAGCAGAATATTCATCACATCCGGATGCGCCTTCTCTATTTCATCGAACAGCAGCACGGAATACGGCTTGCGGCGCACCTTTTCGGTGAGCTGTCCCGCCTCGTCATAGCCGACGTAGCCGGGAGGCGAACCGATGATCTTGCTCACTGAGTGCTTCTCCATGAATTCGCTCATATCCAGCCGGATCAGCGTCTCCGGCGAATCAAACAGCTCGCTGGAAAGCACCTTGACAAGCTCTGTCTTTCCCACGCCGGTCGGACCGACGAAAATGAAGGACGCGGGACGGCGGCGGGGCGAGATCTGCGCCCGGTTGCGGCGGATCGCCGCGGCCACCAGCCGGGTCGCCTCCTCCTGCCCGATCACCCTTTCGTTGAGCTTATCTTCCAGGGTGCTGAGCTTCTTGAATTCGTTCTCCTCCACGCGGGAAGCCTGAATGCCCGTCCAAAGCTCAATCACCTTGGCGAGGTCGGCTTCCGTCACCTGACCGCCCATTGCCTCCGGCTCGATCTCGGAAAGACGGTTCCTGATTTTCAGCTCCTCCGTGCGAAGCTCGGCAATGCGCTCGTAGTGCTTTTCGGATGTATCCTCGGTGTCCGCCTGCAGCTTATCGCTTTCATCCAGCACCTTGCGCAGCTTTATGTTCAGCTCGTCGAATTCCGCCATGGCCTTGTTGCCGAGGGAGGCGCAGGCGCAGGCTTCGTCAAGCAGGTCGATCGCCTTGTCGGGAAGGAAGCGGTCGTTGATGTAGCGCTCGGACAGAATGACCGCCCGCTTCACGATCCAGTCGCTCACCTTCACGCGGTGATGCACTTCATAATAGCCCTTGATGCCCTTGAGGATCTCTATGGTGTCCTCCACATTCGGCTCGTTGACGCTCACAGGCTGGAACCGTCGCTCCAGCGCGGAATCCTTTTCGATATACTTGCGGTACTCATTGAAGGTGGTTGCGCCGATCACCTGCAGCTCGCCCCTTGAAAGAGCCGGCTTAAGAATATTCGCTGCATTCATGGAGCCTTCCGCGTCGCCCGCTCCGACAATGCTGTGTACCTCGTCGATGAAGAGAATCACGTTTCCGGCGCTCTTGATGTCGTCGATCAGTCCCTTCATACGGCTCTCGAACTGTCCTCTGAACTGCGTGCCCGCGACAAGCGCCGTCAGGTCAAGGCGGTGAATCTCCTTGTTCGCCAGCCGGAGCGGTACCTCGCCCGCCGCGATCCGCAGCGCCAGCCCCTCGGCAATGGCGGTCTTGCCGACACCGGGTTCACCGATCAGACAGGGATTGTTCTTGCTCTTGCGGCAGAGAATCTGAATAACGCGGTTGATTTCCTTGTCCCTGCCGATAATGGCGTCGATTCTTCCCTCGCGCGCCTTCTTGGTCAGATCCTCACAGTAATCGCCGAGGAAGCGCCGCTTATTGCCATGCTTGCCGCGCTTATTCTTTTTCTGCGGGTGACCGTCCGCGAACTGCGCGCCGCCCATCTCAAAGCTGCTGCCAAAGAGGTTCCGGAAGGGGTTGAACATGCCGCCGTTTTCTTCATCGTCATGCGAATCGTCGTCAGGCTTATCCATTTCCTCCTTCTTCTCCTCAAGTGCCTGATTCTCCCCGGCTTTCATTTCATCAGAGGACACAATCGGTTCAGGGGATTGAGTCTCCGCAGATTCCTCCCCGCTGTCGTCATCCTCCTCATAGTCTTCCTCGTCCTCGTATTCGTCATCGTCGTCATATTCGTCGTCATCACCGTCGTCAAGACCCGGCATGACCTCGTTGAACATCGCGGCAAAGGGCGAATTTCCGTCCTCAACCGCCTGCGCCATCTGTTCCTCCATATCCTCTATCATGTCGGCATTCAGGCCGAACTGCTTTATCATATTCTCGATATTCGGCAGACCAATCTTTCGGGCGCAGGTAAAACAATATCCCGCAGTCCTTCCGGGATGGGCTGAATCGGTGGCAAACACCACCGCCTGTCTTTTTTTACATATTGAACAAAGAGGCATTGATCCTCACACTTCCTTTCATCCACTCCCACAGGGCTAAACCAGTGGGTAAAAAAGCACTCTGCTCCGGCGGAGCAGAGGATGGTATCATACATCGTCATATGTCAATTATTCAAAAGCGATCACGCGCTTTTTCCGGATCCGACGTCTTTCGGCTTTTTTCCTTTTTGAGCTTTTCCTGTTCAAAATCAATCACACCGGAAACATATTCCCCGCGCAGGATCTTGAGACCCATGCTGAAATACATCCCGAAAGCAATCAGCATGACAACCGCCGCAAAAAGCGCAATCGCGGGAACCAGCACCGATAACTGCGCGTCCCGTGCGAAAATATTCAGCGCGACAATGGCGATCATACAGGCGTAAAAGACAACGGTAGCAACCTTTCCCCACCATTTTGCCTTGACAAGCTTGCGCCCCTTCTTGACAATCACCAGACCTCCTATCGCCATCAGCAGCTCCTTCAGGAACATGATGCTGAGAGCGAGCGTGATCCACGGATAATTCTTGTGATAGACAAACCACATACTGATCACGACGGCGCCGAGAGTGAGCTTGTCGGCAATCGGGTCGAGAATCTTGCCAAGCTCGGTCTCCTGGTGCAGCTTGCGGGCCAGTAAGCCGTCAAACATATCGGAAAGTCCCGACAGCACAAGCACAAGCCCGGCATAGGGATAATAAGGCGTTCCCATGATAAAGAGGACACAGAAAACAGGTATAAGAACAATACGGAATGCCGTAAGCGTATTCGGAATATTCATGATCAACTTACACCTCATTTACATCAGAAGATAGGGTAATTACGAAACAATACCCTCACCCAGGAACAGCATGATCAGATTGTTTTCGCTGAACAGCTTGAAAATAAACGACTGGGAATACAGCTCCGTATGGAAAAGAACAAAGTCGGGGAGTACGGGGCCGACAAGCTGCATCATCGTCAGAATCATGAGCAGAATCACCACAACCCTGCCGGAGCCAAGCACCATGCCGTTGGTAGGAGATACCGCGGCGCGGTCGGGATTGTAGAAATAAGCCTCGATAGTGGGATAGAACGCCCGCAGCAAACGGTATACGCCCGCAAAGGCGATGGCAAAGAACAGCGCTCTCACCACTCCGTCGATGACAGGTCGGGCAATAATATCCACGATTTCACCCGTGGCAGTCGAAAGGTCGCCCGCCAACAGCTTGTTGATCTGATTCAGGCTATCGCCCGTCGTCGTGTGATAAAGCCTTGCGCCGTTGTTGACCATCGTCGGCATACCGGACATGATTCTCTCCACCGAATTCATGCTTGTATCCACATCGCCGGAGGTCATGACGAGCGCCTCCACACGCTCCACAATAACCGGCCGGAAAAAGCTGGAGTAGCAGAAATCTCCCAAAAAGACGCCGATCGGTACCGCCACAAAAGCCGAAGCAATAAAGATCAGCGATTCCACCGCATTTTTCAACTGCGATTTAACCGCACACTTTTTAAACATAACAATAAAGAATACTATCGTCGCCACGTCAAGTACTAATCCCAACAATGCATATTACTCCCTTCAGACACTTCTGCGAAGAACCGAACCAACAAGCCTTCATGTTATGATAACACAAAAACATGCCAATAACAACCTCGTTAAAGAAAAATTAACAATTACAATTGCTTTCCACAATCAGCCAATATCATTCAGGTACATGACGCCCCTTGCCAGCAGCCTTCCACCGGAGGTGACGATCGACTGACAGTCAGCCTCCACCGTCTTCTGCTCAAGCAGCTCCCCCTTGAAATTATAGCAGCAGACTTCCGACTGAAACAGGAGGTTGATCCTGCCGTCGTCAAGGTCGACATAAGGCGACGTCATTGAGGTTGCAATCACCGATTTTTCGGTACATTCGTCATTGATTACCGTCACGGTGGCATTTCTCCCGTCCGAATACTCGGACAGCACCAGCGCCATATCGCCGTCCTGATTCAGGTCGTAGCAATTGAGAATCCTGCCGCCATACCCATAGACCTTCTTCTGTTCGTTCTTCACCGAAAGGTAAGCCGCGAGGTCATCTCCGACGGCGGCAACATGCGTGTTTCCATCAAACTGTATGTCGGCGATCAGCGTGTTTTCAAACGAGTATTCCCTGAGATTGGCGTGACCTCCCACCTGTTGGATGACGACGGTGGAATACAGAACGCCATCCCTTGTCGAATAGCCGCAAACCGCCACATATTTGCCCGAAGGACTCAGCGCCACATCCGCGATTTTATAAGTCACGGATTTCCACTTGTGGAGAACGCTGCCATCGGACGAACAGACAACAAGCCGCACGTTATTCGTTTCACTGGTGGTCACAAAAGCAAAATTTCCCGAACGGGAGACGTCGGCACAGAGAATGGAGTTGTCCGCCGTCCCCTTGCACATGACTCCGGAAAGCGTCCTGAGAACATAGTCTTTCCCCATACTGTCATAAAGCAGCACATAACTGTCGGCGCTCTTCATAGCAGGAGATGAAAACATGTGGTTTGCCACCGTAACCTCCCTGCCCTTTCCGTCATAAACCGTGCATCTGCTGGAGGTGAGTACCGCGATTCCCTTCGTGACCCCCGATACGCCTAAAATCCTTCCCCCGGAAAGCTCCACCGGAAACCCGTCGCCGGAGGCATGTGTAAACGCATACTTATTCTTTGCCCCTCGCAGAATGGCAGACGGTCTGAAGTCAGCGCCTGCTATCACAAGCATCAGCAGAGAAAGCAGCGCCGCGACGGCAGAGAGTCCCTTCAACGCCAGCATGACGTGACTGCCTCCCACCAGCTTCCGAAACAGCCTTGTCACCTTTCTGAATCCGCCAGACACAGACGCCGTAGACGTCTTGCCCGTCTTGGCGGACGCGGACGTCATTGACGCACTGACAGGCTTGCCCGTCCTGACGGCGGTATGTCTTTTTTTCCGCGCCCCGGCACCCGATCCGGACTTTTTATTTTCAGCCATTTTCCCTCTCCCTTCCATGAAGCATCGCTATGTCGAAATCCCAATCTTCTGAGCCATCAGATTCGGAGACTATTATAGCACATCTTTTCAGCTAATACAATACCTTATTGAGATATAATCCGCAGGCGTCGGCAGTAAAGCCCGCCTTTTCCCTGTCCGCCGAATCGATGACCGACGGAATACAGCCCTCGGGCAGCCTTCCCGCCGACATCTGAAGGAGCGTTCCCACCATAATCCGCACCATATTGTACAGAAAGCCGTCGGCGGTCACGGTGAATTCAATCATCCGTTCATCGTCCGGAAGCCGCCTCACACCGCACTGCGTCACGGTTCGCACCTTGTCCATGACGTCGCTGTTCGCGGCGCAGAAGGCGGAAAAATCGTGCGTTCCAAGATAATCCGCCGCCTGTGCGTCCATGAATGTCTCATCGAGGGGATATTTGTACCACAGCGCCCTCGCGTGCCAGAACGGGTCGCGCAGCGGGGCATTCAATATGAGGTAACGGTATTGCTTGCCCCGGCAGCTGTAGCGCGCGTGAAAATCATCCGGCACCTGCCGGCAGTCAAAGGCGGCAATATCCGGCGGCAGCTTCGCGTTGAGCGCCAGCGGCAGTCTCTCGCAGGGGATCGCGTTCTCCGTGCGGAAGCTCACGCAGAATTCATTGGCGTGAACGCCGCTGTCCGTGCGGCTGCATCCGACGATCATCACATTTTCCTTCAGCACGTCCCTGAGCGCCGCCTGAAACACCGACTGCACCGTGCGCAGCTCATTCTGTACCTGCCAGCCGCAGAAGCCGCTCCCGTCGTATTTGATTCTGACCAGTAAATTGCGCACTGTCCCGCCGCCCTCCGTAAGGATTTTTGTCACTTCTTCAATTGTATACGCCTTCCGTCAGATTGTCAAGACATGAATAAAGGCAACCGTCTCCGGCGACAAATTCTCTTGCGGCACAAAGACGGTTGTCAATGCAATATGATTCAATCCTGTTTTTCCGTCGTCGCGGTGGCCGACGGACTCTCCGACGTGGTATCCGCCGCTTGGGACGCGGTTGTCTTCTTTTTTGACGTGGACGACGTGTCCTTGAAATACGGATTTCCCTTCGACCATTTGTCGGTGGGGTCCCATCCGCTGTACTTCTTGTCAGGATTCCGGCTGACGGGCGTCGCACCGGTCGGACCCTCCTCCTCTACGATCGACACAGGCGTACCGAGCGGCGCGTTGTCATAGATCCACTTGCAGTCTCCCACGCTCATTCTGATACAGCCGTGTGAAACCGCCGTGCCGAGCTTGTCGTATTCCGCGTCGTCAAGGGACGATGGCTTTTCCTTGAGATACGGCGTGGAGTGGAACAGAATGTGTCCGTGTATCCTCGAGCAGTACTGACCGAACACGTTGCCCTGAAGACTTCTCCACCTGTGCTTGCCGATGATGGAAAAATCGCCTGTCGGTGTGGGCGAGGCTTCGATTCCGCTCGAGCATGTGAAGCACTTGACCTGCTTGACTGTCTTTCCCTTGTCCTTGGAGGTATAAACCGCCACCGACTGGCTTTTCAGATACACCACAATGCTGTAGCGGAAGCCCTTGGCAAACCGTATCTTGATGGGTGCGGCAGTCGTTGAGGTTGTCTGCGTCTGCGTGGTTGCGGAGGTTGCATCGGTTCCGCTGACGGCATCCGTCACATCCGATAGGCTGACCGCAGAACCCGTTGTCGTGTCGCTCCGGCTGACGTCCGTCCCGGACGTCACAGGCCATGCGCTGCTCCCGGGGGACTTCGTCATAGCGCTGGTCACAGCAAAATTAACAATCAGTATCAAGACAAATGCAGCCGCAAGGCTTATGATCCCCCTGTACTTCATGAATGACATCTTTTCACTTCCGCCAAATTTGATAATGCTCACCAGTTGTGATGAATTTCTTCCACCGTCATATCCAGCTTTTCCATGGAATAGCCCTTTGCAAAGAAGAACTCGATGATCTCCGGCAATGCCTGTACCGTGGTGGCCGTCTTATTGCCGGAATCGTGCATGAGTACGATCACTGTCTTTTTATCTCCCACGGAATTGCTTACATTGGAAAACAGCTTTTCCGGGGGCGTATAGGGCTTTTCCGCGTCGCAGCTGTCGACGTTCCAGTCCTGATAGACGTAGCCTCTTTCCTTCACACTCTTTTTCAGCACCGACATAAGACCCCTGCTGTACTTCCGGCTGATGGTGTTGCTCGACCCGCCGGGAAACCTCATGAGCATGGTTCTGACGCCGGTCTGCCGGTAGATATAGTCGCTTATCATATCCATCTCATTGAAGAAGGAGGCTTCACTGGCATAAACGCTGCTGTAATCATGCGTATAGGAATGCAGCGCAATGGTGTGACCCGCATTGACGATCGCTTTATATTTATCCTCCATATCCTTGTGATAAATCACAAAGAAGGTCGCCTTGACATTGTAATAATCCAGAATATCCAGGATGGCTTCGGTGTTTTCCGAGGGACCGTCGTCAAATGTGAGATAGGCCGTATAGCCGGATCTGTGGGGGAAAAAATTGATGTAATGCTCCATCGGCAGTCTGAGTACTCCGTCCGTGAGTCCCTGCTCCGCCTGGGAGGACACGTTCCTTTTCGGTGCGGGGTCGTCGGGCTGAGATATGCTTTTGTTCCCGATTCCCAGGTCGGACGCGCTGACCAGCCTGTATTTCAGACCTCCGTCATTGTAAACCGGAGATTTTCTGACTGAGCCCTCGCTTTTGACGCTGTCTCCGTCGGAGACAGCCCCGCCCGGCAGGATCGAAGAGGCGTTCTCCCGTATGCTCATCAACGACAGGGAAAAGCACCCCAACAGAAATGCCGTGATCAGAACTATCGGAATATAAAAGGAAAAGCCCGTATCATGATTTGTTCCGGACAAATGCGCTCCCACCCTTCTGTGCTGTGCATTCCATCCTTATGCGCGCCGCTTACCAATTATGCTGTATGGGCGTAGAGTCGATGGTCAGCGGCTCAATGGTGTAGCCTGCCGCCTGTACCGCCTCGATGATCCGCGGAAGAGCCTCCACCGTCGTCATCTTGGATTTGCCCGTATCGTGCATGAGAATATCGACTACCGTCTTTTTCTTTTTCAGTCCCGCCTCGACCCTCGACACCAGGAGATCGGGGTCACGGTTGATGCCGCTGGCGTCGGAGCTGTCGATATTCCAGTCGTGAAAAACATACCCCTTCTCGGTGACGGATTTCTTGAGGGTTTTCATGATGGTCTTGTTGTACTTCCTGCTGACGGTGTTGCTGGATCCGCCGGGGAACCGGATGATTTTGGAATCGACGCCGGTGACCTTCTCCACGTAATCGTGTATTTTATTGAGATCCTGATAATAGCCCTTTTCGGTTTTGTAGATCTTGCTGTAGTTGTGCGAATAGCTGTGAAGCGCGATGGTGTGACCGCGTTCGGCGATCGCCTTGTATTTCTTCTCCATATTTTTGTGATAGATCACAAAGAAGGTCGCCTTCACGTCATACTCATCCAGAATGTCCAGCAGCTTTTCCGTATTGATCGACGGGCCGTCGTCAAAGGTAAGATAGGCGATTTTTTCGCCGTTGTTCCTTTGGGTCGCGGTGGCGGCCGTAGTGACGATCAAAGGCGCCGACGTTGTTTCGGTCGTCGTATCATTAAAGCTCCGCAGCGGAAGCGCGGTGGTGGTGGTCGTCACCGTCTGTTCTTCTGTCGCCGCAGTAGTGGAAACGGTTGTGAACTGGGTGGTTTCCTTGGAGATCACATAATACGTAACGCCGTTTTTCCCCTCGGTTTCCACAAAATCATAGCTGCTGTCGGAAGCGCCGTCATATGCTCCCCGTTCATCGACAGCAAGCGTGCTGACCGGTCTGTTCGTCATGGTGGCAAGTGTCAGCGCAAACACGACAAACAACACCACAAACGCCGCCAGAATGGGGATATACGTATATTTTCCTTTTTTTCTTCTTTTGCTCATATCGTCCTTCCACCTTAAACAAATCCGCATGATCATGTTGCGTAAATAATAGTATACCACACATGCTCTCCGAATAAAATAGAAATAAAAGAATATTTACAATTTGTTATTCCATCCTCACCAGAATATAAACATTTGCCAGTAAAGAAGATTGACCAGGGTGATCAGCATGCCGCAAAGCGTCATGACACGAACGAATTTCGTTCCCTTTTTCATAGAAGCGCCCTGCCTGCCGAGTCCGATGATGCCCGCGACCGTCAGCGCCGTCAAAGCAGCGCCAAGGGCGGCAATCACGCCGAAGCCCCAGAAATACGCGTCGGACGGGCGGTAGCTCAGACCGCTTACCACAATGTAGGCGGCAATGCCCACGATGGCAAGGCGAATCAGCATGGCCGCGGCTGCCCATTTGCCGAGGGGACGGCTCTCCCCGCGTTTCAGCCGGCAGATCAGCATGACAATCAGCATGACCGGGCAGAGAAGAATGGAAATCAGCCAAAGTCCCACAATCGCCAGCTCATAGATCGGCTGCCATGCCGGAACGGAAAGCACATCGCCGTAGGGGGCGCAGACGGCGCCGGTCTCCCTGTTCCAGACCCAGAATTCCTCTGTGTCCTCTTCATCAAAGTTGGTAATGCTGATGCTGTAAAGCCTGACCGGGCCGGAAAAGACCGACCGCGCGGACTTGAAGAAGCCGGTCGGCAGCTCCCGCTTGCCGCCGAAATACAGCTTCTCATCGAATTTCCCGAAAAGCAGCTCCGGCATTTTGCAGTTGTATATTTCCTCGCCCGACTGATTTGTCATAACCGCCATGCCAAGGTTGTCCTGCGGACAGAGAAGAATATACGCCGAACAGCCGTTGGTATTGCCGCCGTGACCGTAGACAGGCTTTCCAAAGGGAATCATCCACATGCCGTGGCAGTTCCTCGGGATGTCGGTACCGTCGAAAAGCATTGTGGGCGTGAACATGAGATCGTGCGTCCCCGGTCGGGCAAAAAGCGCGGAGTCGCGGTCGAGAAGCGCCTGCGCGAACAGCAGGTAATCGCCGATGGTGGAGACACAACTCCCCGCCGGATAGATGGGGATAAAATACCGCGAAGGCTCCAGCCTTTGGCAGTCGGTGGTATAGCACACCAGCCTGTCCCACGCGCTGCGGACAAACGCGTTGTCGGAATAATCCGGCTTGAGCGACGTGCGCTTCATGCCGAGGGGGGCGAAGATGTGCTGATTGACATATTCATAGAACGGCTGTCCGGCGATACATTCGACAATGTACCCCGCCAGCGCCACGCCGTAATTGGAGTACGCCGTGACGGTTCCCGGCTCAAAGACCTGCTCGGGCGGACGATGGGACAGCAGCTCGCCCAGCTCCATCATCTCGTCCTCGCGGTCTGCCATTACGTCCCACAGCATTTCCTGAAAGCCAGCGTTGTGATTCATCAGATGGGTCATTGTCACGGGTCTGTCGAAGCGGAGGTTGGTCAGAAAACCCTCCGGCAGATATTCCCGGATATCCGTGTCGAAATCCAGCTTTCCCTGCTCGTAAAGCTGCATGACGGACGACCACACCAGCAGTTTGGTGGTGGAGCCCCACTCAAAGACGGAATTTCCGTCCGTCCGAACGCCGTTTTCGATG
This sequence comes from uncultured Eubacteriales bacterium, assembly GCA_900316495.1. GTDB lineage: Bacteria > Bacillota > Clostridia > Oscillospirales > Acutalibacteraceae > RUG762. The sequence continues at coordinate 19,110 of ONDC01000009.1, forward strand.
TCGGTGAAGCCGAAGCAGCCGGTGTAAAGCTCCTTCTTGTCGTCGAATACCGTGACCGCCATTCCGGCCGTAGTATCGCTGTGTTCGGCGACGAAGGCTTCTATGTCGCTCCCGATCGAACCGGTATTGACTGCGGCAAACGAATGGACTGCTCCGAAGCAAAGCCAGAGCGTCAGCAATGCGATAACAGACAAACGCGTTTTGTGTTTCATGATGATTCCTCCTGTCGTTTAGAAACGAGCTGTCTCAGACGATTATGGAATACGGTACATACGCTTCATTCTTTTGTCCTCGTCATAATCAAAGCCCAGCTTTTCGTAAAAAGGAATATTTTCCGGCGAGGAACAAAGCTCCACAAAGACCCCTGTCCCGCTGACGCCGTGTTCGCCGATGAATTTCATCAACTCGTCGATCAGCAGACGCCCGATGCCGTTTCTCTGGTATCCGGGGCGGACGACAACGTCCTTGATATAGTAATCCAGCCCCATGTCGCCGATTACCCGCGCCATGCCGATGATGGTATCCCCGTCAAAGACCGACACGCGGAAAAGCGTGTGCTCCATCGCAAGTCTCGTCTGCTCAAGGGAAGGGGCTTGTCCCCAGACCATCTCCCACAGCCCGATGAATTCCTCCGCGCTAAGCTCGTTGTATTTCACTGTCAGTACGCCCATGAAAAAGCCCTCCCGGCTGTGAATTTGCGAAAACTAACCCGCCTTTATGCTTATTGTAGCACTCCCTCCCATGATTGTCAATTGGTTCGGGAGATTCCGCGTCCAAAAAGCCTGCCGTTTCTCCGAAAGACACGGCAGGCTGAATGCTTTCTTCTGATACTAATCTTCTACTAATCTTCGATTGAAAGAAGGCATTTATTGGCGAGGTATTATGTGTCCTGCGAGGAAAAGGACGACGGCAGGTCGGCGTCTGCCTAAGACGATGACGAAGCAGAGCGCAAAAGAGGCCGCAAAGAATGTCTGATTTTAGTCGAAGATTCGTATGAATTACCTTCTGACGGAGACGCCGCCTGCGGCAAGGTAATCTTTAAGGTCGGGTATTTCCAGCTCCTTGAAGTGGAAGAGAGAGGCCGCAAGAGCCGCGTCCGCCTTGCCCTCGCCAAGAACGTCGAGGAAGTGCTTCTTCTCCCCCGCTCCGCCCGAAGCGATCACGGGAATTCCCACACTCTCACTGACAATGCGGGTCAGTTCGAGGTCGTAGCCGGTCTTCTTGCCGTCGCAGTCCATGCTGGTGAGCAATATCTCCCCCGCTCCCCGCTTTTCGGCTTCCATCGCCCATTCAACCGCGTCGATTCCCATGTCCACCCGGCCGCCGTTCTTGTAGATCGTCCATCCGCTGCCGTCCGCACGGCGCTTGGCGTCGATGGCGACCACAACGCACTGACTGCCGAATTTTTTCGCCGCCTCGGAGATCAGCTCCGGTCGGAGAATGGCGGCGGAATTGACCGACACCTTATCGGCGCCCGCCCGCAGAATGGCGGTAAAATCGTCCACCGTCCGGATCCCTCCGCCCACGGTGAAGGGAATGAACACCGTCTCGGCGACGCGGCGCACCATATCGGTGACAATGCTTCTGTCGTCCGACGACGCGGTGATGTCAAGAAACACCAGCTCGTCCGCACCCTGTCGGTCGTATTCCGCGGCACATTCCACAGGATCGCCCGCGTCGCGCAGATTGACAAAATTCACACCCTTGACCACCCTGCCGTCCTTCACGTCGAGACAGGGGATAATTCTCTTTGCAAACATATTCCGATTTCCTTCCTTATGCTCATTCACAATCGCCTGACACCAGCTCCGCAAAATTCCGGAGTATCCTCAGACCGACGCTGCCGCTTTTCTCCGGGTGGAACTGCGTGGCAAACACATTGTCCTTTGCGACCGCCGCGTGGTATCTGATGCCGTACTCCGCCACCGCGCTGACAATGCTTTCATCGGCGGCTTCAAGGTAATAGCTGTGTACGAAATAGACATACGGATGCTCCGGCAGTCCCTTGAAGAGCGGACACGCTCTGTCGTACTCAATGGAATTCCAGCCGATCTGTGGAATTTTCAGTCCCCTGTCGGAAGGGAACCGCTTTACTCTGCCCGGAAGAAGGGAAAGTCCCTTTGCCTCCGGCGATTCTTCGCTATGATCAAACAACACCTGCAGCCCGAGACAAATGCCAAGAAACGGTCTGCCGCCCGCGGCGAATTCCTTGACCGCGCCCTCCAGACCTCTTGCGCGCAGATGGCTCATCGCGTCCCCGAACGCCCCGACGCCCGGCAGCACAACTCCATCAGCCGCCGAAATTACCGCCGCGTCGGAGGTCACCACATTCCCGCAGCCGATGTGGTCGAGCGCCTTCTGCACGCTGAGAATATTGCCCGCTCCGTAGTCGATAATGGCTATCATCTGTCAATCACCCTGTTCCTGTTTTTATGTCACTATTTTATCACCTTGTGGAAAGGATTGCAAGTCGTTTTCTTTGCTTCATTATAGTGCTATGCTAATTCGTTAAAGCAACACAAAAAAGGAAGGCGCACGGACAATCCTTTGTGGATATTTGCCCGTGCGCATCACAAAAAAGGAGAAATATAACGGTTAGTCGTGAAGAATAATGTTGTCTATCACCTTGTCGCTCGCCAAGCCCTCGGTATTGTCGAAGTTTTCCCTGACAAAGCGATAGAGCCGCTCCATCTCGAAGTCGCCTGTGCGGATGGCTTCCAGAAGCTCCTCCGTCGTGCGGCAGACCTTGCCGGGCGCGTGGCGGTCGAGCGTGCGGTGAAGTCCCCGCATCAGCTCGTACTCCTCCTTGTCGAAGGCATAGAAAAGCATGGGCTTGCGGTGAAGCGAAAATTCATATATATTGGACGAATAGTCCGTGATGAGAATATCCGTGACATAGAACAGCTCGTTGATGTCGGGATAGTCCGAAAAATCAATGATCCTTCCCGCGTATTGGGGGTCGATCTCCGGCGGCGTCAGAATGAACGGGTGCTGCTTGATGACGAAGAGATATTCGTCCCCGCAAAAGTCGTATATTTTGTCCCAATCGAGCCTGTCGTAGGGATAATACGCCGTTCTCTGGCTTGGTCCGCGGAAGGTGGGGGCAAAGAGAATGATCCTGCGCCCCTGCCAGTCGGGATTTTTATCATAAAAATCGCGGCGGAACACGGCGACCCTCCGGGCATCCAGATAGTTGTCCAGACGCGGCAGTCCATAGGGCAGGCAGCGCTCGCGGTCAATGCCGAACACCTCGGCGTAGACCTCCCGCAGGAATTCGCCTCCCACAATGGCGTAATCGATCTGCCGGTAGCAGCAGCGCCACGGGTTCGGCGTTCCCTTCTTGCCGAAGCGGGCATAGCCCACCGCCTTGAAGCCAACGCCGGCATGCCATACCTGCACAAGAGTGGTCTTGGGATGTACCTTTACGTTATTGAAGAAGGTGGAATAATCGTCCATGAGAATGACGTCCTGCCTTGCCGTGAGGAAGGCAAGCCGCAGCCACACCCACAGGATCTTTAGATCGCTGTCGTCCTCCAGAGTCTTGACGAACCAGTAGGACAGCTTCAGCCGCTCCTTGTCAAGCCCCCTCTGTCTGATGCGGTCGTCGATGGCTTTAAGGTTGCCGTTGATGGGACACCTTGATTCCGACATGAGCAGCACGCGGGTGCCGTTCTTGGGCGTAATATGGGAAACGATCTGATATATGACGTTGATGACGTTTTCCAGAAAATATATGAGCTTCTTGATGAAACGCTTTTTGAATCCCGGCGCCTCCACTTTGAATTGGCGCTTGCGGATATTATCGTTGCGCGCCATGTAGGTGAAGGTCATTTCAAAGATCATGTGATCTCCGTCGCTGACGGGAACAAAGGTAAACACACAGGCGTAGCAGGTGCCGGCATAGCGGTACACCTTATCCATGTCCTTGAGACAGTAGCCGACCTCCATGCTGATGGGGACGGGAACCCATTCGCCGCCGTCCGCGCGGCATTTGAGATACCACACGCCGTTGGTCAGCATTTTCGCGCCGCCGACATTGGTGATATTGAAGGTCAGCTCGCCTGTTTCCGGATCAAACCAATCGACGGGATATACCTTGCCGTTCTTTTTGTCGGCAATGGCGAATGCCATTCCTTCCCTGTCGCCTTTCAGTGCCGCCTTCAGATAAATATTGTCCCAGCGGAGGTTTTGGATGATGACCGCGTTATCCATTTTCTTTCGCCTTTTCGCTCAGCTCGCAGATGAAGTCCACGATCCGCTCCGCCGCGTGTCCGTCCTCGTAGCATTGCTTTTCATCAAGGAATTTCTTCACATCTTCCGCGTAGGTGGCTTCGTCAAAAGCCATGATGTTCTTCGACAGCGCTTCATCGTTCTCGGCGATGGAGAACGGGGTCTCGCTCAACGGATAGTAGAAGCCCCTCGAATTGATGTACTGCTTGATGTCGCGGGCATAGATGAACGCCGGCGCACCCTTGAGCATGAAATCAAAGATCCAGCTTGAGTAATCGGTGATTCCCACATCCGCCGCCGCGATCAGCTCCTGCATATCTATGTAGTCGCTCGCGTCGATAATGGAGTCGCGGTTGGCAAACATATGGCGCAGCTCGCTGTTGTGGCGGTTGTGCATATGCGCCTTGACAATGACCTTCCACTCGCCGCCGAATTTCCTCTCCAGCGTCGCCTTGAGCTTCATACAGTCGATTCTGATGGCGCTGACGTCGGACTTGTTGTCGCGGAAGGTGGGCGCGTAAAGCACCGTTCTGACATGCGGCTCGATGTGGTAGAATGCATGAACCTTTTCACGCAGCTGCTTCATTCTCTCTTTGTCAAAGAGAATGTCGTTCCTCGGATGACCGAACTTCAGCTGCGGCACGTCCGGCCAGAAGGAGGTGTGGAACACGCCCTCCTCAAACACGCTGTCGGTCACAAAATAGTCGATCAGCTCTGCGGAATGCTGCGCCAGCTTCACCCAGCGGGGGTCGCCTCCCAGACGCTTGATGCCGAGCGAGCCGTGCCACAGGTCGATGTAAACCTGCTCCGGCTTTTTGGGCATTTCCTTCCATATGCAGTTGAGGGCGTTGTCAATCCAGAATTTCGCCGTGCCGAGGGCAAAATAACTGGCAAGGGAGCCTCGCCACACCAGCTTGACGCCTTCGGGAATATTGTATTTCTCCTTGTGATAGAACACGTCGGCATTCACAAGGAAGATCAGCTCGTAATCCAGCCCTCTGCGGAGTATCTCGTCGGCAACATACTTGCAGTTGCAGGTGTAGCAGTTCTGGAAGGTGCCGAACACAATGCGATTGGGAATGATCTTCGCGTCCTTCAGCAGCTTGCGGCGCTGACGGGTGCCGATCGCCTCGTCGCGGTCGATAAAGAACTGGATAACCGGATCAAAGAATTTCACGATCCTGTCGTGGATATTCCACTTGATCTTGCGCATGAAATTGCCTTCCGCCTTGGAGGTGATCCAGATCGCCTTTTTTCCCTTTTTATCCAGGGTTATCTGCTGGGTCTCTTCGTCGTAGACTTCGGTAAACAAATCGCTTGGTACGTTCTTTTGTTCATCATTCAGCATAATCAAACCAACCTTTTCAAAAAAACAGCTTTTACTTCTTCAGTCTGCTGACAACTTCCTTCTCGCCGAAGCCGAAGATCTGCTCCACCTCGTGATACTGCACAAGCCCGTGAAAAATATACAGATCCTCCGGCGTTGTCACCTTGACGTTGCCCCTGTTGCCCTGCACCATTACGACCTCGTGCCCCAGCTTCTTCATCAGGGTGCAGGTGTCGATGATGCCGGTGTAGTCGGGATTGACCTTTCTCATCTGCTCATGCGCCGCGATGACGTCCTTCAGATAGAAGCACTGGGGCGCCTGCGCCGTAAAAAAGCCGTCTCTTGACGGCACATCCTCAATGGTCTTGCCGTCCGAGCTGATGACCGGGGTCTCAAAGAGCGGGGTGCAGGTGATGGCGGAGCCGTTCTTGATGACACAGTCGATGCACTCGCTGATAACCGCAAAGGTGATATGGGGACGAACGCCGTCGTGAATAAGCACGATGTCATCCCCGTCGTTTTCGTCGTACGCCATTTTCAGCGCCTTGTAAATGGAGTCCTGCCCCGTGACGCCGCCGGGAACAATTCCCGCTACCTTCCGTATGAAATTTTTCTCGATCAGACGCTTTAAGTGCCTGATGTATTCCTTCTTACAGGCAATGTAGATTTTGTCAATCCGGTCGTGCTCCTCGAAAATCTCGAGGGTATGAATGATGATGGGCTTGCCCGCCACCTCAAGGAATTGCTTCGGCATGCCGGAGCCCATGCGCGCTCCGCTGCCACCCGCAAAAATAATCGCTATATTCTTACTCATACCGCTGTTATGATCCCTTCTACACGTTATTATGCCAAATCGATCTGCTGAAAAACCATTACAAAATCCCTATCTCATATATTAAACCATACAAGCGCTCTTTTGTCAAACAAAAGTTTATAAATCTCATGCAAGAATCCTCGGCTTCTTGTTTTGTAAATATATTCACAACGCGGGATAGAAACATATTGACAAATGATCGTGTTCCGCATATAATATTCAAAACGGCATGAGCTGTGTGAACATCGGAAAAGACAGTGATTTTTGATCTGTTACCGGACCGAAGCGCTCTGAATTCTATTCCGCACCGGCACGCACAGCAATTTGCTGAAAACTCACAGGAGGCAGACCGTTGTATAAATTACTCAAACAGGAAGGGCATGCCCGTCTGGGGGATTTTGAAACAGTCCATGGCACGGTGCATATGCCCGCGTTCATGAACGTCGCCACCACCGGCGCGATACGAGGCGCGGTGTCGGCATACGACTTAAAGGAGCTTCACTGTCAGGTGCAGCTCTGCAATACCTATCACCTTCACCTCCGCCCCGGGGATGAAAACGTCCACACCCTCGGCGGACTGCACAGATTCACCGGCTGGGACGGACCGATCCTCACCGACAGCGGCGGATTCCAGGTCTTTTCGCTCTCGCAGCTCCGCAAGATCACCGAGGAGGGCGTGCATTTCCGCTCCCACATCGACGGACACCGCATTTTCATGGGACCGGAGGAAAGCATGCGGATCCAGTCGCATTTAGCCTCCACCATCGCCATGGCGTTTGACGAGTGCGTGGAGAATCCCTCCCCCTACGATTACGTCAAAAAAAGCTCCGACCGCACGATCCGCTGGCTGAAGCGCTGCAAGGCGGAGATGGCGCGGCTGAATTCCCTCGATACCACCATCAACCAGCGTCAGATGCTCTTCGGCATCAATCAGGGCGGCACCTACCAGGATATCCGCATCGACAATATGAAGGAAATTGCGGAGCTTGACCTGAACGGCTACGCCATAGGCGGACTTGCCGTCGGCGAACCCGCCGAAACCATGTATGAAATCATCGAGACGGTCGAACCGTTCATGCCCAAGGACAAGCCGCGCTATCTGATGGGCGTGGGCACGCCGGTGAATATCCTTGAGGCGGTGTACCGCGGCGTCGATCTCTTCGACTGCGTCATGCCCAGCCGCAACGCCCGCCACGGGCACATCTTCACCTCCGGGGGCGTGATCAATATGAACAACGCCAAATACAGGCTCGACGAGCGTCCTCTGGACGAGCGCTGCGATTGTCCCACCTGCCGCAGACACACGAGAGCGTACATTCACCACCTCATCAAGAGCGGAGAAATGCTCGCCATGCGGCTGACCGTCATGCACAACCTGTATTTTTACAATACCCTCATGGAGAAGATCAGGGAAGCGCTCGCCGAAGGACGCTATGAGGAATTCTACCGCGAACAGAAGGAAGCGCTCGGCAGAAGACTTTGATTTTTATGGCGCGTTTACGGAATTTTTACATTTGCGACGGGTTTATTCAAAAATAGACTTGCACTTTTGATGAATAGTTGATATAATGGATTATATTTTGATTTTGGAGGCAAAAAACATGACACTTTTCGGATTCAGCGCGACCGGCGGCAGCGGCGGCGGCATGATCACCATGATTCTGCTTTACGGTCTTATCATCGCGGTATTTTACTTCATTCTCATCAGACCTCAGTCCAAGCAGAAGAAAAAGGAAGAGGAAATGAGAAACTCCATCGACGTCGGCGACACCATCGTCACCATCGGCGGCATTGTAGGCAAGGTAGTCAGCGTCAAGGACGAGGATCTCGTGATTGAAACCGGCGCCGACCGCAACAAGCTCAAACTCAAGAAGTGGGCTATCGGCAGCAACGAGACCAAGCGCAACGCGCCCAAGACAGAGGAAAAGAAGGACGGCGAAAAGAAGGGCTTCTTCTCCTTCCTTAAAAAGTAATATTTCAAATTCAACAGGCATAATTTCCCGGAGCTCCGAGTATCTATGTACCAATCAACAATCGGAACTCCGGGAGGTTTTTTTATGACTCGTACTAAATCGGGAAAAAGCAGATATGCGCGATGCGGAGGCTGCGGCATTCCCGCGCTGCAGATCGGCAAGCCCTTTATCATCGGACTGGCGGCGGCGCTCATCGTGTCGATGGCATTTGTCATGCTGTTCGCGCTGGTATTTGTCTTGATGAAATCCATCGTATCATCGGCGGTGATACCTCTTTCGGTCATTTCGCTCATGCTGGGCTGTTTTGCGGGCGGCTGGATCTGCGGCTCGGTCTCCCGGCAGAAGGGGCTGTTTTACGGGCTTGCCATAGGGCTCGCGGTCTTTCTTGGCGCGTGGATCATCGGAATCGCGATGGACGAAAAGGCGTTCAGCATTGCCGTCGCCGTCAAGCTGATCCTTCTGCTGCTTGCGGGGGGCTGCGGAGGCTGGCTCGGCGCCAATCGTGTCAAGCCGCGCAGGAGATAACTGAAAAAAATACACAAAAAACAGGGAATGCGCAAAAACTTGCATTTATAGGTTGAAATATAAAAAAAGATTTGCTATAATATCTTTATTCGTAAAACGATTGGAGGTAACAGGCATGAAGAAGCACATCAAGACTCTCAACAAGGCCAACCTGAAGGAAAGTGCTGTCAAGGGCGGCTGCGGCGAGTGCCAGGCTTCCTGCCAGTCGGCTTGCAAGACTTCCTGCACCGTGGCAAATCAGAAGTGTGAGAAGTAATCATTTGCATTGTTTTCAGCGTGGCGTCATGATTAAAATGCGCCAAGATTGACAAGGCTGCCGGATTTTTGCAATTCGGCGGCTTTGTACTATTTATCATACTTTAAGAGCCGGCTGACATGGTCTTCCGGCAATAGCAATACGGAAGGATATTACACCAATGATACATAAATACAGTCTTAACGGCTACAACATTCTATTGGACGTTTACAGCGGCGCGGTGCATGTGGTGGACGACCTTACCTACCGGTTGGTCGACTTCACCGATGAGAACATGACAGAGCAGACGCCGGCCGCCGCCTACGAAGCTCTCGGCGAATTCAGCCGCGAGGAGCTTGACTCGGCCTATGCCGAGCTTTACGAGGCGTTTGAGCGGGGACAGCTTCACGCTGCCGACGATTACGAGAAATTCGCCGATATGATGGTCAACGCCTCCCTCAAGTCGATGTGCCTGAACATCAGCCACGACTGCAATCTTGCCTGCGAATACTGCTTCGCCAGCAAGGGCGGCTTCGGCGGCGAGCGCTGCCTGATGAGTGAGGAAACCGCGCGCAAGGCGATTGATTTTCTCATTGAACGATCGGTCGGCAGACGCAACCTTGAAGTGGATTTCTTCGGCGGGGAGCCGCTGATGAATTTTGACGTTGTCAGAAAGACCGTCGAGTACGCCCGGAGCAAGGAAGCAGAATACGGAAAGAACTTCCGCTTTACCATCACCACCAACGGTCTTCTGCTTGACGACGATAAAATCGACTTCATCAACCGCGAGATGCACAACTGCGTGCTCTCCATCGACGGACGCAAGGAGGTCAACGACCGTCTGCGCCTCGACTGGGGCGGCAAGGGCTGTCACGACAGGATCCTGCCGAAATTCAAAAAGTTAGTGGCACAGCGCGGTGACAAGGATTATTATGCCCGTGCCACCTACACCCGCTACAACCTTGATTTCACCAACGACATCCTGTATCTCTATGAACAGGGCTTTGATCAGCTTTCCGAAGAGCCGGTCGTCTCCGACCCCAAGCTGGATTTCTCCATTCAGGAGTCCGACCTGCCGAGAATCTTTGAGGAATACGAGACGCTTGCCAAAAAGCTCATTGAAATGAAGAAGGCGGGGGAGAAAATCAATTTCTTCCACTTCATGATCGACCTCGATCAGGGACCCTGCGCCATCCGGCGTCTGAGGGGGTGCAGCTGCGGCAACGAATACGTCGCCGTCACGCCGCAGGGCGACATCTTCCCCTGTCATCAATTTGTCGGACACGACGAGTGGAAAATGGGCAACCTCAACGACGGCAGCTTCAATGTCGACATCAAGAAAAAATTCGCCCGCACGACTATCTACAACAAACAGAAATGCCGCGACTGCTGGGCGAGGTTCTACTGCAGCGGCGGCTGCAACGCCATCAACAACGAGAAAAACGGCAGTATATTAGAGCCTTACAGCCTTTACTGCGAGATGGAAAAGAAACGTCTGGAATGCGCCATCATGATGCAGGCGGCTCTCGCCGACGAATAGAAATGGACGGATTGAAAATCGTGCGCTCCTCCGAGAAGTACGCCGTTTCATACTGCGAAACCTTTGACGAGGTGGCGAAAGAGGGCAAATTTCTCTCGATTTCCGGCGGTTATCCGGTGGAGGACATCATCCGGTTCATCCGGTCGTGCAGAGAGTGCGGCTATCCGCAGTTTCTGCTGATCGAGCCGGGCGGAAGAGCCGTCGGATGGTGCGACATTGTACGCCGCTGCGACGAGCCGGACGACGTGGGCTTTCTGGGCGTGGGAATCGCAAGGGAATACAGGGGCATAGGCTGGGGTTCCCGGCTCATGACCGCCACCATCCATGACGCGAAAAAGCGCGGCTTCAACGAGATCCGTCTGGAGGTCCGCGCCTCGAATTTCAATGCCATCCGCACCTACACGCGGCTGGGGTTTGTCAGAATTGCCTACCGCACCGACGGCGTTGTCACTGACGGCGTCGCGGAGGACGTATGGCTGATGAGCCTTGATTCCCGCGAGATCAGAACCGATGGCTTTGACCGCAGGGAGTTTTTCGGTCGATTTCCGAAAACAGGATTCAGGTTTAAGCCGGAACGGTAACTTCTCATGAATACGGGGTGATTTTGTTGAAACCAACGGTTCTTGTAACCGGAGCCTCAGGGGGAATCGGGCTGGCAACCGCGCGGCTCTTCGCGGCAAAGGGACACCCCACTGTCCTCCATTACAACCGAAGTCCGGAACCGGCGCTGGCGGCGGCGCGTGAGATCAACGCGGCGGGGGGCGTGGCATTGGCTGTCAGGGCGGACGTCTCGCAGCCCGGGGAGGTATCCGCCATGTTTGACGCCGTCCGTGATCAATTAAGCGGTGTGGACATTCTAATCAACAACGCTGCCATTGCGCGGCAGAGCCTTTTTACCGACGTCAGCTACGACGAATGGCGAAACACTTTTTCGGTAAATGTGGACGGCATGTTCCTCTGCTGCCGGGAAGCGTTGCCGCACATGCTGCGGATGCACGCGGGCAGCATTGTCAATCTTTCCTCCATGTGGGGGCAGGTCGGGGCATCGTGTGAGGTGCTGTATTCGGCAACCAAGGCGGCTGTCATCGGACTGACCAAGGCGCTGGCGCAGGAGGTGGGACCAAGCGGCATCAGGGTCAACTGTGTCGCGCCGGGCGTGATCGACACCGCGATGAATTCCCATCTTTCCGGCGATGACCTGAACTGGGAACTCCGGAGGAGGTCGCGCAGGCAGTTTACTTCCTCGCTTCGGACAGCGCGTCCTTTATCACCGGACAGGTTCTCTGTCCCAACGGAGGATTCGTCATGTAGCGTCTGCTGCATACTATCAGATAATCTATTCACGGCGCGCGGATGCTGCGCTGCATAACTTTATCGGGAGGTGCTTTGTTTGGTTAAGAAATATATAGCGCTTTTTGCCGTGTTTTTCCTTGCCGCTATCGGATTTGCGGCGTGCAGAGTGTATTTTGCATCTGATGCGTCAGCGTCGGAAAATGATGCTGTCCATACGTCCGAGGCTGTCGCGGCAGCTGCCAGAATGGAGCGACTCTGCTGTGGAATCGTTTCCGGCTCGGATATTTCTATGAAGCAGTCGGCGTTCCGAACAGACTTTGTACCGCGTGAACCGGAATATGTTGAACGCTTCCGCCAGTACGACGGTCCGAAGGCGGATTTTGTGCCGGTGCTGATGTATCATTTTTTCTATGACGCAAACACGGATAAGCCCACCAAGGGCAAAAACAGCCATTCCATCCAGTCCGTAAAGCGCCAGCTTCAATGGTTCTGGGAGAACGGATACGTCACCCTGACCATGGACGAGCTTTACGAATGGCTTAACGGAAACATCGAAATTCCCGCCAAATGCGTTCTTCTCACATCAGACGACGGACAGGACAATTTCTTTGAGCTGCTGCAGCCGGAGCTTCACAGGTATGGCTTTAAAGCCACCTCCTTCGTCATCACCGCGTGGCGCCATAATCTCCCGTACAAGCTCACCCTGCCGAATGTTGAACTGCATTCCCATACAGACAATATGCACAGGGGCAACGTCCCGGAGGGCGGCGTTCCCACCAACAGGGGCATGATGCAGGGGGTTGCGGTGGAATACGGTGTGGAGGATCTGAAAAAATCATCCGAAAAGCTCGGGGGCTCGAAGTATTTTGCCTATCCCTTCGGCACCTACGGCGGTCATTCCAAGGAGATTCTCCGGAAGGCAGGCTTCCGGCTCGCGTTTACGACCTCCTCAGGGGTTGTCAGGCGCGGGGACGATCCGCTTCAGCTCAGACGACTTCGTGTCAGCGGCTCCATGTCCGAAAATGGGATCATGTATCTCGTAAGGTATCCCGAGATACAGAAAAAATGCAAGAAACAATAAAGAATAAAGCAGCATTGCACGTCTTCACCCGAAATGCAATGCTGCTTCTTTTACTGAGATCAGTTTTCCAGTGCCGAGAAGAACATCTCGTAAGCGTCGTCCCAGCCGTCGGGACCCTCTACTCCGCCGCCATTGACGCTGCGGAGCATGGCGGCGTTGAATTCCTCGCCCATGGTGAAAAGCTCACCCACAGTCACGGGATACCCCAGCGAGGTGGCGCACTCGCAGAACGCCGCAGACGGATCCGCCGCGCTTCGCGTTGCCAGAAGAGCGGCCTTGATGCTTTCGTCGTGGAGCGCTGCTACCAACAGATTATTCAGCGTTTCATTCATATGGTTCATCCTTTGTTTTTTGAATTATTCAGTGTGTTATCCTGCATTATCATTCTATCACAGTTCCACGAAAATTTCTATAAGTTTGTCTCGTAAAAAATTGAATTTTATGTGAGCATGAGGTATAAGAGACGTGCAACAGACGCGACCTTCACAGCTGCGAAAAAGTGCGGTAATCCGCGAAAAAACGATTATTTTTATCAGATTTTCAAAATAGTTTGATTGTCTGGAATAATAGTGGAATTATTCAAAATAGTATAAATCAGAATTAATCGAAAAAGGCTTGCAGTCTGTCGGGAGACAAAAGCTGTAAGCCTCGTTGGAATTTTCAGCGTCTGCGCTGTCTGTGTCTTCGCCACGCAACGACCTGATTGACAAAGGCGAGGGTAAGGAACAGGGCGCTGATCACCCAGTAATAGTGGTCGTAATCCGACGTTCTGCCGGATATTTCGATAATGCCCCTTACCAGACATCCGCTGACCCGCACCGCCAGACCCGAATTCCACAGATTGAACGAGCCGCGCGAAATATACGGGGGATTTTCCGACGCCGCCATCAGTCCGAAGGGAATTGCACCGCCAAGCAGCGGCATCATGAACATCATCCGCAAAAAAAGCGAATGTTCGCCGAAGCTGAATATCTCATATACCGCGCAGAACACAAGACACAGCGCCGTCATACCCGCATAGGCGAGCGCGGTCTTTGCGTACCTGTTGTGGATGACTGCCATTCTCTCCCGTACAGCCTCCCGCTGGTATACCTGATGCGCGGTGAATCTCCGCGTCTGTCTGGAATTGTTTACCGGCATTCTCTGATAGCTCCTTCTGAAATCAATATCCGATGTATACAATATCGCTCACCGACCTTTCCGAAATTCTGTTGCCGTTGGTGGTCGGGTGGTTGACCACCTGACCGTTGAAATACATAGTGGACGAACCGCCGCCGTCTAAATTGTAGGCGGTCTGACAGCCGTACTGCTGCAAGACCTGCGCCAGCTCGTACAGCGACAGCCCCTGGCTTTCGTTTGTCCTGCCGTCCGACACGACGAAAACGTAATGCAGCTCGTCGATGATGCCGATGGCGGTTCTGGGGTTGTTCGCCATGGCTCTGCCTACCTCGTCATTCTGCGAGATGGCGATATGTCCGTTCTGAATCAACGCCGGGCCGAAGGCGAACAGGTTGACAACCCCGTTGTCCAGAAGCTCCTGTGCTGTGACCTCCGATTCGTTGATGATACCGAAGGAGCCGTCGCGGTAAATCACAAGATCGTCGTATGCCGTGCTGCGGCGGGCGGTGTCACGGTAGATGACCCCGTTTTTGATGACATAGCCCTGACTGTTCGCCCCGTAATAGTCTCCGTTGACGGCTAAAATGGCATTGTGAGCCGACGCAATGCCGGAGGTTTTCTGCGTTACGTTGCGCCCGAAGGTGTCGTTTGCCAGCGCGGTTTTCAGATAGGCTGCGGAGGACACCTTGACGTCGGCGATGTATACATCCGTGTCATTATATCTGACCGTGCTGATACTGATCTGAATGTTTTCATCCGAATAGGAGGTTTCCGTCGATTCGGCGTTCTCCGGCGCTTCGGACGCCACCTCTTCATAATAGGAGGTGTTCTGCGATTGGGTAACGTAGCCTTCTACCGTTGGAATCATGAAGGTTTTCAGCAATACATACCCGTTGGCAGCCGTAAGCAGTGTGCAGAATACTGCGGCGTATGCGAAAGGCTTTCTGAAAAATGCTGTCAATTTGCTCATAATTGTGTCACCTGTTTCTTTCAAAGTCCTCTTTTGAAGGGCTTTCTTTTGTTTCTGTCTGTATTATATTCACTTCAGCTTAAATCTACTTTAAATTCAGATTAATTTTTTTAGTCAGCACATTGCAAACACCACACGAAAAAAACAGGAACCGTTCATGGAAATCGATTCCTGACGCTAAAGAGTAAATGCATGACGCCAAAAGAACGATAGAATAGGATCATCGGTTTCCGGGATACCGGACACCGTGCTGGCTCCCACCTGGCATTCTTCCTTTTTTCGCCCTATGCCAGTTTATTCCAGACAATTCGCACATAATTTCATTATCCTTTTCTTCGACATCATATTAAACCTACATTTAATAAACGCATTTATAGGACAAATTGTCTCCCAACCAAAAAAGAGGGACGGGAGCTATTCCGTCTGCCTTCTACCTGTCAGACCGAGGCTTTGCTATAGCGGTTCATTCCCCTTGTATCTGACTTCCTTCCACATTCGCTTTACGACGGGCGCCCTTGCATTTGACTGACAGTTCCTACTGTAAATTCATAGCGGACTTTCACCGCTGAGGCATTTCACGCAGGATGTACATTGAAAAGAGCGCATACACTCTCCGCTTTTCCGGATGATGTATGCGCCTTTTGCTGAATAAAGCGTCGCTCAGCGAATCGCGTTGATCCTCCTGCCGGAGAATTTGATGTTGAAGAGCTTGCCGCTGAGATTGATCTTGAATCGCTCGTACCGCTCGGCATAGCCTGCCTTTATCTGCTCCACCGAGAGACAGCCGCGATGGCTGACGAATTTGTAGAGGTTGTATTCGCCGTCGCGGTAGGCAAAGTCGGTGCCGTTGTCCTGATAGTGGAGGTATTCGCCGTCGCCGCCGTAGACCACAAGTTCCAGACAGTCCACCTTCTTTTCGCCGACGTAATTCATCACCTGCCACATGGGAAGCACCGCGCCCTCGCGGACGTAAATCGGACAGGTATCGAGCGGCGCTTCGCGGACAATGTAGGAGCCGCCCGGGAATTTCTCGCCGGTGTGGAAGTCGTACCAGTTGCAGTTCTTGGGCAGGTACACGTCACGGCTGCGCTTGCCCTGATCGACGACAGGCGCCACCATGAGCCACTGTCCCACCATGAACTGATCGTTGATCTCCAGCGTGTTTTTGTCGTTCTGGAATTCCAGACAGAGCGGGCGGAACACCGGAAGTCCGGTGCTTTCCGTCTCATGGAAGCAATCGTAGAGGTAGGGAATGAGTCTGTAGCGCAGGCGGATGTATTTGCGGCAGATGTTGAGGGTCTGCTCGTCGAACGCCCACGGCTCCTGATGCCGCGTTCCCTTTGCCGCATGGTTACGGAAGAGCGGGGTGAAGCAGCCAAGCTGGGTCCAGCGGCAGAGCAGCTCAGGTGTGCAATCGGAGCCGAAGCCGCCGACGTCGCTGCCGATAAACGCCATTCCTCCGAGACCCATGCTGCACATCTGGGCGATGGAATAGCGCAGGTGCGACCAATGGCTCTGGTTGTCTCCCGTCCAGGCGGTCGTGTATTTCTGCGCGCCGCTGTAGCAGGCACGTGTAATGACAAAGGGACGCTTGCCTGTGTGACGCTTAACGCCTTCATAGGTTGCCTTGCTCATGAGGGAGCCGTAGACATTGTGCATTTCCCCGTGAGTGGTCTTGCGTTCTTCGTCATAGAAAACGACGTCCTGCGGTATTTCTCCGCGGAAGCTCGCCGGCTCGTTCATATCGTTCCAGATGCCGGCGACGCCGTCGTCGGTCATAATGCGCTGGTTGTCCGCCCACCAGTTGCGGACAGCCCGTCTGCCGAAGTCGGGGAATACCGAATCCCCCGGCCAGACCACATTCTCATAGACAGAGCCGTCGGCGTTGTGTACAAAGAAATCGTTTTTGACGCCCTCGTCATAGATCGGATACCCCTCCTGCTTTTTCACGCCGGGGTCGATGATAGTGACGACCTTGAAGCCGTGCTTTCCGAGGGATTCGATCATTTCCTTATGCTGGGGGTACTGCTTCTCACCCCATGTGAACACCTTGAAGTCCTCCATGTAGTCGATGTCGCAGTATAGCACGTCGCAGGGAATTTCCTTCTTCCTCATGCTCTTGGCGACAGACATCAGCTCGTCGCAGTTTTCATAGGACCAGCGGCACTGCTGGTAGCCGAGCGTCCAGAGCTGCGGCAGCGGCGTGGTTCCGGTGAGATAGGTATAGCCGCTGACGACCGACTTGATGGAATCGCCCGCAATGAGATAATAGTCAAGGTTTCCCTCATCCGCCGAGAAGGAAAAATACCCGGTGTTCTCCTTGCCGAGATCAAATTGTGTGCGGTGATGATTGTCAAAGAAAATGCCGTAATCCACCTTTTCGCGGTGAACGATCACAAAGGGGATGGACTTGTAAAGACTGCGCATGGATTCGTAGTGCGGGTCGGGAATGTCGCTGTTCCACATTTCAAAGGCGTAGCCCTTCTTGTTGAGGAAATTGTATTTGTCTCCCAGACCGTAGAAGTACTCGTCGCCCTCCATGCATTTGAGCACCTCGATCTTGTGGCGGGCAATGCCGTCGGAAATGGCGTGTCCCTCCATGCGCGCCTGCTCCATCGCCTCCTGGGAGATGATGGCCGCGCCCTGCGCCTCGCGCGCGCCCTTGTAGTCGCGGCAGATCAGCGTGCCGTCAGACTGCATGAACTTGATGAGAAAATTGTCATAGACGTAAATCGCCAGCTTTGAAGTGGAGATCACCATGTAATTGCCCACCATGTTGGCGATCACATGCACGTTCCGGGACTTGTCGCCCTCTATGGCAAAGGAATGGTTGCACTCCGGCTTAAAGGGACAGAACACATTGATTATGTCCTCGGTGACCGCCGTGATATACCCGACGGCGTTCTCAAAGGTAATGGCAACGCGGCTGCCCTCGGTATGAAAGGATTTGATTCTGCCGTAATTCATATGTAAATCAGCCTCCGTGTTCTAAGGGAACGTTGAATCAGTCGATTCTCACGCCGTTCAAGGGCGTATGCCCGCGGCAAGGAATCGACGGCTGCGCCCTTTATTCAGCGTAACCCTGAAAAATTGATCAGCAATTGTTGTGGGGAATACCCCTTCTGATCAATATTATAACAAAGAAAATCCCAAATTTCAAGAAAAACAGACATATCTGATAAAAAAACGCTGAGCTGTCAGCAAAAGGTCAAGGTTCCGTTGTGAGTAGGAGTCAGAAGGAAGCCGGATAGCTGCGATAATTGGTCGCCGCAGGACAAAATCTCATCTTCTTCCGTTACCCTTTTTTGGGGCGCTTTGACGTGTTTTTCTGGCACTCTTTCACATCAGAAAACCTCTTTTGCCTGCTGCGGCTGAAGCCGGGGCAAAAGAAACTTTTTGTCGATATTTTCTTTGATATATGGATAGAATTTATGTATTTTTTACAGACGCGCTGCGTGTGAGGTATTGACTTTGGAAACGCTGTCTGTTATAATGGTAGGGCAAAATTACAATGAAAGGAGGTCATCAAACAATGTATCACAACAGGCTTGCAACCGGAACTGATTATGAAGCGATGACCTCGGCCTGTGCTGCTTGGTTCTGAAGGGGAAACGATAGGCGGATAGAGTCGTGGCGTCTTGCGTCGCGGCTTTTTATTTTTTCGAATTCAGACAAAGCGCGCTTGCCGGGTCATTTCCGATCACCATTTTTAAGAAAGGAAAGGCTGCTTTGAATGGCTGCGTAAAAATACGATGGATAAAAATACTATGATGGAAAACATAGCCCGTGAATCGCACGAAAAGGGCGGCTTCAACGGAGCATGGCTTTACGCGGAACAGGGCGAAATCGTGTCCAAGGGCGTTCTCGGCTTCCGGGATCCCGAAGGCACGCTGCCAATCACGGAGGACACGGTCTTTCAGCTGGCGTCCGTAAGCAAGCAGTTCACGGCGACTGCCGTCATGCTGCTGGTACGGGAAGGCAAGCTGAGTCTTGAGGATGAGATCACGAAATTCTTCCCGGAGATCCCCTATCCGGGCGTGACGATCCGGCATCTTCTGAACCACACGAGCGGCATTCCCGATTACTTTGACGACGCGGACTGGTTCATCCGAATCTGGAAGGAAGAAAAGCGCGTGCCGGGCAATGACGAAATCCTCCGCTTCCTCTGTGAAACCGAAGCAAAACCGTATTTCGCCCCCGGAGAGGGATTTGAATATTCCAACACCGGATACAACCTGCTGGCGCTGCTGGTGGAGCGGCTGTCCGGAATGCCTTATGAGGCATTCCTGCAAAAGAATATTTTTGAACCCGCCGGCATGACTTCCACACGTTGCTGCCATATCCGCAGGGACGGCATTCCGTTTGAGAATTACGCCCAGGCGACGGTGCTTGAAGACAACCGATACGTTGCCGATGTGGACTCCGCCGAGGACGGCGATGTAGCCGCCTTTGACGGGCTGAACGGTGACGACTACGTGTACACCAACATATTTGATATGCTTCGCTGGGACAGGGCGTTGCAAGAGGAAAAGGTGCTCACGCAGGAGGAACAACAGCTCATGTACACCCCCGGAAAGCTGCATAACGGCGAAAACGCCGTTTTCGATAAAGACCGCGGGCTCGCCTACGGCTTTGGCTGGGTGGTCGGCAGCGATGAAAACCTCGGACTGATCGTCTCTCACAGCGGCGGGATGCCGGGCGTCAGCACATGGTATGAGCGCCATATCGACGCGGACAGGGTGCTTGTTTTTCTTATAAACCGCGAACCAACGGATTACAGAGCCGATGTCGGGTTCTGGAACGGCATGCAGGCGATTGCGAGAGACAAGGAAGCCGAGCCTGTTCACACCATCGAAGAGATTGCCATCAAGGATCCCGACAAATCAAAGTGGGAGCGCTTCTGCGGCAAATACGAGCATCCCGAAGATGCCGATCTCATCATCGACGAGGTCTTCCTGAAAGACGGAGAGCTTCACGCCAACGCAATCGACGACGACGGGGACGCCTTGGCATTCCGGCTATATCCCATCGGGGAAGACGAGTTCGGCAGGAAGGGCGGTATGCTCAAGGTGAAATTCGGCGACAACTGCCTGATAATGGGCGATCATACCTGCCAAAAACTGACAGACTGACATGGAACGGAGATTGATACGATGATACATCTTGAAAAACTAACCTATGAAAACTTTTACGACGTCTTCGACCTCGAAGTAACGGAAGAACAGGACGATTTTGTGGCAAGCAACTGTTTCAGCGTGGCAGAAGCCTATGTGACCCTGATAAACGGCGGTCAGGTTTTCCCCTTCGCTATTTACAACGACGATACGCCTGTCGGCTTCATCCAGATCGGTTACGGGGAGAACGCTGATCAGGACGGTGTGAGCGTCGAAAAGGACAATTATGAGATCTGGCGATTTATGATTGACAAACAGTACCAAGGAAACGGCTACGGCAGGGCGGCAATGAAGTGCGCACTCGATTTCATCAGGACATGGCCCTGCGGCAA
The DNA here is from genome assembly GCA_900316495.1 of uncultured Eubacteriales bacterium. Classification (GTDB taxonomy): domain Bacteria; phylum Bacillota; class Clostridia; order Oscillospirales; family Acutalibacteraceae; genus RUG762. The sequence continues at coordinate 39,723 of ONDC01000009.1, forward strand.
GGCGGAGCTGTGCTGGATCTCCTATGAGCCGGAGAACGTGGTCGCCAAGAAGCTGTACGCCTCCTTCGGATTCGAGGAAACGGGTGAAATGTGCGATGACGAGATAGTCGCGGTGCTGAAGCTATAGCACAGCCGGAACCATCCGGATTTTTACGGGAAGAATGGCACGCTATTCAAATTGATAGACATGGATGGATTCAACAGTGCAGACGGAACAGATTCATCTGGAGAAAATCACATATGACAATGTACAGGAAGTGATCGGACTCAGCGTATCGGAAGCACAGAAGGAATTTGTCGCAACCAACAGCGAGAGCCTTATCGAAGCCTGTTTGTCATTGACGGACGGAAAGCCCTCCAATGCGCGACGGATTTCATCAGGACATTCCCGTGCTGCCGGGCGGACTACTGCGTGATTTCCTACGCGCCGAAAAACGGAATGGCAAGGGAATTCTACCGCTCCTTCGGTTTTAAGGAGCTGAACGAACCCGGATACTATGAGGAAGGCGATGAATTGTCCGCCGTGATGAAGTTATAATAATAATCAACCTCATGATAGACAGCATCAGAAAGGCGCGGAAGCAGTTTGATTTCCTCGGTTTCAAGGAGGTCTGCGTCACCGCCTACCCGGAGAATAAAAACGAAGCTCAGCAACTCTGAATTTTATGAGAAATTAGTGAATTTACCAAAACTTTTACTTATTTAGCTTGATTTTATGCAGATATGCGGTATAATAAAAATGACAGGCGGCAAGGTCTGAACGCCCTGTTCTTTATGACCCGCTGCTTTGAATATAAATCAAAACGAAAAGAGGTAAAGCGATGACAAAATGGAAATGCACTGTATGCGGCTATATTCACGAGGGAGACGAAGCTCCTGAAAGCTGTCCTCTCTGCGGTGTGCCGGCAGATCAGTTCGTCAAGGTTGAAGAAAATCCTCAAAATCCCAAAAACCCATACGCCGGAACCAAAACGGAAAAGAATCTGCTCGAGGCGTTTGCAGGAGAATCACAGGCGAGGAACAAGTACACCTATTTTGCAAGCGTAGCCAAAAAAGCGGGTTATGAGCAGATCGCCGCCATTTTCCTCCAGACCGCGGAGAACGAGAAGGAACACGCAAAGCTGTGGTTCAAGGCTCTGGGCGGACTGGGAGATACCGCTGAAAACCTGCTTCACGCCGCCGAGGGCGAAAACGCCGAGTGGACAGACATGTACGAAAGAATGGCACGCGAGGCGGAGGAAGAAGGGTTCACCGCTCTCGCCGCGCAGTTCAGGGGCGTTGCCGCCATTGAAAAAGCGCATGAGGAAAGATACCGCGCGCTTCTGAAAAACGTAGAGAGCAAAACGGTGTTTGAAAAGGCGGGCGTAACCGTCTGGGAATGCCGCAACTGCGGACACATTGTTGTGGGCGTTGCCGCTCCGGAAATCTGTCCTGTCTGCAACCATCCGCAGTCCTTCTTTGAAGTGAGGAAGGAAAATTATTAAACTCTTGATTAAAATGCTGAGGTGATCATCATGAAAGAGAAGTTTTATATCTGCCGTCGCTGCGGCAACCTGATCGGAATTCTCCATAAGTCAAATGTCCCCATGATGTGCTGCGGAGAAAAAATGGAAGCGCTTGTCCCCAACACCACGGAAGCCGCCGGAGAAAAGCATCTTCCTGTAGTAACGGTGGAGGACGGCGCGGTTCATGTCAATGTCGGTGAGGTAAATCATCCTATGCTTGACGAGCATTTCATTGAGTGGATCTATCTTGAAACAGAAAACGGCGGTCAGCGCAGAATTCTCAAGCCCGGAGAGGAGCCCAAGGCAACCTTCTGCATCGGCGAAGACAAACCCGTAGCTGTTTACGCCTACTGCAACCTGCACGGACTTTGGATGACCGAAATCAAGTAATCTTCCGGCGTACGGTCTGTAGTGTGCATTAATAACAATCAACCTCTTTTGTCTGGTGTACAAAAGCATTCAGATAAAAGAGGTTTTTTCTGTTGCAAATAACCATTGTTTATGGTATAATGCTTTCGGTGCGTTTTCAGCAGGCGACGATGGACAAACATAAAACCCTTGCCTATGAGACAAACGAAAAAAGAGCTTTTCACCGGAACATGTTTGTCGTGATATTTTAATTTTATAGGAGATTAGAAAAATGAAATTCAAAGAAATGCCCTACACCAGACCGGATCCTGAAAAGGTAAAATCCGACCTTGCAAAGCTGACCGAAAGATTAAAAGCCGCGCAGAGCTACGAAGAAGCCCGCACTGTCTTCCTTGAAAAAGAGCAAAAAGGGAAGGAAATCTACACGCTTGCCACCCTTTCGCTTGTCCGGCATACCATTGACACCCGCGACGAATTCTACGACAGCGAAACGAAATTCTGGAACAGCTTTGAGCCTGAGATGGAAGAATACAATCAGGCGTGGCTGGAAGCCATGCTGGCTTCTCCCTTCCGCGGAGACTTCGCCGCCGAGTACGGAGAAATCATGTTTGTCAACGCCGAAATTCAGAAAAAGACCTTCTCGCCCGACATGATTCCTGAAATGCAGCGGGAAAACGAGCTGGTGCGCGAATACGACAAGCTGATTGCCTCCGCGCAGATACCCTTTGAAGGCGGCGTTTACACGCTGGCACAGCTTGCGCCCTTCAAGACCGACCCGGACGACGCGCGCCGACTTGCAGCGTGGAAGGCGGACGGAAGCTGGTACAAGGAGCAGCAGCCAAAGCTTGACGCGATCTACGACGAAATGGTACATTTGCGCGACACAATGGGCAAAAAACTCGGTTACGGCGGTTTCACGCAGCTTGGATATTACCGCATGCAGCGCAACTGCTACACTGCCGACGATGTTGAAAAATTCCGCGCGGCTGTGCAGAAATATCTCGTCCCGGTCGCCGATTCCATCAAGCGCGAACAGGCAAAGCGTCTCGGCAAGGAATATCCCCTGTCGTTTGCCGACTCCGCGCTGGAATTCAGAAGCGGCAATCCCCGTCCGGTCGGCACGGCTGATGATATTCTGGAGCAGGGCAGAAAATTCTATGATGCGCTTTCACCCGAAACAAGTGAATTCTTCCGCACGATGATGGACAACGGTCTGCTCGACGTGCTTTCCACTGAGGGCAAGCAGAGCGGCGGTTACTGCAACAGCTTCCCGGTGTATGAAGTTCCCTTCATATTTGCCAACTTCAACGGCACACAGCACGACGTGGAAGTCGTCACCCATGAGGCGGGTCACGCCTTCGCTTACTGGATGAA
>ONDC01000134.1 GCA_900316495.1 uncultured Eubacteriales bacterium
TCCATGCCCTTCATATCCGCTTCTATAATAATATCACTGTCCTTCAGCTTCTCAACCACATAGGCAGGACCGATAATGCGGATATTGTCGATGGCTTTTGTCCTGAAGCTGACCTTGCGGGTACCGGTGTAGTTGATAATGTCAAATTGGGAATGAGCCGAGGTGGCGTCAATCGACACGACCTGATACTTTGACAGATCAATATCAACCCTGATTTTTTCCACCTTATCAGATATTTCAAGTCCGGTGCTGAGCGACAGCGAGAAATTGTAGCTGTTGGTTCCCTTGCGCAGCTTGGAAATGTCGATCTCGCCGGCTGTATAGGTCTCCTTCAGATTGTTGATCGCGTCAGGAGAACCGGAAATAGTGAGGGTGCTGGGGGAAATCTGAATCGGCAGCATAGACGCGTCAAAGTTGGAGGGGGCATTTTTGAAGGTGACGTCCACCTTGAATTCCTTCGTCGTGCGAATGGGTATCGTGACGGAAACCGACTCTGTGACATCCGTCCCCACTGTCAGGTGATTGAGAAACAGCGGATCTCCGTTTTCGTTCAGAAAGACAATGTTGCCGTCAAAGGTCTCTCCGTCGGTCAGTTCCTTGTTGATGTCCGCGCTGACAATCACGGAATGGATCTGTTTGACCTCGGTTTCGGGACCGTAAACGCTCACATTGGAGACATTGGTGTACGGCGTACCCATCGTCAGGTTGGAATCGGAGGGAATCGTCGCGCCAACCGCTATGACATTCGACACGGTAAATTCCTTCTCCACAAATCTGTCGAACTTCACATAGATCTGCTGGGAATTCTGCTGGATCGTCACGTCAAGCATCGGATTCTTGCAAGTGACCAGCAGCGTAAAGTCGTAAGAGCCGGGCTTTGAAATGCTCTTATTCGCCGAGGCAACCGCGGAAAAATCATCAGCGGTCAGTTGTGAAAGAAGATACCTCCTGCCGCTGACCTTTACATCAAGCTCCAGCTTCTTCAATGACTCCGGGCTGATGATCTCGACAAAGTCCAGTCCGAAGTTTTCCTTGATAGTGTCCACGTTAATGGTGATAGGCACGGCGGAAACCGTCTTGGATTCAACCGGACTGAAATTGATGGCGAGCGTCGCCCACATCAGCACCGAGCAGATCACTGACAGCGTCACGAGAAATTTTTTATTGTAAAACCACGGGCGGTTGATAAAGCCGCGAACCCTTCTGTAAGCGGCAATTATCAGCCCTCTGCCACTCTTTTTCTTGTTTCCCATTGCAATCAGTCCTTTTGTTTTCAGGAAACCATCTATTGACATTTTTCAGTTTTTGTTCTCCGGTTGTTCATGAAGCTCAACCGGAGCATCAGACTGCTTTTCCGACTCAGTCTCATCGTTCTTTGCCTTCCGGATCAGCTTTTTCTTCACGCCGGAAATGAAGGGAATCTTTTTGCCCGGCGTCTGCTGTTCATTCCGGCTGGGCAAAAGCACCTGCATCAGCTCCGAGGTGAATTCCGTGGCGGTGTCAAACCTGCTGAGCTTTCCCGCTACAGCGATGGAAAGCTGCCCTGTTTCCTCACTCAGAACCACCACCACCGCGTCGGAATTCTCGCTCATTCCGATAGCAGCGCGGTGACGGGTTCCCAACTCCATGGAGATATTGGTGCTCTTGGTCAAGGGCAGAATACAGCCGGCCGCGTGGACTCTTCCGTCGCGGATAATCACCGCGCCGTCGTGCAAAGGCGCTTTGTTGAAGAAAATATTGGAGATGACGCCGGAGTTCGGCAGAGCGTCCACCTGCGTGCCTGTGGCAGCAATATCGTTCAGAAGATCCTCCTGTTCAAAAACCACCAAGGCGCCCATTTTCTGCTTCTGCAGCGTCCGGAACGCGTCAACAACGCCGTTGATGGCGTTCAACTGGGCTTCGTGCGGATCATCCTCCTCACCAAACAGGCTGCCGACGTTAAACTTGCTGCGTCCCATATGCTCAAGGAAGCTGCGAAGCTCCGGCTGAAATACGATGATGACCGCCAGGATTCCGTTATTGACGATAATATCGATAATATAGAGAAGCGTGTTGAGCTTTAGCCAAGTAGCGAGAAGATAGGCAACAAAAATCACCAATATTCCCTTCATGAGCTGTTGTATTCTGGTGTCGCGGATAAAGACGATCAGATAATACACCAAAAAGGACACAATAATAATATCGAGCAAATCAAAGATAGAAAAATATGTAACGAGCCGGATTAATATTTCAATGAAGTCATGCAGCATAAAAGAATCACCGTTGAGGCAGTCAGTTTATCAAAAAAATATCCTCTTGTTATTTTATCACAATACAATAAAGTATTGCAAGCGGTTTTTGATTTTTTATGAAAAAAAGTCGGACTTTTTTATGATTGTTTTTTTGGAAAGGTACACAAAGAAAATCACTCTTCCCCTTTGCAAGAAAGAAGAAGAGCGAATGTAATCCTTATGCGGGCATTCCCTTAGGTCCGATGTACTGCGAGCCGCCGAAGCCGAGAATCAGCGTAAAGATATTCGGCAGTAAGAGCAGTCCCAACGTGAACAAGAATCCCTTTCCAAATGATTTGGCAAGTCTGTGACAGAGCATGATCGTATAGATGATATTCACGATCGGTATCAACAGCAGAAGGAACTTCCAGCCGTTGCCGTCGGCAATCTTGCAGAGCATATAGACGTTGTAAATCGGAATAATCGATTTCCAGCCGCCTTGACCCGCCTTGCTGAAGATCTTCCACATGGCGATAATCAGCAGAACCGCCACGATCAGACCTCCGACTGTCATCTGGTTCATTTGCTCAGAGTCGAGCAAATGAGCTGCATTGAGATTGTCAAGGTTGTCTACCAAGGTCAGCACCCCCTTTCTTAATATCTGTTAATCAAACGATCCAAGGATCGTTTTTCGTCATGATCCACGAAAAGCAACATTTCTTGCGCCCTCGGAAGCATCTTCAATCATACTCCATCTCAGATCTTTTCGGGCAGAATCATGGTGACGCGCGTGCCCTTGCCGACGGTGGATTCCGCCGTCACGCTGCCGCCTAACTTCTCAATGACCGACCTGGTGATAAACAGACCCATTCCGGTACGCCGCCCCTCCTCGTTGGGGGCGTTGTCACCCATAAAGCCCGCCATAAAGATGCGCGGAAGATCCTCGTCGGAAATGCCGCATCCGCTGTCATCCACCATCAGATGAATCATGCTGCCTTCCTTTTTGGCGGAAATGGCAATTTTTCCACCCAGTCCGGTGAATTCAACCGCGTTGAACACCACTTGTGTCAGTGCAAAAATCAGCCAGCGCTTATCCGTCACGATGTCAATGTCAAGTCCCTTCCAGAGCAAGCCGATCCTCTTCTCCATGAAGAAGGGAGAAAAGCGTCTCAGACATTCCTTAACCATCGCGGAAAAATTGTACTTCTTCAGCTCGAGGTTCTCTTTAATGCTGTCGAGCATGGTGAAATAATAAATGCGGTCAAGCAAGGCATTGACGTACTCCGCTTCCCTGCCGAGTGAATCCGCCATCTTCTTGTCGCCAAGTGTTTCCACCTGCTTCAGCAGACGTATCGCGGCGGGTTTTGCGTCGGATGCCCACACCTCTACACAGTCGCTATACAGTATTTCATCATCGCTCATATGATCAAAGAATTCCTCGATCTCCTGTCCCCTTTCCTCACGCCTTGCGGCATACGCGCTTTTGATCGGCTGCGGCTGGACAGGCTCCACCTTGGCGGCTTTATTCAGCTCCACCTTTCGGGTTTCTTCCGCCGGCTCCGGGGCCACCCCACGGAAGGGAATCGACATGACGGGACCGCCTATGGCATCGGAAGGCTCCGGTCTGATCACCTGCGGCGCCACGGTTTCCGCCGCAAATCTCACCTCATCGCGAACCGGCTGCGAGGGCGCGTCAAACATCATAACAGGTTTGCCTATGGCGTTCTCGTCGTAAAGCACCGGCGCTCTGTTGACACTTTCCGGTTGTGAAGGGCGGAATTCAAAGCGCGAAGGCGTCTGGCGCCGGAAGCCCTCAGGCTCTCTCCGGACATCGTGCGTTACGTCATGTGACATATCCCTGAGGGAGGATGGATCCGGCGTCACCGTGTATTCTATTGCGTCATCGCGATAATCCTGTCCGTCGTCGGGAAGACCGTCATCCTGATAGGCAAAATCGTCCTGATAGCTGTCTCCCTCACGGAAGCCATCCGCATCCCCATAATTCAACTCTTCGGCAAACCCGTCATCCCGTATCTCGTCACCGAGCTCCCGGTTGTCATACGTATCGTCCGCCTGCCCGTCTGTCCTGTAATCATACGCTTCATCCTGATAGCCATAGTTATCGGGATTATCATCATAAAAATTGTACTGCTCCTGCCTCTGAGGATACTCCGGCGGAGCCTTGCGTGACATTATGAAATCGGCAATGATCAGCGCCGCCATCAGCAGAAATCCTATCGCCACAGAAATCAGCGCCACAACGCCGCCGGCTTCCGCAATCGCGTCGATCAGTATTCCCAACAGCGATACCAGGGCAAACACCAAAAAGCCTGCCGCGAGTATGCGCTTTTTCTTGTCCATATCCCTGATGATCGGGATTTTTTCAAGAAACGAATCCAGAAAATTCATAATTAACACTCAACCTCCGTCATTTTCGG
>ONDC01000085.1 GCA_900316495.1 uncultured Eubacteriales bacterium
CGCACTGAAGAAAGCCACCGAAAAGTTAGCGGGCGGAACCTATGAGCCGATCGCCCTTCTTGGCACGCAGGTGGTCGCCGGCACCAATTACCGCCTTCTCTGCACCTTCACGCCTGCCACAGAGGGCGCGGATGCATCCTACACGATCGTCACGGTCTACGAGGATCTGGAGGGCAACGCGGAAATCACGGAAATCCTCAACTCCGACGCGAAGGTCAATGTGACGGCTGAAGTGATCGACGGCGGTTGGGTCGCCCCTGAAACGCCCGATGTGACCGAAGAAGCGGGCAAGGCATTGCAGGCGGCTGTTTCCCAGATGGTCGGCGCGCAGTATAATCCCCTCGCGCTGATGGGCACGCAGGTAGTAGCGGGTACGAATTACTGTCTGCTCTGCGAAATCACCCCCGTCGTGGAGAATCCGGAATCCCATTACTCGGTCGTCACGGTCTATCAAGGCGCGGACGGCACGACGAGTGTTGTGGAGACCCTTGATTTCAGCGCTCAGGCTGAGTAATGATGGAATAATTGTTCGACTGAATCGCCGGAGAATCATGAAAAAACGTGATTCTCCGGCTTGATTTTTTATTGGAATCATGGCAAATGTTAAATAATTGATAAAAATGCACGCTCAGCCTTTACATTTTATAGTATTTTGTGTAAAATAAATTGAAGAAATTTTATATACGCCATTTGGAGCGAATCAAAATCGTAAGAAAGGCATGATCATTATGCAGGCTAAATATTCCCGCGTGCTGCTCAAGCTGAGCGGCGAGGCTCTGGCAGGAGACAGGCATTTTGGCATTAATGATGAGGTTGTCCGCAGAATCTGCACATCTGTCAAAAAGTGCGCCGACATGGGCGTGCAGATCGGCATTGTCGTGGGCGGCGGTAATTTCTGGCGCGGCAGAACGTCGGAGGGCATGGACAGAACACGCGCCGACCATATCGGCATGCTCGCCACGCTGATGAATGCCCTCGCCGTGGGGGATATGCTGGAGCAGCTTGGCTGCGACGTCAGAGTGCAGACGGCGATTCAGATGGATACCGTCGCGGAGCCTTACATCCGCAACCGCGCGGTGCGTCATCTTGAAAAGGGCAGGATCGTGGTATTCGGCTGCGGCACCGGCAATCCCTTCTGTTCCACCGACCTCGCGGCGGCGCTCAGGGCGGCGGAAATTGAAGCGGAGGTCATCTTCAAGGCGACGATGGTCGACGGCGTTTACGACAGCGATCCCAAGAAGAATCCCGACGCGAAGAAATTTGACACCATCTCGTTTGAAGAGGTGCTGATCAGAAACCTGCAGGTGATGGACAGCACGGCAGCCGCGATGTGTCGCGAGAACAAAATCCCGATTCAGGTCTACAACCTTCAGCGCCCCGACGACATGGTGCGCGCCATGGCCGGCGAGAACGTCGGCACGCTCGTCACCCCTTGACCGGCGCGGAAGAGCGCAGAAGGAATGCATCCTTAAAAATATCAATATATAAAGAAGGTTAGCTATATGCAGAAGAAAATTGACGAAATGAAGGCAAAGATGGAAAAGACCCTTGACGTATTAGCCGGAGAATTCAAGACGCTCCGCGCAGGCAGGGCGAATCCCGCCATTATTGACAAGGTCAGCGTCGACTATTACGGCGTACCCACCCCCATCAACCAGCTTGCCGTGGTGAATGTCCCCGAGGCGAGAACCCTGACTATCCAGCCGTGGGATTCCCATACCCTCAAGGCAATCGAGAGAGCCATCAACGAAGCCGACATCGGCATCAATCCCCAGAACGACGGCAAGATCATCCGTCTGGTATTCCCGCCCCTCACAGAGGAACGCCGCAAGGATCTCTCCAAGGAGGTTCACAAGATGGGCGAGGACAGCAAGGTCGCGATCCGCTCCATTCGCCGCGACGCAGTAGACAAGCTCAAGGCTATGAAGAAGGCCTCGGAGATCACGGAGGACGACCTCAAGCAGAGCGAGAAGAAAATACAGGATATTACCGACAAATACTGCAAGCAGATCGATTCCATGGCAGCCGATAAGACAAAGGAGATCATGGAGATCTGACCCTGTGCAATGGCGGCTGTCTTTTCGGCTGCCTTGACAACGGAGTGCTTCCACCGATTACTGAAAGCTCCCTTTACATTTCATTCTGATAAGGGGAGCTTTTTGAGCAATGCCTGAAAGGGCTTGTTAACTGTCGTCAGGCGCATCTCAGCTTGACGGAACCAAAATACAGTGCAAAAGAGAGGACAGCCGTGTTATTCAGGAAAAAGCCAACCGAAGAGACTATAGACCGTTCCAAGAGAATACTGCCCGTACATGTGGGCATTATCATGGACGGCAACGGCAGATGGGCGAAAAAGAGAGGCCTGCCGCGACAGGCGGGACATAAGGTCGGCGCCGCCACCTTCAAAAAGATCACCCGCTATGCCAACAGCATCGGCATTAAGAATCTGACCGTCTACGCGTTCTCCACCGAAAACTGGAAACGTCCCAAGGAGGAAATTGACGCGCTGATGGATCTTTTCTATGATTATCTGATAGAAGCCCTGCGTGATTTCAGCGAGGAGAATATCCGCACCATCTTTATCGGCGATGTCACCGCCTTCAGCCCGAAGCTGCAACAGCTGATTCACGAGACCGAGGAGATTTCCGCCGATAAGACCGGCATGCGGCTGAATATCGCCATGAATTACGGCGGCAGGGACGAGATCGTCAGGGCTATGCGCGACATCTCCTCCGAGGTGGCCGCCGGCAGTCTCAAGCCGGAGGACATCACCCCCGCGCTCATTTCCGATCATATGTATACCTTCGGACAGCCGGATCCCGATCTGATCATCCGTCCGAGCGGCGAGTACCGCACCTCCAACTTCCTGCTGTGGCAGTCGGCCTATTCCGAATATGTCTTTATGGACGAGATACTCTGGCCTGATTTTTCCACAGAGGACCTCGAGCGGGCGCTCGATGAATATGCAAGAAGAAACCGTCGTTTCGGAGGTGTGTGATCCGATGAAAACCAGAATTCTGACCGGCGTGGTGGGCGGAACGCTTACCCTCGCTGCCCTGTACGCTTCGGTCTATTATCCGGTCGTGCTGACCATCGTAGTGCTTGTTCTCTGCCTCATCGGAATTCATGAGGCGCTCAAAACCGCCGGCGCCGAAAAGGTCAAGGCGATATATGCCCCCTGCTTTGCCTATGGGATTGCCGTGCTGCTTGCACCGTACATCCGTGATCAGGTCAAAATGTACGGCGTGATCATGGCGGCGTCCATGCTGTTTCTCTTTGTGATGTTCGGCATACTGCTCAGAAAGCATGCCGTGCTGCGGATTGAGGCGGTCTGCACGTCGATGATACTCACGATGTTTGTGGCGCTGCCCTTTATGGTGGTGGAATTCATTGCCGGCATGGGGAAAACCCGCGCGGGAGGAATCCTGCTGGTGCTCTTCTGTCTCGGCGTGGCGTGGTACGCCGACGCGGGCGCGTATTTCATCGGCAGGGCGTTCGGCCGGCACAAGATGGCGCCGGTGCTCAGTCCCAAAAAGACGGTGGAAGGCGCGGTCGGCGGATTTGTCATTTCTATGATTATTTCCCTTGGCTCCGCATATATTTATGCCGACGTGCTAAGCTACAGACCCGGCGGCATCAATTATCTCAACATGGCGGTTGTCACCGCTGCCTGCATTCTGATGTCGATGTTCGGAGATATTTCCTTCTCCACCGTCAAGCGTCAGTACGGCATCAAGGACTTCGGCAACCTGCTTCCCGGTCACGGCGGCGTGCTGGATCGATTCGACAGCGTTCTCTTCGTCTGTCCCTCCTTCTACATGCTGAATTATCTGCTCCCCATCCTGCGATAACGCGGGGCGGCAGGAAAACCGCGTCCTGTTATGGGATAAGTTATGATCATGGTAACAGTAAACAGAAAAGGAGCGCGTGCGCAAACGCGCTGAGATATTACGCATATGATTGATACGGATAAAATGAAAAAAAGGCAGAATATCGCCATACTCGGCTCTACCGGCTCCATCGGGACACAGGCGCTCGACGTGGTGCGGGGGATGGGGCTGAACGTCACCGCTCTCTGCGCCAACCGCTCGATCGGGCTGCTGGAAAAGCAGGCGCGGGAATTCAAGCCCGCTGTGGTCGCCGTCATGGACGCGGCTGCCGCCGCGGAGCTGAAAATCAAATTAGCCGATACCGATATAAGGGTGCTGCAGGGCATGGACGGCTTTATCGAAGCCGCTACCCTCGACGCCAACGACGTTGTCCTGAATTCCGTTGTGGGAATGGTGGGACTTGTCCCCACCCTCGCGGTCATTGAGGCGGGGAAGGATCTGGCGCTTGCCAACAAGGAGACCCTTGTCGCGGGCGGTCAGCTGGTGATGAACGCGGCGCGCGAAAAGGGCGTGCCGATTCTCCCGGTTGACAGCGAGCATTCCGCCATCTTCCAGTGTCTCCAAGGCTCGCCGGGAGCGCACGCGTTCCGGCGGATTATCCTCACCGCGTCGGGAGGTCCCTTCTTCGGCAAAAAGAGAGAAGAGCTGCTGCACGTCACACCGGAGCAGGCGCTCAGACATCCCAACTGGAGCATGGGCGCGAAGATCACCATTGATTCCGCGACGCTCATGAACAAGGGGCTGGAGGTCATCGAAGCGGCGTGGCTGTTCAATAAGGGCGTGGATGACATCGAAGTGGTTGTCCAGCGGGAGAGCATCATTCATTCCGCTGTGGAATATTGCGACAATTCCGTCATCGCTCAGCTTGGTACCCCCGACATGCGCATCCCGATCCAATACGCGATCAGCTATCCTGACCGCGTTCCCTCGCCCGCAAAGCCGCTCGATCTGTTCGAGGTCGGCAAGCTGACCTTCTACCGCCCGGATACCGAGACCTTCGTCTGTCTTGCCGCGTGCAAGGAGGCCATGCGGCGCGGCGGTCTTGCTCCCGCCGCCGCCAACGGCGCCAACGAGAAGGCGGTCGAGCTGTTCCTGAAAAGGAAAATAGGATTCCTTGACATCGGAACATACGTCTGGGAGGCCATGGAGCGTCAGCCAAAGGTTGACAGCTTCACGGTGGAGGATGTTCTGGCGTGCGACAAAGCCGCGCGGGAATATGTTCTGCGTGCTTCGGGCAATCTATAACAAGAGGTGGTCAATATTTCAGCATTCTACATTGTACTCACGGTGCTTATCGCCGTCATTTTGTTTGCCATGATCATTGGCATACACGAATTCGGACACTTCATCACCGCAAAGAAATTCGGCGTGAAGGTCAACGAATTCGCACTCGGCATGGGCCCAAAAATCATTTCAAAGCAGGGAAAGGAAACGCTGTATTCCCTGCGGCTCATTCCCATAGGCGGCTATTGCGCCATGGAGGGCGAGGATGAAAACAGCGACGACGAGCGCGCTCTCAACAACAAGAAGTGGTGGAAGCGCGGTATTATTTTAGCGGCGGGCGCTATCATGAATATCCTTCTGGGACTTGTGTTCATGTTTGTCATTCAGGTGCAGCAGCCCTATTACGCGTCGACAAAGATCGCCTACCTTGTGAGCGATTCCACCAGCATGAACGCGGGGATCCGTCTCGGAGACGACATTTATTCCATCAACGGCTACCGCACCCACTGCGCCACCGACATCAGCTTCGCCCTTTCCACCGCGAAGGACGGCGTGATCGACATTGCCGTCAAGCGCGACGGGAAGAAGCTGGAATTCAACGACCTGCATATGGCGGTCGAGGATTTCAACGGCACCAAGGTGACGACCATTGACTTCAAGGTCAAGCGGGTGGACAAAAACGTCTGGACGGTGATTTCCAATACCTTCACGGAAACCTACGCCTATGTCCGCATGATCTATTCCAGCATTATCATGATGGTGACGGGACGCGTCGGCTTCAACGAGGTGTCCGGTCCCGTGGGAATGGCATCCGCCATCGGGCAGGTCGCTGAGGCGGGCTTCAAGTACAGCTTTATGGACGGTCTCAACAACATCATCAACTTTATGGCGCTGATTACCGTCAATTTAGGTATCTTCAACCTGCTGCCGCTGCCCGCGCTGGACGGCGGAAGACTGCTCTTTGTCATCATCGAGGGCGTCCGGGGCAAGCCCATCGACCCGGAAAAGGAGGGCATTGTTCACTTTGTCGGCTTCGCCCTGCTCATTCTCCTGATGATCGTGATTACCGTCAAGGACGTCTGGTCGCTCTTCTGATTTTTGCGAAACAATCCACACTGCATCAAAAAGGCATTCCACATTTTTCAGCGGAATGCTTTTTTTGCCATATTGTAAGGAGCTATCGTTATGAACATCACAGATCAACGCATAGACGGCGGAAAACCGTTCGACTGGGGCAGAACCTCAGCGGACTATGCGAAATACCGCGACATTTACCCCGAGGAATTCTATCAGAGAATCGTCGCGCTCGGACTCTGCACCCAAGGGCAGGACGTCCTGGACGTCGGCACGGGAACCGGCGTGCTGCCGAGAAACATGTACACATACGGCGCCAAATGGACGGCAACCGATATTTCTCCCGAACAGATAGCGCAGGCAAAACGTCTTTCACAGGAGGCAGGGATGAATATTTCATATTATGCTGCGCCTGCCGAGAAGCTGGGCTTTCCCGACGGCTCCTTTGACGTGATCACCGCCTGTCAGTGCTTCTGGTATTTCGACCATGAAAAGGTTATTCCCCTGTTCCACCGGCTTCTGAAGGAGGACGGGCGGTTGGTGATCCTCTATATGGCGTGGCTGCCGTTTGAGGATGAGCTTGCCGGCGCAAGTGAGAAAATAGTCCTGCGACACAGCCCGGAGTGGAGCGGGGCGGGGGAGACGCGTCATCCCATTGAGATTCCCGGATGTGCCTATGCGTATTTCACGCCGGAGCGTCACGAGGAATACGACCTTGAGGTTCCCTTCACACGCGAGAGCTGGCATGGGCGGATGAAGGCGTGCCGCGGTGTGGGCGCTTCGCTTTCGGGTGAGGAACTTGCCGCGTGGGAGCGGGAGCATTGGCAAATGCTGACGGAGCGCGCGCCGGAGCGTTTTTCCGTCAGACATTACGCGGCAATGGCGGTGCTGAAAAGGAAAAACGTCAGGCGCGATTAAATTACATTGGATTCAGAAAAGGCTTGTCTGCTCGAAGGCGTCTTCGGGAAGCTCGTTCAGATAGGCGAAGATCTCATCCTGCTGGCACATGATTCCCCTGCTGCGGCAGAAGGTCCGGAAAATCCTCATGAGCCTTGCGGCATGAGGGGAATCCAGCACATAGGAATTGCCGTAGAGTGAGATGTATCGCTCCTTCAGTCCGGGAAAATGCCTGTCAAGGGCGGCGTAGTAATACTCCCGATTGCCCTCGCGCAGCGTCATTCCCATGCCGAAGCAGAGAATTCCCCTGACTCCCGCGTCCGCGCAGGCATTCAGAATGCCAAGAAGGTTCTCCTCCGTGTCGTTGAGAAAGGGAAGGATCGGACAGAGCCAGACCACCGTTGGAATGCCTTCGTTCCGCATGGTTTTCAGCACCTCGACCCTTTCCGCCGTTGTGGAGACATGCGGCTCGACGATTTTGCAGAGCGATTCGTCGAACGTGGTCAGCGTCATCTGCACCACGCATTTTGCCTTTTCGTTAATGCTCTTCAACAGCGCAAGGTCGCGGAGGATACGCGCCGATTTGGTGAGAACCGACAGTCCGAAGCCGTAGCGCTCGATGATGGTCAGACAGCGGCGGGTGAGACAGAGCTTCTCCTCGATGTGCAGGTAGGGGTCGCACATCGCTCCGGTGCCGATCATGCAGCGGCTTTTCTTTTTGCGAAGCGCCTGCTCCAACAGCTCCGGCGCGTTGATTTTGACCTCGATGTCCTCAAATTCGTGCGTCATGCCGTAGCATTTGCTTCTGGAGTCGCAGTAAATGCAGCCGTGCGAGCAGCCGCGGTAGAGGTTCATCCCGTTTTTGGCAGAGAGAATGCTCTTTGCGTAAACCTCATGCAAATTGATCAAGCCTCCGTTTCTGATGTTACCTGAGAATAGTATACATCAGTTTTCCGCGAATGTACATACGTCGGCGGGATTTTTGTGAGATGCATATAAAGTTTTTCCCTCCGGATATTGCAAAAGCAGGTTCAATACGCTATAATAATATTGGGAGTGATGACCGATGAACGCAAATCAACCGATTGTCAAGCTGAAGCTGGACGTTATTTTCAAAAGGGTTTTCGGCAACGAGAACAATACCGATATTATTGCCGCGTTTCTTTCCGCGCTGCTGGAGATCCCGCGAGAGAGCATCAGGAAGATTTCCATCAACAATGTGGAGATCGCGCCGGACTATCTGGAACAGAAGTTCAGCCGGCTGGATATGAGAATGGACGTCGACGGCAAGACGGTCAATGTCGAAATGCAGGTCAACTACGAACCGGATTTCCGGGAGAGAACGCTTTTCTACTGGTCAAAGCTCTACAGTGACGAGCTTAAGACGGGCGAGGAATACGGCTCGCTCAAAAGAACGGTGTGTATCAATCTCATCGACTTCAACCTGTTCGACTGTGAGGACTACCATTCTCATTTCAGGGTTATGGAAAACTCGCGTCACGAGATTCTGACAGATAAGCTGGCCATTCATTTTTTCGAGCTGAAAAAGGGAAGAAATTACAGAAAAAACAATCCGATGGACGATTGGATCGATCTCATCAATGCCGAAACGGAGGGGGATTTAATGGAAGTACAGAACAACACAGCCATACCGGAGGTCAATAAGACCATTGTGATCCTCCGGAATCTCAGCGGCGACGAAAAGGTGCGCCAGGAGGCGTATTATCGCGAGAAGCGGCTGCACGACGAGGCGACCGCCACGAAAAGGTGCGCCAGGAGGCGTATTATCGCGAGAAGCGGCTGCACGACGAGGCGACCGCCCTCGGACACGCCCGCCGTGAGGGGCTCGCCGAAGGCCTATCCAAGGGTCGTGCAGAGGGTCGCGCAGAGGGTCGTGCAGAGGGTCGTGCAGAGGGTCGCGCAGAGGGTCGTGCAGAGGGTCGTGCAGAGGGTCGCGCAGAGGGCATTGCCAAGGGGCGGCTCGAGGCTAAGAGAGAATTGGCGCAGAAAATGCGCGAGAAAGGTATGACAGAGGATGCGATCCGGGAGATTTTAGATGAATAAGACCATTGTGATCCTCCGGAATCTCAGCGGCGACGAAAAGGTGCGCCAGGAGGCGTATTATCGCGAGAAGCGGCTGCACGACGAGGCGACCGCCCCCGTGGAAGTACATACATGTACGGTATTTTCCACGGGGATTTTTTTATCCTTCTTTTGTTATATGTCCTTGCCAATTCATGATTTGTATGGTATAATTATCATAAATTATTATGCCTGAGTGTGTGAACACGATTGATGTACCTAATATAATATAATACTCGCTGAAAGGACGGAATTGATTTATGGAAAGAAGAAAGAGCAGAAAAGTCAAGGTCGGCAATTTATACATAGGCGGCGACGCGCCGATCACCATTCAGTCCATGCTGAATAAGCCCTCCACTGACATTGAGGGCAGTGTGGCGCAGGCAAAGGCTCTGGAAGCAGCCGGCTGTGAGATCATCCGCGCCGCGGTGCCGGATATGCCAGCCGTGAAGCTGATTGCCGCCCTGAAGGAGGCGGTATCGGTTCCCATTGTCGCCGATATACATTTTGACTACAGGCTGGCGATTGAATCCGCATACGCGGGGGTTGACAAAATCCGCATCAACCCCGGCAACATTGGCGATGAGAGCCGTGTGAAGGCGGTGGTGGACGTCTGCCGTGAAAAGAATATCCCGATTCGCGTGGGCGTCAATTCCGGCTCGGTGGAGAAGTCTATCCTTGCCAAATACGGTTCTCCGACAGCCGAAGCCCTCGTCGAGAGCGCGTTGTATCACGTGTCGCTGCTGGAGAAGTTTGATTTTTACGACACGGTTATCTCCATGAAATCCTCCACGGTGCAGACCATGGTGGAATCCTACCGTATTGCCGCCGAGAGATGCGATTATCCGCTGCATCTGGGCGTCACAGAAGCGGGTACCGAGCGTATGGGACTCATTAAATCCTCCGCCGGACTCGGCTCGCTGCTGATGGACGGAATCGGCGACACCGTCCGCGTTTCGCTGACAGCCGACCCGGTGCGCGAGGTCTACGCGGCCAAGGATATTCTGCACGCCCTCGATATCCGCAAGGGGGGGATCCAGTTTGTCTCCTGTCCCACCTGCGGAAGAACGCGGATTGATCTCATCAAGCTGGCGGAGGATGTGCAGGAGGCATTGAAGGATGTGGAGAAGGACATCAAGGTCGCCGTCATGGGCTGCGTGGTGAACGGTCCGGGCGAAGCGCGTGAAGCCGACATCGGTATCGCCGGAGGCGTGGGCTGCGGACTGATTTTCAAAAAGGGAGAGGTTTTGCGCAAGGTGCCCGAGGAGGAGCTTCTGACGGAGCTTCTCAAGGAAATCGAGAAGCTGTAAGTCCTTCGGCTGTTTATTGAGCGTATCTGGTGGTGTTTCAGAATGGCGAAATATGTAATTAAGAGCGGTGTGCTGAAGGGCGTGGGACTCAAAAGCAGACACACGCGGCTGCTAAAAAGAGAATTCAAAAAGACGCTGCGCTTCTACGTCGGCAGACGGACGGCACTTGCCGCCGGTGCTGCGGCGGCGCTGGTCGGGCGTCAGGTGAAGGCATTACGCGGCCGCAGGCTTTCCGCGGGAGGACTCAGGGCGCTGCCGGAAAAGACGTTCCGCGGCAAGGCATTGCCGGGAGGAAAGAATCAATGAAGCTTCTGCAATTACTGACAGTGCAGACACTGTCTGAAATGAAAAGCATCAGGCTCTCGAGGAGAAGCAAGCGCAAAATTCGCAAGGCTGCAATAAGGGGCTTGTTATGGGAAAAAGGAAGTTGACCACAGAACAGAAAATTGCCAACTACAAGAAAAAACGCCGCATCAAGACCGGTATTAGAATTCTGATAGCGACGCTTATTGTGGCAGCGCTGATACCTGCCATTTATCACGGCTATTATTATCTTGCCTTTACGGTATTTCCCCGGAACAGCTATAATCCCTATAAGATTACCGGGGTGGGTTACTGCCGTCCTCTTCGCATGATCCACGATGTTGATCTTGGCAGCGATTTTGTTCTCGCCTACTATTATGACGGCTGCTGGAATGTGGTGGAGGATACCGAGAAAATTGTCGAAAACAAAAATAATTTTATCATCTATAAGGAGGATGACGAATGGCATGAAGGTACCCATCTTCAGTTGATGCTGATCAAGGATACCTATATGTTCTGCAATATCCCCCTTTGTGAGCATATGCTGATGGATAACAGGTGTTTCAGAGACTGTACGAAAAAGATGACCATGGAGGAATTCAAGAAATATGTGGCGGAACACGGCTATACATCCGTTTATATACAGTGATTTGCTTTTGGAGAGAAGGAGACCCTTTTAGGAATGACAAGCAGTATAACAGATATTTTTACGGAAGCGGCGGAAAGCTACAGCGTCAGGCGGATCAGTGACGGGGAGGTTACGCGCATACGCTTCACCGATAAGTGCAGGGCGATGATCGTCTGGGCGGATTTCTGCGAATATGTCGACCGCGAGCTTCTTTTTAAAGCGGAGCATGACATCCGCGAACGCTACGGCTTCACATCGGTTATGATTCGCCCGAAATTCCCTGAAAGCTGCTTCGGAAAGCATGTGCTGGACGATATGATCATGGAGCTGAAGCGCCGCATTTCCACCGTCAACGGCTCGTTCGTCAACTGCCGCTGGACGTGGGACGCGGCGGACAATTCCGTCAAATGCGAGCTGGCGCACAATGCGATCAGACTCCTTGAGGATAAGCATTTCTGCGAGGAATTTGTAAATCTGATTCACGAGGAATTCGGGAAGAATGTGGATATTGTGCTGAGCTTTGACAAGACCGGCTCAAGGGTCGTTCCCCTTCCCGAGCCCCGGCAGGAGCCGGTCAGGGAGGCGGCTGAATCCCCCGCCGACCCGCCGCCGTGGGAAGCCGCGCCCGTGCCTGACCGTCCGGAATTCACCGGCGAGGTGAGGGCGAAGAAGGTCCGGGTGCAGGAGGGTCCCGCCAACCTGACGTTTGAGGGAATCCCGGAGCGGTTCCACGACCCGGAGATCATCTTTGGCACGGCGAAAAGCATTCCCGCCGTCCCCATGGTGGATCTCAACCCCAATTACAAAAAGGTCACGGTGTACGGTGAGATTTTTTCCTTCTCCACCAAGGACACAAAGGCGGGAGACAAGACCATCGTCTCCTTTGCGCTGACCGATAAGACCTCGTCCGTGCCGGTCAAGATGATCGTCAAGAATGACGAGAAGGACTTCCTGTCCTCGCTGAAGGACGGCGTGTGCGCCGCGATACAGGGCGAATACAAGCTGGATGACTTTGACCACGAAAATGTGATCCGCCCCCAGTGCATTGCCCTGATGAAGGAAAGCAAGCGGGCGGATCATGCCGAGGTCAAGCGCGTGGAGCTTCACATGCATACCAACATGTCGGCGATGGACGCGATGACGCCTACCAAGAAGCTGGTCAAGCGCGCTGCTGACTGGGGTATGACCGCTATTGCCATCACCGACCATGGCGTCGCGCAGGCGTTCCCCGACGCGATGAACGCGGCGAAGGCGTGCAAGAAGGACGGCAAGCCTATCAAGATTCTTTACGGCATCGAAGCCTATTATATCGACGATATGGTGGACATTGTCAAGGGCGAGGACAACCGTCCGATCGACGGTGAATTCATCGTCTTTGATCTGGAGACCACAGGACTCAGCGCCGCCACCGAGCGGATCACCGAAATCGGCGCGGTGCGGTATAAGGGCGGCGAGATCCTGGATAATTTCAACAGCTTTGTCAATCCCGGTATGCACATTCCCGAGAAGATCACCGAGCTGACCCACATCACCGATGAGATGGTGAAGGACGCGCCCGGCGAAGGGGACGCGATTCGTGCCTTTCTGGACTGGTGCGGCGAGGATTCTCTTTTTATCGCCCACAACGCGAATTTTGATATTGGCTTCATGAAGGCGGCGTGCGAACGCTGCTCCATTCCCTTCGATCCGGTGTACATCGACACGGTGCCTCTGGCGCGCGCGCTGCATCCCACGCTGAAAAACCACAAGCTGGATACGGTGGGCGAATATCTGGAGATTCCCCCCTTCGAGCATCACAGGGCGTGCGACGACGCGCTGGCGTTGGCGCAGATCGTGCAGAAGGAATTCGAGCTGCTTGTCAAGGAATACCAGGTCAGAAGCGTGCGGGACGTCAACACCAACGCCAAATCGACCGACACCACCAAGCTCCGCCCCAATCACATGATCATCATCGCGCAGAACCTTGTAGGACTGAAGAACCTCTACAAGCTGATTTCCGCGTCCAATTTAAAATACTTCCACCGCAAGCCGAGAATTCCCCGCAGCGAGATCATCAAGCGGCGCGAGGGACTCATCATCGGCAGCGCGTGCGAGCAGGGGGAGCTGTACCAGGCGATTCTGTTGGGGCGCAGCGAGAGCGACGTGGAGAAGATCGCCTCCTTCTACGATTATCTGGAGGTGCAGCCGCTCGGCAACAATGAATTCATGCTGCGCGATGGCACCGTCAAGGACAGACAGGGACTCATCGACATCAATAAAAAGATCATCGACCTCGGCGACAGACTCGGCAAGCCGGTGGTAGCTACCTGCGACGTGCATTTCATCGACCCGGAGGACTCCGAATTCCGCAAGGTGCTGATGGTGCAGCAGGGCTTCACCGACGCGGACAAACAGGCGCCGCTCTATCTCCGCACGACGGAGGAAATGCTCGCCGAATTCGACTATCTCCCGCCGGAAAAGGCGTATGAGATCGTCGTCACCAATACCAACAAAATCGCCGACATGGTGGAGGAAATCAAGCCGATTCCCGACGGCGTGTTCCCCCCGTCCATCGAAGGCGCAGAGCAGCAGCTCCGCGATATTTCCATCGCAAAAGCGCATGAGATCTACGGCGATCCGCTGCCGGAATACGTGCAGGCGCGGCTGGACAAGGAGCTGAATTCCATCATCGGCAACGGCTTTGCGGTCATGTATATGACGGCGCAGAAGCTGATCGCCTATTCCGAGGATAACGGTTATCTCGTCGGCTCAAGAGGCTCTGTCGGTTCCTCCTTTGTCGCCACCATGTCGGGCATTTCAGAGGTTAATCCCCTCGCTCCGCACTACGTCTGTCCGTCGTGCAAGTGGAGCGAATTTTTCGAGAAGAGTCTCGAATACGGCTCCGGCTTCGACCTCCCGCCGAAAAAGTGTCCCCGCTGCGGCGCGGAATTAAACCGCGACGGTCACGAGATACCCTTTGAAACCTTCCTCGGCTTCAACGGCGACAAGCAGCCGGATATTGACCTGAACTTCTCCGGCGAGGTGCAGTCCAAGGTGCATAAATACACCGAGGAGCTGTTCGGCAAGGACAACGTTTTCAAGGCGGGTAC
Source organism: uncultured Eubacteriales bacterium (assembly GCA_900316495.1). Lineage (GTDB taxonomy): Bacteria > Bacillota > Clostridia > Oscillospirales > Acutalibacteraceae > RUG762. The sequence continues at coordinate 14,498 of ONDC01000085.1, forward strand.
CATCTCCACTGTCGCGGAAAAGACCGCCTACGGCTATGTCAAGGGCTATGAGGAAAAGATGGGGCTTCACCTGCCCGCCGCCGAGATCGAGCGGTTGAAGTTGGGTTGTATGGGCGTAAAATCCACGACCGGACAGCATCCGGGCGGTATGGTCGTCGTTCCGAGGGATATGGAGATCGAGGACTTCTGTCCCGTCCAGCATCCCGCCGACAAAAAGGATTCCGACACCATCACCACCCACTTCGACTTCCACTCCATCCACGACACCATCCTCAAATTGGACGAGCTGGGACACGATGTGCCGACCATTTACAAATACCTTGAGGAGTACACCCACGTGCCGATTTCCGGCATTACCATGAGCGACCCGCAGGTGATGAGCCTGTTCACCTCCACAGAAGCGTTAGGCATTACCGAGGAACAGTGCATGAGCAAGACCGGCACCTTCTCGCTGCCGGAGGTGGGAACGAATTTCGTCCGGCAGATGTTGCTGGACACACAGCCCAAGACCTTCTCCGACCTGCTGCAGGTGGCGGGACTGTCCCATGGCACCGACGTGTACCTTGGCAACGCGCAGGACCTCATCAAGAACGGCACCTGTACCATTTCCGAGGTCATCGGAACACGTGACAGCATCATGACCTATCTGATCGCCAAGGGCGTTCCCAATCAGATGTCCTTCAAGATCATGGAGATCGTGCGAAAGGGCAACGCCAAGAAGCTGCTCACCGAGGAGCATGTGCAGACCATGAGGGACAACGGCGTTCCGGAATGGTACATTGATTCCTGCTTCAAGATCAAATATATGTTCCCCAAGGCGCACGCGGCGGCGTACATGATCGCCACGCTGCGTCTCGGCTGGTACAAGGTTCACACCCCGGAGGAATACTACGCGGCGTACTTCACGGTGCGTGCGGACGAATTTGACGCCGCCCTTGCCACGGCGCCCATCGGCAGCATCAAGGCGATTATCAAAGAGATCGACGCAAAGGGCAAGGGCGCGACCGCCAAGGAGCAGAACAAGCTGGCGACCATGCAGATTCTCAACGAGGCGAGGGAACGCGGCGTTGTGTTCCTTCCGGTCGATCTCTATAAAAGCGACGCGAAGAAATTCCTGATGGAGGGCAAGCAGGTGCGCCTGCCGTTTACCACGCTGAAGGGACTCGGCGAGGCTGCCGCCGTCAGCCTTGTGGATTCCCGCGCGGGGGGCTATCAGTTCATGTCCAAGAGCGACGTGCAGATGCGCGCCGGCGTGTCCAAGAGCGTGATGGAAATTCTGGAGAATGCCGGCGTTCTTGCGGGCATGGCGGAGAGCAATCAGGTGAGCCTGTTCGATTTTTGATTTTTTACTCCTAATTGGCAGTCGTCTGTGATTTGAGAAAGCATACAATGACGGCTGCCAATGCGGAATGTTTTTGTCATTGCCGTCGAAAAAAAACAAGGACGGAGAGAAGAATTGACTTTACCATGATACTATGTTATCATGGTAATATATTAAAGTAAGCATCATGAGATGTGATGTGCCAGAGTACAGTGGATGGTGAACAGCGAATGAGAAAAAACTACAAAATCACGCCGGAGGGAACCGGCGACCTGCTTTTTTCGGAATGTGTCGAGCGGAGAGCGGTGGAGTCCAAAATCTGCAAGATGTTTGCGCGCGGGGGCTACAACGAGGTGCGCACGCCGTTTCTGGAATTTTACGACGTGTTCAACCTCGGCGACAGCTTCCTTCCGATGGACAGCATGTACAAGCTGAGCGACAACAAGGGACGGCTGATGGTGCTGCGTCCGGATAATACGCTTCCCATTGCCCGCATGACCTCCACCAAGCTGAGTAACGCCCTGCTCCCGATACGGGTGTATTATTCACAGACCAGCTTTGCCATCGGACAGAGTCTACGCGGCGAGAGCGACCAGAACAAGCAGACCGGCATCGAGCTGATCGGCGCGGGCGGCAGGAAGGCGGATCTCGAGGTCATTGTCATGGCGATCAACGCGCTGCGGTCGAATTTGGACGACTTCCGCTTTGAGATAGGTCATTCCGGCATTTTCAAGGCGCTCGCGGAAAACCTCTGCGTCGATGACGAAACGAGAGAAGAGCTGCGCGATTACATCGAGTCCAAGAATTACGGCGCTCTTTCCGAGGCGCTCGAGCAGCTCCCGGACAGCAGCTCGGTGCGCGCGCTCCGGCAGCTTCCGAGAATGTTCGGCGGGGGAGAGGTGCTGTCGCAGGCCTATGAGGTTTTTGAAGGCTGCGGCGTCACGGAGTACCTCGACTATCTTGGGGATATTTACGGCAGACTTTCGCAGTTAGGTCTGGGAGACAAGCTGATCATCGATTTTGGCATTGTCCATCGAAAGGACTATTACACCGGCATTGTCTTTACCGCCTACGCGCACGGGTCGGGCAACAAGGTGCTGTCGGGCGGACGCTATGACGGGCTTCTGAAGAAATTCGGCTTTCCCACGCCCGCCTGCGGCTTCGCGGTGGACATCGACGCGCTGACCAAGGCATGCTCCCATTTTCACCGCGTCACGGCAAAGATTCCCCAGATCCTCGTTCATTCCGACGAGGGCTTCGAGATCAAGGCGCTGCAATACGCGCACAAGCTGGCGAGTGACAAGCATACCTATGAGTTCTCCGTGTGCGACACGCTCGAAGAGGCGGAGGAATACGCGAGGAAAAAGGGAATTCCCCGCATTGACCGCATCGGCGAGGAAATTGAGATTATTGAGATTTAGATGCTGTAGGGAGACATATCATGAAACCATTAAGAATTGCACTCACAAAGGGCAGACTCGAAAAGGACACGGTTGCCCTTTTTGAGAAAATCGGCTATGACTGTTCGGCAGTCAGGGAGAAGGGGCGAAAGCTCATTTTGCCGGTCGGGGACAGCATCGAGGTGGTGCTCGCCAAGGCGCCCGATGTGATCACTTATGTGGAGAACGGGGTGTGCGATCTCGGCGTTGTCGGCAAGGACACCATCATCGAGAACGGCTCCTGCTTCTATGAGATACTGGATCTCGGCTTCGGCCGCTGCAAATTTGCGGTGGCGGGGAAGAAGGGCGTGGATTGCCTGTCGGGATTCAGCACCAAGACCATCGCCACCAAATATCCGAACGTCACCCGCCGGTTCTTTGAATCGAAGGGAATGGACGTGAGGGTTATCAAAATCGAAGGCTCGGTGGAGCTTGCGCCGCTTCTGGGACTCGCCGACGCGATCGTCGATATTGTGGAAACAGGCTCCACACTGAAGGAAAACGGTCTGGAGGTCAAGGAGGACGTGTGTCCGATTTCCGCGAGACTGATATGCAACACAGCCAGCCTTAAGCTGCGCAAGGCGGAGATCGAGGCGCTGGCGCAGCAGATGGAAGACGCGATAACGGAGGGATAAGCTATGATGAAAAAAATAATGCCGGACATGCTGGACGAGCTGACGGAGCTTTTTATTGACACCTTCAACGCGCCCCCGTGGAATGATATGTGGAGTACTGAAACAGCCCGCAAAAGGCTTCGCGACATCATCCGGATGCCGAATTTCTTCGGCGCGGCGGAATACCGCGACGATCGGCTGGCAGGACTGATCATGGGTCACGGAGAGTATTCCTACGATGGCATGCATTTTCAGATACTCGAATTCTGTGTTGCCAACGATATGAAGGGTCAGGGAATCGGCGGCGAAATGCTGAAGGAATTCATTGATTACCTCGATCGCAAGGGCGTGACCTCGGTCTATCTGCTGACGATGCGGGGCGCCGCGAGCGAGGATTTCTATGCATCCCAGGGCTTTGACACAGTCGAAGATATGTGCGTCATGAGCCGTCATAAGGCGTAATTTACGTATTTACGCATGAAATAATGATCAGAGAGGTGTGCTTATAATGAAAAAAACGACGTTTGTCAAGAGGCTTGCATTGCTTTTGACCGCTGCTCTTCTCCTGCCGATGGCGGCTTCTGGCTGTCAGTCGGTGCAGGACATCATCAAGCAGCGTGAACGCGCCGACGAGGTCAGTAAACAGGCGGAGGCGTATATGCTGGAAAAGTACAACCGCGGTTTTACGGTGGGAAAGTGCGAGGCCGCGGCGGGCGACGAATACGAGGGGGATTACCTTATCACATTCAACGGAGGTATTCACGCGTTCTACGACTCGGATGAGGAGCTTTTCTATGATGACCGGCAGTCTGCGTCCATCAATGAGCAGATCATGCGTGAGATCTGGCTGCCGATGTTTGAAGATTTTCATGTGCTGTATGACAACCTTACCGATCAGTCGCAGACCTTTAACATGGTGTATTATGAAAAACGCGGAGGAACCGAAACAAAATACAGCATGTATCATGAGCTTTATGAGGTAAGCGCGAGGTATTACGGGGTTCACAGCAAGCTGTTTGTCAATACCGAAAATATCATTATTCTTCCCGGCAGCCAAAAGGAATGCATGGATGTGTATGCCAGGATAAATGAAACGATAGAGGCATATTTTAAAGGGCAGAAAAAGGGCGACCTGAATCTTTATGCCGTGACCAGCGAGCTTCATTCCAAGAGGGATTTTTCTCCGGCGGAAGTGGACGAAACCACGCAGGGCTGCATGGCGCATATTCACTTCGGCGCGAAAAGATACTGTGCCACCCCGAAATTTGTCAAGGTGACCGATGGACTGTACGGAACCGTGTGCTGCCTTCACAATACAAGCTTCTACAATGAATTGATCGAACTGGTGCCTGTGGAAAATTCTGAAAATGTCAAGAAAAGCATCGTCGAAAAGATGGACAGTCAGGAAATAGGTCTGATCGACAAATACACGGGCAAAAAGCGCGACATTGACTTCGGGGACGCCATTTACACCGTCAGGATCACCAAGAAAATCAACCAAAGCGCTTGGAAGGACGTCACCCTCGCCTTTATGATGAAGGACAGTGACGATCCC
>ONDC01000036.1 GCA_900316495.1 uncultured Eubacteriales bacterium
GCGGGATTTGTGGTATGATATAGTTTACAGAATTAGAATGACAGGAGTGTCTGTATTTTGGACGAGAAAAAGGGACAGGGCGGCAGAAACCGCAGATTCAGGGATACGGAAAACAGGGAAAAAGGCTTCAGGGACAAAGAGGACAAGGGAAGACCATTCACGGACAGCGAAGAATCCGGGGAACAGCGTGAGAAACACAGCGACCTCATCACCGGGCGGAACGCCGTCACCGAGGCGCTGAAAAGCGGCAGACCCATCGAATCGCTGCTTGTGGCGCGTTCAACCGACAGCAGCGGACGTTCCTTCGGTCAGATCATCGCCATGGCGCGGGAAATGAACATCACCGTCAAGGAGGTTTCCCCGGCAAAGCTCGACGCCATGTGCGGCGGCAGTCATCAGGGCATAGCCGCCCTCACCGCGGTGCATGAATATTCGTCGGTGGACGACATCTTCGCCCTTGCCGAAAGCCGCGGAGAAGCGCCCTTTGTCATACTCTGCGACGGCATAGAGGATCCCCACAATTTAGGCGCGATCATCCGCACGGCGGAAGCCGCCGGCGCTCACGGCGTCATCATTCCCAAGCGCCGCGCCGTCGGTCTGACGTGGGCGGTAGGCAAGGCGTCCGCCGGCGCGCTGGAATACATGCCGGTGGCGCGGGTCGCCAATCTTTCCGCCTGCATTGAAGATTTAAAGAAGCGGGGTCTGTGGATATACTGCGCCGACATGGACGGTCAGACGTGGTGCAACGGCGACCTTACCGGCGCGGTGGGACTGGTGATCGGCGGAGAGGACAGCGGGGTCAGCCGTCTGGTGCGTGAAAAGTGCGACGGCGTGCTATCCCTTCCCATGAAGGGGAGCATCAATTCCCTCAACGCCTCGGTAGCCTGCGCCATCGTGATATACGAGATCACCCGCCAGCGAAGCGGCATTCACGCATACAATCAGTGAGCAGTGATTAGTGGTCAGTGATTAGTGGTCAGTGATTAGTGGTCAGTGATCAGTGGTTAGTGGGAGGTGGGAAGAATTTCTACCTGCTACCTCCTACCTTCTACCTGCTGCTTGAACAGAAGGGAGAGAAAAAAATTGGCAGAGGAATTCAGAAAGCCTTTTGAAAATCCGTATGTGGACAGCGAATCCGATGAAGCGCGCTTTTCGACCTTTGTCACCATGGACGAGGCGCATGAACGCTGGAACAACGGCACATGGCACGGCAATAAGACAAATTTCGAGCTTGATCCTTCCCTGTTTGATGACGACGGCGGGCTTAAGCCAAGCTCCGAGGGCAAAGGAAACGGCAAGCCGAAGGAAAACCGCTTTGCCTTTGATCTGAAAAAGGATATTATTGACGCCGACCAGCTCACATCGCGTCTGGACGAGAACGCCTACACCGACAGCTACCGTCCTGTCGGCAGCATCGGCAGCACGCTCTCCAACATCACGCTCGACCGGTTGAAATACAACGCCCTCGCGGACATCCGGGAGGAGCTTCCCGAAGATCTTTCCTACCTCTACGGCGACAGTGAAGGCTCCCGCTTCAAGAAGCGCGAGGTAAAGCTGCGCTCCTACAACCGTCTGGACACCCCCGTGGACAAGCGGCGCGCGGAGGTGGAGAAAATGCTCCCCGACGAGAACAGAGAATCGCCCGAAGCCATCATGGCCGACATCCGCAAGCAGCGCGATATTGAGGATGCAAAGTCGGGCATTGACAGCCGCGCCAAAAAGCGTTACGCCCGCCGCGGCATTTACGACGTCCGCAGCGCGGACGGCTCAGCGGAGGATTTCTACACCGCCGAGGACACCTACGACATCGAGGGCATGACCGAGCGCGGCAGCTGGCGCGGAACCATTCCCGAACAGGACGGCCTGATTCCCGATTCCAGAGAAATGCCGTATTTCGGGCGATTCAGCCGCAGATGGAGCGAAATAGACCAGGTCGATCCCAACCGCGACGATATGCTCCGGCACACCATCGATACCATCTATGAGGATGCCTCACGGGAACAGGAGGGCAGATTCCGCTCCAAAAACGGCGAAAGAGAATATTATGTCGACGACGCCGACTTTGACCCGCGCAACAGGTATCGCCGCATGTCCAAATCCCGCCGCAGACTCAGTGCGGGAAGAAACGTGCTGGGCGATAGCATCATGTCGGGCGAGTTCAATAATCCCTATGTTCAGATCAGCAACCAGCGGCTCCGCGACATCATCAATCACGACATGCGCGGTCCCGGACACGTCCCCGACCCCGAGGGACTCACCGATCCCGCCCTTATGTACGAATGGAACATGGGCTACAGCCGCATCAATTCAAAGGAAAACAATTATACACAGTGGTTGGACGAGCAGAGCCGACTGGCGGATCTGGCGGAGCAGTCCCGTTACCGGGGAAGCCACCGCGCCGGACGACCCGGCGCCTATATGCAGCGGGAAAAGCCCTACGGCAGCGAGCGCCGTTACCCGCGCGGGGAGTACACCGAGCATCAGCGCCAGCGCCGCGACATGCAGGAACAGCTCCGGCGCGCCACCGAGCAAGGCATTGCCGACGGCAGGGAGATCATCCGCCTTCAGCAGAAGGCAAGACGGGAGGCAGAGCAGGAAAAGGCACGCCGCATAGAGGAACAGCGCCGCCGCGCCTACGAGCAGCAGCGCCGCGCCTATGAGCAGCAGATGAAGGCTTACCGCCGTCAGCAGGAGCAGATGATGCGCCGGGCGCAGAACAGCGCGCAACCCCGCCAGCAGAATGTCCCGCCCAAGCCGAAGTTCGGTCCCCTCGGCTTTTACACCCCCAAGCAGGAGCCGACGGGCGAACGCATTGTAGGAGGACAGGGACAAAGGCGCAGATAATGCCGCTTTTTTCCTTCCGCCCCCAGATCATGACGATTAACCATATTATTCCATTACCGCAAACGGAGGACAGACATGGGATTTGAAGACGATTTCGACTACAACGACGATTTTGAAACCGATATTGCCGATCCGGACAATATGGGCGGCGGCGAACAGCCTAAAAAGCTCAGCCGCAAGGAGCTGCGGGAGGCCCGGAAGAAAAACGCCGAGAAGACCGCAGAGCTGCCAAGGCATAAAAAGGGATTGTTCAACAAACGGGACCGTCTGGATGACAACGACGAATCGCTGACCGACGACCATATTTTTGACCCGACCCGTTCCACCATGATCTCCACCCCGCGCGACCGCGGCAGCCGGGACAGAGAAGCCCCCATCAGGAGCAAGGATTCGGAGTTCTCCTACCTCTTTGACCCGGTGGACGACAATGAGAGCGAGGACGACGTTTATCCCGAAACGTCGATCTATTCCGACTCCGGCGCCGCCAAAGATCTGCTGGCAGGGCTTTCCTACGACGGAACCGACAACAGCGACCCGGAGGTCTTTGACAGATATTTTGACGAGCATTCCAAGCCCCCGGAATCAAAATTTTCGTTCCGCAAAAAGAAGCAGGAGGAGCAGCCGCCGGAGCCGGAAGCCGTTGTGGAAAAGCCGGAGCCGCCGAAGCCCGCTCCCGTCAAGGTAGTTCCCAAAAAGGCGGAGCCGCCGGAGGAGACCGACTCCTTTCTTCCCGACCTTCGCCCCGGTTCCGTGTTTGCCCCTCAGCCCGAGACGGAACCGCCAACCGAGCCGATCCGGCGGAACGACCCGCCGCTTCCCCCTCTTCCGGGGAACAGTCCCAAAAGAGAGGAACGCCGTTATCATGACAGCAGCAGCGATTACTATGATGACTATGACAACTTCGATCAGGATGAGGATGACTATTACATGAACCGCGATCAGGATAAATCAAATCAGGAATTCATTCCATACGGGGGAATGTACCCGTCATATCCCATGGCGCCGGTCAACCAGATGATGCCCTACCCGGTGGTCATTCCGGGAAACGGACAGAATCAGTCCGGAGGCAATATGCCTATCCAGACCATACCTATCCCCTACCCCATGCCGATGCCCATGCCTATGCCGATGTACGGACAGTATCCCCAATACCCACAGCAGTACCCGCCTTATCCGCCGCAGTATCCCCCCTATCCGCCACAGGAGCCTTACGGCAGATACCGTGATGACCGGCGCGAGAACCGACGCGATGACCGGAGAGATTCCGGACGCAGGTTCAACGGACACCGACGTGATGATCGTTACGACGACCGTTACGACAACCGTTATGACGACCGTTATGACGACCGCTATGACGATCGCTACAATGACCGTTATGACGACCGTTACAATGACCGCTATGAAAATCGTTACGATGACCGCTATGACGACCGCAGGGACAGAAGGACAGACGAGCGCAGAGACGGCGACTACTACACCCGCGACGATTTGCGCCGTAGCGAACCGCGCCGCGAGGAGTCCCGCAGAACCGTCCCTCAACCGCCCTACGAGCCGCCCTATCGCAGGCAGACCGAACCTCCTGTCGATCCGCCGCGTCAGACGGTCGCCCCCGAGCCGATCGCCCCGATTTATACCCCCCAGCCGGAACCGGTTCAGACGCCCGCTCCGGAACCCGAAAAGCCGAAATTCACTCCCAGCCCCTTCTCCAATTTTGACTTTAACTTCCACAAACACGCCGATGATCAAACGTCCACCGAAGCAACGGCGCAGGAATCCAACTCGCTCGGAGGCTTTGAGAATCCTCCCGAAAACAGCGCTCCTGACAGCGACGGGTTTAACGACGGTTCCTTTGCCGGTGACGGCTTTGACGACTCCTTTGACAATGACGGCTTCGGCAACTCCTTTGACAATGACGGCTTCGGCGACGACACCTTCGCAAATGACGGCTTCGGCGACGATTCTGCCGGCGCAGACGACTTCGGAAGCAATTCCTTTGACGCTCCCGACAGCGAAGAGGAAGACGATTTCGGTCTCGGCTTCGGCAACAAATCCATCTCTTCCGATCGCCCCTCTTCCTTTGAAAACGAAGGCAGCAAGCCTTCCGGCGGCAGATTTAAAAAGAGAAAGTAATTCTCAACCCTTGATTTCTCCAGGAGGTTTATTCCGTTGAATAATAACGATGAAAGCGTACACATCGGCGTCAGACGGAGAAAGCCGCGCCCACAGGACATTTCACATGTCATAGAGGCAATGCCCGTCCCCAGCTCATGGAATATGAGTCAGCCCCCCGCGTCGGGGGAAGGCAATCTCCGGCTCATCAAGGGCGCCATACGCTTTGAAAAGCTTGACATTTCCCTTGCCGACAGGATGGCTCCCGAGCCGCCGGAAGCCGGTCCGGTGCTATCCCCTGTCGATCTGGATCCCGCCGACCGCATTCTCAGAAGAGAGCAGAAGCGCAGGGTGCGCAACCGTGAAAGCAGCATCGATCTCTTCGACCTTGAAAAACGCATCAGAGCCGACCGCTACATTGACAGCGGCAGGTTTTCAAGGGACGCGGACAGAAGGCTCGCCTCTTCCAATTACCGCAACAAGCTGGAGGAGGAAAGAATCCGCACAGGTCTGAATCACAATATCAAGCGGCTTAAGTTTAATCTGTTTGAGATCACCGTCATCACTTTATTCCTCGTGATCATCGATCTGCTGCCGGGTGCCGGAATTTTACTGCCCGGTATCTACACGTCGCAAGGATTTACAATTCTCTACCCCATCATTTCCCTGATAGGGTTGGTTTTCACCGCGTTAGTCTCATTAAAGGATCTCCTGTCGGGCATCAAGAGCCTTTTCAGGAGAAATTTCAGCACGCTTACGGCGATGTCAACCGCTATACTGGCAGAGCTGCTGCATATCGCATATATTCTGGCATCTAACTTCTTTACGCAGAAGCCGGTTTACGGCACCTTTGCCGCGCCGATCTGTCTGGCAATGCTGGTTTACACCGCCAACCGCCTGCTTCACACGAGCCGGATTACCCGCGGATTTGCCTTTTCTACCAAAAAGGGAATCCACAGCGAGGTCATGTCCGCCGACGACAGCCCCATAGCCGCCGATCTCAGGCTCGCCTCCGGCAGCCGCAGCGCAAAGATCGCCTATGTGGTGCGGACAAAGCATCTCTTCAATTATTTCACCAACGCCTGCCGCGAGGACAAATGCTCCGTCATGATGTCGGGCATTTATCCGATTGTACTTATCGTATCGCTGATCGCCGCCGCCATTGCCGCCGTCAGGGGCGCATTTACGGAAAGCGACCCGATCAATGTGGCGTTTTCAGCGCTCTGCGCGACACTGGTCACCGGCATTCCCATCACCGGACTGCTCAGTCTGGAGGTGCCGCTCAGCCGGCTGGCGGCACGTCTGAGGCGAGGGGGCGCGCTGCTCACCGGCTGGAACGCCGTGGACAGATTCGGAGATACCGACGCCCTTGCCGTCAACACCACCGAGCTGTTCCCCAGAGGAAGCATCCGCGTTCGCAGGAGCTTTGCCGTCAACGACATGGAAATCGAGGAGGTCACCTCCATTGCGGCGTCGGTGCTCATTGATTCGGGCGGCGCGCTCGCGGAGGTCTTCGGCGAGCTGATACGCGACGACGCCCGGCTGAGACAGCGCGTGGACAGCATTACCTACGAAACCGAGCTGGGAATCACCGCGTGGGTCAAGGACAAGAAGGTGCTGATCGGCAACCGGAACATGATGGAGCTTCACCGCGTGCTGATTCCCGGCGGCGGACTTGCCCGTCTTGATGAATTTGAATCCATGCGCAAAAACGACTGCTTCCAGATGCTCTATGTGGCTGTCAACAACCGGCTCATGGGCGTTTACATGCTGGAATACAAGGCGCAGATGTCTGTCCGCAGCGCCCTGTTGCAGTTCATTGACGACGGCACCGGCATTATGGTATACACCTGTGACGCCAATATCAACATCCAGCTGCTCAGAGCGGTCTTTGACATCCCGCCGCGCTTCATCTCCATTCTGGACAACGAGGGCAGCCGGATCTACGACTCTGTGACCTATAAGGTCACAGAATCCGCGGAGGCTCTCATCGCCACCGACGGCAGCCTGAAGGCGCTTTCCGACGCGGTAAGGGCGTCGGTCGTTCTGAAGGACACCGAGGGCGTGAGCATGATGATACAGGGCATTTGCTTCGCCATGGGCTTTATTTTTGTGGCGGGACTCAGCTGCATCAGTCCCTACGCGATAGATTCCATGGAAATCCTCATCATGCAGGCAGTGTTTCTGCTTCTCTCAACCGTATCGATTCTTAAGGCGATGTAAGCGCGATTGTACAAATTCAATATTGACATTTCGGTTCAAGGAGGATATAATAATATCCGCATGACCGCATACAATATGCATAAATCAAAGAAGCAAAAGGGAGATTGCAAGGTATGGCAAATAACGTAAGGCAATTCAAGCTGACAGCCGAAGGTCTCAAGCAGCGCGAGGAAGAGCTGGATTATCTCAAATCAGTCAAAAGAAGGGACATCGCCGACAAGATCAAGGTGGCTCTCTCCTTCGGCGACCTGAGTGAAAACAGCGAGTACGATGAAGCCAAAAACGAACAGGCGCAGGTGGAAAGCAGAATTCTCGAGCTGGAAACCATGCTCAAAAACGTCGAGATCATCGATGAATCCGAGCTTTCCAATGACGTTGTGAAGATCGGCAGCACAGTCAAGCTTCTTGATGTGGAGAGCAACGAGGAGGAGGAATACCAGATCGTCGGCTCCACCGAGGCAGACCCCCTGAAGGGCAGCATTTCGGACGAATGCCCCGTCGGCAGAGCTGTTCTCGGCAAGCACGTCGATGAGCTGGTCGACGTCGAAGCTCCTGGCGGCGTGTTGACGTATCAGATCCTGGAGATAAGCGCGACCAAATAAGCCTTTTCTGCGCAGCACAATACCTTTTATAAGCACGAAAGCTGCCGCCTGACCGGGCAGGAACGCCTTTCCGGACGGGCAGCGGCTTTTTGTTTTAATCAAGCTGAAATATCGGAGGAAAACAAAATGGCGGTAATCAGGACAATCATATTTCAGGCGTACATGTGGCTGGAGCTGCTTCTGCTGATGTTCGTCTGGTTGAGGGTACAGTGGGCGAATAAATTCTCACCCCGCGAAAAGCGCGACGCGCTGGTGGACAAAATCGTCCGCAACTGGGCAAAGAGACTGCTCTTCATGGCAGGCGCCAAGGTGACCGTGACCGGAAGGGAAAATATTCCCGAGGGACGCACCTGCGTTTTCGCCAGCAACCACCAGAGCTTCTTTGACATTCTCGTGCTGCTGGCGCATCTTGACAAGCCCCACGCCATTCTCTCCAAGGCGAGCATCGGCAAGGTGCCGCTCATCCGCCTCTGGATGAGGGAGATTCACTGTGTCTACGTCGACCGCGCCGATATGAAGGCGGGCATCGAAGCCATCAACAAGATGATCGACGTCATCAACGACGGCTATTCCGCCATCATTTTCCCCGAGGGCACCCGCAGCAAGACGGGCGAGGTGGGAGAATTCAAGGGCGGCGCCTTCAAGGTGGCGCAGAAAACCGGCGCGCCGGTCATTCCCGTCGCACTCGACGGCACAGGTGCGCTTTTTGAGAGGAACCATTACTGGATCAAGCCGGGCAAGGTTCATCTCGCCATTCTGCCCCCCATCGAGACGGAGGGCATGGGACGCGCAGAGTTCAAAGCGCTTCCCGCCAGAACCCAGCAGCTTGTCACCGAGGCCAAGGACGCCTTTTCGATGGAAAAATAAAACCCGTCAAAAAAGCCGGAGCATTCCTTTCGGATGCTTTCCGGCTTTTTGTATGATTGGAATGAATGTCACTTTTTGGCGCCACGGTAGATCCTGATCTGGAAGCGGTGGTCGCAGCGGGGACAGCGAACGGTGTGCTTTCCCTTCTGGCGGGGCACGCGGAGCTGCGCCTTGCACTTGGGACACCTGACATATTTCTTGTCCGGCTCGGATTTCGGAAGATTGCCAAAGCTCATGTTCTCAAAGGGATTGGTCTTTCCGGCTCTTCCGAGCAAACGCAGGAACGTTTCATTCTCGCGGCTGCGGCGCTCGATATTGCGCGAGAACACGCGATAGAACGCGAAGATAAACACAGCCCACGATAACACGGCAAGAATCCTCGCCATAAGCGTAATCCGGGAAAAAGCAATGCGCAAAAGCAACAGAATCACGTACATCACAATCAGTCCCCAATAGAGCTGATCCGTACCATAGCGGTTCTGCATAAAAAATCTCAGTCTGAATAAGAATTTGCCCATAGAAAAGTCCTCCTTTATCTCTAAAATATCAGGTGATGGTAGACATAGTAAAAATATTAAAAATGGCGGGAAAGCGGCTGTGAAAAGCAACTGTTTTCTCGTTCTTTCCTTCGCTTTTGCATCAGCCTTTTCTGTCATCGGCAGCAGCCCGTCAGACAGTAGCAGAACATCATCGCGCCGAACAGGGTGGAGCAATACTGCGCCAGACCGCCTATGTCGGCTCCGTTCGCCTGCTGCCAGCTGCCGTATTCCACACCGCCCGAGGCTATCTCGGAATAGGCGGCGCGGTATTCCGGATTGTCCGGTTCAAGCATCACAGCCTGACGCGCATAACGAAGGGCGCTGGCGGTGTTGCCCAAGCCATAGTTGGCAATCCCGCTCAGATAAAACCACCGCGCGTTCCGCATTCTGACCCGGCTCAGCACCGAGAGCGCGTCGGCAAACTGTCCGCGCTCGATGTATGTTTTAGCGTCGGTCAGTCTGTCCGCGTCCTCGCGGGAATAACGCTGTCCGTAGCCTGTGTATGTACTGTCTCCATCATTGCGATAGGAATCCGACGAGGCGTTGCCGCTCTTGATTGCCTCATAGGCGGCGTTGATCTCGCTCATTTTCTTTTCGGCCAATTTGTCGCCGGGATTCAGATCGGGGTGATATTTCTTGGCGAGTCTGCGGTATGCCTTTGTGACCTCCTCCTTGGAAGCGCCGGGAGTCACGCCCAACACCTCGTACGGGCTTTTAGCCATTGTCGCTGTCCTTCTCCTTCTTTTGCTGTTTTTAGCTGATTGTAAAAGTGAAGGAATAGCGTAAATCCGAGGATTAGCGCATTGGAAAAAGCAACTGTTTTCTCCGATTTAGCAAAGGATAATCGTGATTTGTACTTTTTCTGCTGCGCCAGGGGACAATTTTAATTCGAGGCGCATCGCAGCGAGGGGCGCTGCCCCCCTGGACCCCGCGCTCGCATTCGCTCGATTAATTGGCACTGTGCGCTTTCCTTTTTCTTTTTTACTTTTACAAAATCGCCTATTGCTGTTTTCTTTTCTGAACGGCATACTTCTGCCATACGCCCGCCGTGAGGATATTATCCATAATCTCCTTGTCGGCGGAAACCGGCAGCTTCTTATAGCAGCGCATGAAGTCACCGCCCATGACCTTCAACGTCTGCAAAATCTCGTCCGGCGGTGTGCCGATCAGGCAGTTGTAGCGCTCGTGCCGCAGGTCGCTGTGAAGGTCGGTCGCCGCGTCCATCACATAGATGAACCTTCCCAGCGTGCGTCCGAATGCCCGAAGCTCCTGCTCATAATCCACATTCTCTTCCATGACGAACAGCTCGCCCATGAGCCGCCCGAAGCAGTTGGCAGGCAGATCGGGATTACATTCCCCGTCCTGCTCCAGCTCGCCGAGATTTTCCAGGCAGGTGGCAATCGCCTGCGCCTGACGCGGGTATTTCGCCTCCAGCTCCCTGCATTTGGAGGCAAACGCCGAAGCCGCCGCCAAAGCCGCGGGGTTTTTGTCGTCGTGCCAGTCGTCCAGCAGCTTGTAATAGCCGAGAATCACGTTCATGTCGGCGGAATAGGCGCTTGCCGCCGTGCGGATCTCCAGATGCTTTTTGAGGGGATGGGCGGCGCAGGCACATTCCTCTGTGGATTCCGGCAGACGGTAAACCGACGACAACAGCATGGCCAAAAACGCCATGTCATAGTGGAGCAGCAGCCGGGCGGATTTGCCGCAGACCTCGCCGAGCGAATGACAGAGTCCGCAGTACCAGCCCCGGTAGCGTTTTTGATTTTCCTCGCTGAGAAGCGAGGAGGCTGCCGTGACAAAGCCGAACATCAAGCTTTCATTCCCTTCATTTCAAAATAATCCTATTGTTATATTATAAACCCAATATAAAATATTGTCAAATTTTATTTTAATTTTGTATGTCATCTGTGTGAGGGCTTTTCCAGCACTCTGACATAATACTGCACCGTCAGCGTCAGGAACGGCGTCGCTTCTAAAAGCGCGCGCTTTTCCGGCTTAATCCGCATGGTGTGAGGTGTCATCCACAGCAGGTCGGCAAGCTGAACGCCGTTAAGCGTCACCGTAAACTGTCGCAGTTCGCAGCCGATTTCTCTCAAACGTCCCTCCAGCGCCTTCGGGCGCTTGTGCTGCTCAAACACATCATCGTAGATAATACGCTTCAGCTCGATGAGGTGATCGGTGCCGGAGGTCACCTCGATCACCCTTCCCCCGGGACGCAGCACGCGGGCGAATTCTTCCTCGCAAAGCAGCGAAAAAATTGCCGTCACCGCATCCGCCGAACCATCCGCCACGGGAAGGTGCGACGCCGTCGCGGTAAGCCAGCTGATTGCCTTCGTGCGGGAAGCCGCCAGCTTCACGGCGGCTTTGGAAATATCGGCGCCGATCACGCGCGCCTCCGGAAAATGCCGCCCGAATTCGGAGGTGTAATACCCCTCGCCGCAGCCCGCGTCCACGATATGCGAAACCCCGCCGGGAATGGCGGTCAGTGCGCTCACCACATCCGCGCAGATGGGCGCGTAATGTCCTTCGTTCAGAAAACGCCTTCTTGCCGCCAGCATTTCCGGCGTATCGCCCGGCGAGAGAGTGTGCTTCTGCTGCACCGGCAGCAGGTTGACATACCCCTGTCTGGCAATGTCGAAGGTGTGGTTCTCCGGGCAGACCAGAGAACCGCCCTTCTGAATGAGTGACGCGCCGCAGAGAGGGCAGATCAGCGACGTACAGTTAAAATTGATCATGGTGCATCCGTCCGTACAGATTATGATTGATTACGGTATGATTATACCACAACATTATGAAAAATACAAGACGGGAAGCCTCTGCCGTCTACCGGGGAAAAAAATAATCCCCGCACCAGAGCCACATGAATTGTTTAAACTCAGTTAATATTGGCAAACTATAATATGTATTGTATTTATAATGACATTGTTGTCAATTTTTACAAAAAAGGACGTAGGAGCATATGCTGAAACTAACCGACATCGTAAAATCCTACTCGAGCGGCAGTACGAAGGTGACAGCCCTCAAAGGCATTGATATCGAATTCCGTGAGAATGAGTTCGTCTCCATTCTCGGTCCCTCCGGCTGCGGCAAGACCACCATGCTCAACATTATCGGCGGTCTCGACCGGTACGATAGCGGCGATCTGAGCATCAATCAGAAATCCACCAAACAATTCAGGGACAGCGACTGGGATTCCTACCGCAACCATTCCATCGGCTTTGTCTTTCAGAATTACAACCTCATCCCCCATCAGACGGTACTCTCCAACGTGGAGCTGGCGCTGACGCTCTCCGGCGTTTCAAAATCCGAGCGCCGCAGACGCGCCAGAGAGGTGCTGGAGAAGGTGGGACTCGGCGACCAGCTCCGCAAGAAGCCGAATCAGATGTCCGGCGGACAGATGCAGCGCGTCGCCATTGCCCGCGCGCTTGTCAACAACCCGGAAATTCTCCTTGCAGACGAACCGACCGGCGCTCTCGATTCCGGCACCAGCGTGCAGATCATGGAGCTTCTCAAGGGAATCGCGAAGGAAAAGCTGGTCATCATGGTCACGCATAATCCCGACCTCGCGGAACAGTATTCCTCCCGCATTGTCAGGCTGCTGGACGGAAAGATCACCGACGATTCCAACCCCTATCACCCGGGCGAATTCACCGCCACCACCACCGACGCGGGCGACAGCGGAAAGAAGAAAAAGGACAAAAGGAAAAAGACCTCCATGTCCATCTTCACCGCCTTTTCCCTCTCGCTCAACAACCTCATGACCAAGAAGGGGCGCACTATCCTGACGGCCTTCGCAGGGAGCATCGGCATTATAGGCATAGCGCTGATTCTCTCGCTGTCCAACGGCTTCCAGCTCTACATCGACAAGGTGCAGGAGGACACGCTTTCCTCCTATCCGCTCACCATTCAGAAGGAATCGGTGGACATCGGCACCATGATCGCCACGCTGCAGGAGGAGCGTTCAGACAAGGCGGATCACGACAAGGACAAGGTCTATTCCTCCACGGTCATGGCTGACCTCATGAACACCATGATTACCGAGGCAAAAACCAACAACCTTGCCGAATTCAAAAAATACATTGAGAACGACGAAAAGGGCAGACAGATGACGAATTACACCAGCGCCATTCAATATTCCTACAATGCCCCGCTCAACGTATTCAACGCCGACACCTCCAACGGCGTGGTGCAGGTCAATCCCAGCAAGGTGCTGGAGAAGATGATGCCGCAGCAGGCTTCGGGTTCGTCCTCGCTTTTCACCCAGAATTCCGACAACTTCTGGTGCGAGCTGCTGCAGAATCAGTCGCTTCTCCAATCGCAGTACGATGTGCTGGCCGGAAGATGGCCGCAGGCGTACAATGAGGTGGTGATCGCCGTCACCAAAAAGAATGAAATCAGCGACGTCGAGCTTTATTCCCTCGGTTTGAAGGATCAGAAGGAGGTCGACGAGAGCATGCGGAAGATCATGTCCGGCGAGCCTGCCGATGTGGAACAGCTCTCCTTCACCTACGACGAGCTTCTCGACCTGAGGTTCAAGCTGCTGCTCAGCAGCGAGCTGTACGCAAAGGATCCCGTCACAGGCATGTACAAGGACCTGCGTGACGACGAGATCCTGCTCAAAAAAGAGGTGGACAAGGGTCTTGACATCAAGGTGGTCGGCATTGTCCGCCCCAATCCCGATGCGGCGTCCGCCTCGATCACCGGCGTAATCGGCTACACCCACGAGTTGATGGAATACGTTATCCGTCAGACCGACGCCAGCGAGCTTGTCAGGGCGCAGAAGGCAGACCCCAAAACCGACGTGTTTACAGGCCTTCCCTTTGAAAACGGCGAGGAAGAGCAGACCCCGCCCGACGTCAGCGCCATGACTCCCGAACAGCTTGCGGAATACCAGCAGGCGGCGGCGGAGCAGCAGCGCAGAATGCAGGAATATATCGCCACTCTGCCGGAGGAAACGCAGCAGTACCTCGCAACCCTCGGAGAAGAGGAACGAGCCGCGCTGATCGCGGGCTATATCGAACAGGCAAAGCCCAAGACCACCTATGAGGAAAACCTCGTGAAATTAGGCGTTGCCGACCTCGACGACCCAAGCATCATCCGGCTCTATCCCATCGACTTTGAATCCAAGGAGCACATCGAACAGCTGATCAGCGACTACAACAAGGGCAAGCCCGACGAGGAACAGATCACCTATTCCGACATCGTGGGCATCATGATGAACTCAATCACCTCCATCATCAACATGATTTCCTATGTGCTGATCGCCTTTGTGTCCATCTCGCTGGTGGTATCCTCCATCATGATCGGCATTATCACCTATATCTCGGTGCTTGAGCGCACGAAGGAGATCGGCATTCTCCGCTCCATCGGCGCGTCAAAGAAGGACATTTCGAGAGTGTTCAACGCCGAGACGCTGATCATCGGCTTTGTCGCCGGCGCACTGGGCATTGGCACGACGCTGCTGCTGAATCTCCCTGTCAACGCGCTGATCAAATCGCTTTCCGGCATATCCAACGTGTCGCGGCTGCCGGTCAACGGAGCCGTGGTTCTGGTGCTGATCAGCATGGCGCTGACGCTCATCGCGGGACTCATCCCCTCGGGGCTTGCCGCCAAAAAGGATCCCGTGGTTGCCCTGCGCACGGAGTGATAACGCCATGAAAAAGAGAACATCAAATGCAAAAAGATACTATCTCGCCTATGGCAGCAACCTCAATACAGTGGAAATGAAATACCGTTGTCCTTCCGCCAAAGTCATTGGCACCGCTGAAATATCCGGATGGCGGCTGCTTTTCAGGGGCAACTGGATGGGCTATCTCACCATCGAGCCGTGTGAAGGCGCGTGTGTTCCTGTCGCCTTGTGGGAGGTATCCCCCGACGATGAATCGTCGCTCGACTCCTACGAGGGATTCCCGGACTTTTACGATAAACAGGACATGCGCCTTCCCGTCAGGGAAACCGGCAGCCGAGAAACTTCAGAGCGCGACGCTTTCATTTACATCACAGGATCCAACAAATTTACGTTAATAGATCGGCAGCTAAATATGCTTAAAATGCATGTAATGGAACCTCTCAAAGCTCAGACGGTAGAAAAAGCTTAGGAAATGCGTCATTTTTACTAAGATTTTCATAATTTACTCTTGATTTAGCGGCTCACATGAAGTATAATTATTACGTAAGTTACGTTAATACGGAGGCTTCGTTATGAGTATTCCTGAATCAATCAAGAGTAAACGTCCCACACAATTCGGCGCTGTCGAGATTCGCTTTATTGGTGGTCATTACTACACCTACCTTGTTTCTTCAAAATGGGATGCAGTGAAAGGCAGACCACAGAAGAAAACCGGTAAAAGCATTGGTAAGATTACAGAGACAGACGGGTTTATCCCAAATGCTAATGGACTGCGTTTGATGCGTGAAATGCGCATGACTCCGGAGGTTGCGCCATCAGTAAAAAATTACGGTGCCTATGAAGTCCTTTTACAGCTCTCACCTGACCTGGATAAGCAGCTCAGGCAACACTTTCCGGATATCTTCCGTGAGATACGCACTATTGCTCTCCTTCGGCTGGTAGACAGTATTTCCTCTGCGAAGATGATACAGCCGATGTTCCTTGATTCCTACATGAGCGACGTTTGTGGTGATATCGCTGTTTCAGAAGGATCGGTCAGAAGATTCATTGCAAGGCTCGGAATGATGCAGGATCAGCTGGATGCATTTATGAGGTCACAGGTCATGCCGGGGACTACGCTGCTGTTTGATGGCACTTCCATTTTTTCCGGATCAGCCGATTCTCTGTCGGCAAAGGGGTATAATCCCAATCATTCTCAGAATCCGCAGGCAAGGATTTTATATGTTTTTGAGAAGGACTCACACAAGCCTGTGTTTTATCGTGTCGTGCAAGGTTCTATCGTTGATAAAACGGCATTCATGGATACGGTAAATGCGGCAGGATGCAGTGATTGTATCATTATTGCCGATAAGGGTTTTTACTCCAAGAAAAATCTTTCCGCTTTGATAAATGCCGGAATGAAGTTCATTCTTCCTTTGCAGGATAATACTGTGAATGTTGAGGCGGCATTCTATGAGAATATCGACGATAACAAATGGGACGGCGTGTTTTCGTACAACAAGAGAGCCGTCTGGTTCCGCAAACGTCCGAGTGGGAACAAAGGAAACTACATTTACACATTCCGTGATGATTCGAGAAAAGCCGAGCTTGTCGGGCATTACGTGGAACGTGCGGATAAGGACTACGGAGAAGAAGAACATGCTCCTATGCACGTTCTCAAGGAGATTCGTATGGGATATTTCTCTTTCTGCAGCAATCTCGATCTGTCGGCTAAGGAAATCTATCTGAACTACAAAAATCGATGGGATATCGAGCAGTGCTTTGATTATCTGAAGAACAGCGTGTCATCATCGGCATCACATGCCCACACAGATGAATATTTTCGCGGTTGGGCATTCCTGAACCACATAAGTCTGCTCTACTATTACGGTCTGCTGAACGCTCTTAGGAATACAAAACTGGATGAAAAAAACTCGGCTCAGGATGTTTTGAAATTGACCAAGAACATTTACAGGGTCGATACAGGCGATGGTCAAGGCATCAAAATCTCTGCTGTTCATAAGAAAACCCAGGAGCTTCTTGATTCCCTTGGCATCGACCTATTACGTAATATCTGAGATTTCTTATCTGCGAACCTGTCAGGGAGGCTATCGCACCTTCGGATTTGACGAGACAGTTCTGGAGGAGGCTCTGCGAGCGACAAGGGAGGAAATGGAAAACGAATAGAGCGGCATGGATTGGAAAAGAATCCGCATACAGGATCAACTCCATGCTCCTCTCACTCTCCTTAAGGAGCAGCAAAAGGGAGGTACTTCCCGTGGAAGTACCTCCCTTATTTTTCATTTAAACCAGATCAAGTTCCTCGGTGATGTCCTTGTGACCCTTCTTGATAAGATAGAACTGCATGACCACCACTAAAATATTCAGCGTGACAGTAAACATATAGGCAATATTCTTACGCAGACCGCTGTGCATACTCACGCCGGTCTCACGCTCGTGCATGACCGCCGGCACCTCGCGCATCCAATAGCCGTTGAGCAGCATCTTGGTGATGATGTTCGCGTCGGGGTAATTGGTGTCAAAATTGTCGTAGAGCGAGTACGCGGTGAACGCCCGACGGCTGAGTCCCTGCAGTCCCGATGTCGGGTCGGTGAAATGCTTGCGCGTCACCAGCCGGATCGCCATGTTGAAAAAGCCAATGGCGACCTTCTTGGCAATCCCTACCTTCATGGTGTTATTCTGATCGGCGAGAAAGCGCGAGCCGATCACAATATCGTAGGGGTGCTTGCCGTGGGTCAGCTTTCCGTAAATCGTGCCGATATTGCACACGTCATGCTGACCGTCCGCATCCATTTGAATAATAAAATCATAGTCGTGATCGACGGCGTATTTGTAGCCGGTCTGAAGCGAAACGCCGTAGCCCATATTGAATATATGAGATACAACAATCGCGCCCGCCTTTTCCGCAACCTCGACGGTTTTGTCGCGGGAGCCGTCGTTGATGACAAGAATATCCACCTTGCCGCATTCCTTCTGAATATTGCGTATGACCCTGCCGATGCTGCCCTCTTCGTTGAACGCGGGTATCAGTATCAGGGTTTTTCTGTCGAGGCATGTCATGCTATGCCCACCTCCGGGTTGATTCCTGCTCTGAAGCTTCTGCCAATCTGTCAGACAGTCAGCGCGTAGAGCATTTCAAGATCCTTTTTGAAATCAAGCGCAACACCGCTCAGGTTACGGGTAAATTTTTCCCGCAGCTCGGGCGAAGTGATAAGCTTTTCCATGCCCTCCACGATATTCTCGGTGGAAAGGTCGATTAACACGCCGGTTTCGCCGTCGGTCACCTGCTCCTCATTTCCCGCGCACCTTGAAGCCAGCACGGGACGCGCCAGCACCAACGATTCGGCAAGGGCTATGCACCAGCCTTCAAAGCGCGAAGCCTGCGAATAGATGTCGCAGCCGGCGATGAACGGATAGGGATTAGGCGTGGTTCCCAGCAGAATAAAGCTGTCCTCCACTCCGTTTTGTCGGATAAGCGCGCGGAGATTGTCCTCCTCGGCGCCTTCCCCTATCACGTACCAGCGCACATTGTGTCCCCTCCTGCGAAGCTCAGCAAGAGCGGGAATGGCGAGGTCATATGCCTTCTGATAGTGCAGCCGACCGACCGTGAGGATACGCAGTCCGTCAAAGCCGTCGGTAAAGCCCTCGCCCTCCTTCGACAGACGGAGAATGCGCTCCCTCGGCACCATGTTATGAAAGAAGAAGGTTTTTTCGCCGTATTCCGGATAGGCGGTGAGAAATACCTTCCTCACGGTATCCGACACGCAGAATACCCGATCGAATTTGTCGTAGTATTTTCTGTCCAGCTTGGGCGAATAGCCCGCCGCCAGATAGTCGATATGCACATAGGTCGCCTTTTTCCTTGCCTTGACGTAATTGGCGACGTAGTAGGTGGCAGCGCCCTCGATAAACGCGACCGCGAGGTCGTATTCCTCATCGAAGCGCTGAGCGTTCCTCGCCAGCAGCATCCAGAAGAGCTTGCTGAAATCGAGACGCTTTACCCTGATCTGATGAAACAGCACGCGGAGGAAGTAGGGAATATACGTGATAAAGCTGCACTTTTTGAGCAGACTGCAGAGAATCTGACGACCGATGGCGGCAAGTCCCGCGCGGTCAAGCACCGATTTTGTGCAGGGGTTCTTATTGAGGATATGCACATATGCCGGCATGTCGCTGTACAGCTCGCCCCGGTTGATGATGGAATACACCGACAGATCGTATTGCGACGGGTCAAGCAGCTCCAGCAACGCCTGCAGGCATTTTTCGGCTCCGGCGCGCCCCATGGTATTGGTGACAAAGAGAATCTTCTTCCTTGCCCCCGGCGTATTGGCGGAAGCCATTCCTTCCTCCTGCATGTATTTCACCCTTTCATTGGAGAATTCTTCAGATCATCACAGTATTTTTCTGACCGCCCTGACCGCCAGCCTGAACACCGGAAAACCCATGCTGAAAAACACGGCGCTTGCCCGATAGCTGAAGGGTACGCGGCTCATACGCATGTATTTCCTTCTGAGCGGTTTAAATTCCGCGCGGTATTGCTCAAACAGAGCCCTGTCATAAGGACCGTATTCTGCCATCACGTCACAAACCCAGAGAATCGTTGTGGCGAGCAGGCCGTTTCCCGCGTCAGCAAGCTCCGGGGTGCCTCCCGCCAGCTCGTCGCGAATCTCCCGCGCTGTTTCCACCATTTTGCGGTGCTTCTCCCCGAAGGAGGTGTGCATGGCGCTCTGTCCCCGTTGAATATAGTGATACGACCGGCAGGTAGTAAATGACATTTTTTGGATTCTCTCAAAAACCTCCACATTAAACCGGAGATCCTCAAGTATCTTGATGTCGCCCCTGAAAGACACTCCGTCCAACAGTTCCCTGCGATAGAGCTTGTTCCAGACATAACCGCCGACAGCGCCGCCGGCGAGCAGTTCGCAGACGGCGCTGTCACGATCAAAGCACTTTTCATTGCGGGAGCCGCTGAAGCAGCATGGCTCAGAGCATTGGCTCTCATCTTCACTGATAAAGCTGCACACGGACACATCGCTGCCTTGTCGCTTCATCAGATCCATAAGAATCTCAATATGGTCGGGATTGACATAGTCATCCGCGTCGGCGAAGGTGATAAACCCTCCCTTTGCGGCTTTCAATCCCGCGTTCCGTGCGGACGAAACCCCTCCGTTTTCCTTTCGCAGCACCACTATCCTGCTGTCCGTCGCGGCAAGGCTCTCACAAACCTCCGGCGTCCCGTCGGTCGAGCCGTCATCCACCAGAATAATCTCAAGGCTGCCGTATTTCTGATGCAGAAGGGAGTCAAC
Organism: uncultured Eubacteriales bacterium; assembly: GCA_900316495.1. GTDB lineage: Bacteria > Bacillota > Clostridia > Oscillospirales > Acutalibacteraceae > RUG762. The sequence goes on from ONDC01000036.1 coordinate 20,120, forward strand.
GCATCGTGGCAGAAGATCCGCACAGTTATACACCGGTACAATAATGCTTACTATGCTCTCCATGCTCAATGCTCCTTATCGCTGAATCACGGGGTTTCCTCAGAAGTTTCCTCCGTTTCGGGCGCCAGGTCGCTGTCCGAAACAGTGGGAGTTGTCTGACCGCCGATTGCCTCCGGATGCTCGATAAGCCACTGCTCCATGGTAATGGTATTGTAGCCGTAGTCTATGGCAAAATTATTCAGGGCATACATGTTCTGCTTGATTTCATAGATAATAACATCCATGTCCTCATAGTAAACGCTCATCTGATCGGGGAAATATGCCATGTATTTTTCCGCCCAGAAATAAGCCTTGGACATGATCGCATGCCTGTTTTCATAAATGCCGTAGTAATCGCTCTTTTTGCTTGTACGTATTGTCTGCTCAGTGAGAAGCTGATTAGCAGAATCCTTGCTGATTCTTGGATAGAGCGTCAGCGGCTCTCCAAGATAGGTAGGTTCTGCGTATTTCAACGGGCGCTTCTCAACAACGAAGTAGACATATTCGGTCGGTATCTGAATGACTCTTGTGGGATCATACTGTTCCATACGGAAAATGAATTCCCAAAGCTCATAATGCCAGCCCTTGTTTCGCGTAAGGGAAAGCTCGTCAACCGTGGAAACGATTGTCCACGTATCCTTTCGGTGCGTTGCCTTAATCTTATAGTAATTCTCGGTAACAGAGGAATAGCTCAGTCTGAATATCGAGCTTGAACTGAAGGTGTAGCCGCCGAACACGATGACGATAGCGGTTGCAAGAACAATGGCAACAGAGGATACCCATCTCACCGGTTTGGCTCTTTCCTCAAATAAGCACCAGAACAGACCGAACGGCACGCCGATGGTAACGGCGCCAAGATAAATCAGGTAATTGACCGCGCGGTCGGCGCCGATCAGCGAAGGCAGGCCAAAATAGGTCGCATTCATAAAGATGAAATTGAACAACACCATATTCAGTCCGAGACCGATGGCGACCCTGCCCTGCTTCTTTTTGGAGGTCAAAAGCAGCACTGCGGCACCCATAACAATGCCGATTGCCGAGCAGGCGTAAACCACATAGCCCCAGAAATCGGTGTATTCCTTCATGGTATTCTTGAAGGATTTTTCCGTATTCTCTATGAAGTTTGGTCCCTGTTCCTCGTCCTGCGTCTCATCCTTCTTGGTCTCATCCTTCTTGGTCTCTGCCGATTCTTGCACCTTTTCCTCTCCGGACTCCTCCTTATCGCCCTTTTCCATCATACTGACCGCCCAGTCAAGTGAGCCTTGCCAGTGATACCCCAGTGAGAGGCCAAAGAACATCGGCGTAAGGCTGACCACAGCCGCCAACATCACACTGAGTATCATTTTGATGAGAACCTTTTTCTTAAACAGGAAGGGAATATAAGGAATGACCAGACATAAGCACAGCGGCACGGCAAAGATGGCGTCATAGAAGTGACCGGCGACCGTCATGGACGCCGCAAAGGAAAACGCGATGGCGTCCACATTCCTCTGTTCCTCAAGGAACTTGATCATAAAATATCCTGTAGGCAGGATAAAGAGCATGCCGTATTCCTGCGGAAGCGAGAAGAAGATACGATCCACGACCGCTCCGGTGCCGAAGCTGCTGATGCAGTAGACTAAGCCCGTCACGATAGCCGCTGCGGGGCTCTTGAAGATCTTGGTGATGAAGATCATAAGCATGAGACCCATAAAAACAGCGTTGAGCGGTCCCAAAAATCTCATGACAGTCACAACATCAATAAAGGTCAGCTTGGCAAACGCCGATACGACATTGTGCATGGCAAAGGGATAGATACCGTCGCTGAAAATGTATCCCGCATCCGTAAAATTGATCCATGAGGTATGCACCGATACGTCGGACGTCGGGAAGGCCTGGCTGATCATGGCGAAGTATCCACGGCGGATCAAAAGCACCAGCACACAAACCGTGCCAATGATGTGATAAACCACGTTCTTGTCAAAATACCAGGATACAAATCTCTTGACGCCGTGCGAGATATTGCTGATCTTTTCTCCGATATAATTGCGCACGATCAGCGACATTTTAAGCTGTCCGCTTATCACATCCGAGAACGAGAAAATAAAGCTGTTCAGCTTCTGACGGAAGCTTATCCTGTTCTTGAATTTGATATAAAACAGTATGACAAAAATGATGGAAAGCACCAGCGTCAACGTGTTGTATATCTTCATAAATGACAGAACAAACACGATGGCGCTCAGAGCCACCTGGCTAACAATAATGCTGATCATTGCATTGTCAATAAACTCTCCGTCGCAGAGCTTCAGCTTGAGCACCTTTGCCGGTATGATGATAAATACAATGGAATAGGCCACCACAAACCATATGAATGCCCAGATATTGTTCATCACCTTCTGGTCAAAGAACCCGCTCGACAGCATGTTTGAAATCATGGGAAGATGGGACAGATTGGCAAGTGCATCAGATAATGATAACATCCGTTTCCCTCCTACTGCGTAAATCTATTATCATTTGCGATTCCAGAAACGAACCACACCTATGCCCTTCTGTGAAAGCTGTGCGCCGGACTTGAGCATCTTGTCCAGAACGACCTTGAAATCGTCCCACTGCTCGGTCTTGTACTTAACGTTGAGTGCGTTGAGATAGGACTGCTCCATGTTGGGCTGACGCTCGATCGAGAGATTTGCCCATCTGTCTGCGTCATCGTATTTTCCTATCTTAAGCAGACAATCAACGACGTTCTTGTACTGCTCGGTATCGAGCATTTCGGGGTGGAAGGTGTTGAGATTGTCGATAAGCTCCACATAGAGATGAGAATACTTCTTGACCTCGATTTCGCCCAGAACGCCGCTGCTGATGTATTCATATGTCGTATCGGCATATTCCTTGTTGATGTCGGCGTCCTGCGGATTCTCCTGGTACTTCTGCTGGAGACCAGAGAGCTTCTTGGAGTACTTCTGAAGAATATCCATCAGCGCAGCGGCAGCATAGTGGGCTGTTTCCGGATCCTCGTTGTCCAGCGCCTTGACCAGGGATTTCATGTTGTTGGAAACATCAGCCTTCAGGACGTTGAGCAGCGCGCGGCGCTTATCCTCCACATCGGAAATGATGAGAGCCTCTTCGAGCGGAACAAATTCCTTTTCCGTCTCATAGTCCGTCTGCTTGGCAAATTCTCTCTTTTCCTTGCTGAACGTCAGTTCCAGGTAGTCAATATCGGATTTGCGGTCGAACAGGGAAACGATGAAGTTGACAAAAAAGCAGATCACACCGAACGGAGGGGTAAACAGCATCACGATCGACTTGGCGAGCGCGGGTCTGAATTTGCCCAGAAGCGTGAAGACGACGAAATAAGCTACGACAACGACGGTATTTACCAGAATGATCTGATAAATAAAATTGGGATCTCTCGCGTTGAGCGTAAAATGAAAACCACTGATTATGCGTTCAAAGTTAATTCCTGTACTCATCTAATGACACCACCTCTGCCTCCAAATCAATGCGGGCGATCTTCTTGTAAACAAAGGGCAGATCCTTTTCGGTCGTGTTGTTAAGCAGCATGAGCAGCTCGTTGGGATCCTTCTCGCTGAGACCGACATAGTCGTTGTCGCGGAGAATGCCGCCAAGGGCAGCGCCCTTTTCCATAAGCTGCGAGCTGTCTTCCACCCTTGTGCGGAGTACGGCAAAGTCGGCAATATTGGTGCCTGTACCGCTGAGCTTGGTTTTGACAATGTCGGTAAAGGCGCTGGCAAGGAGAACGTTTGTGCCGGGCACATAGCGGGTATCCTTGGTATCGTTCTGATAGCGATATGCCTTTTCGAAGCTGGAAGCAATGATCTTGGAAAGAACCGAGAAGAGGTTTTCCTGATAGAGCGTCATCTTGTCAAATTCCATATTGAAGAGCATGATCATGTAAATCATGTTCTGCTCGGAGAAAACAGGCGCCACCATAGAGGGCAGATTGCCGTCAAGCTTGCGGTTGACAAAAATTCTTTCCTCAAGCAGCACGCCCTCCAGCTGCTCGTAATCCTCAAGGTTGATAATATTGCGCATCTTCTGGGCGCGTCTGGAGGAAGCGCCAGCCAGACGATAGAGACCCTCGTTGCTCTTGACGTAAATGGCAACGTCCTGTACGCCCATGATCTG
>ONDC01000073.1 GCA_900316495.1 uncultured Eubacteriales bacterium
GTCGCATGACCGCCACTTTCTCAACAACGTCTGCACCCACATCGTCGATATCGACTACACCAAGATCAAGATGTACGTCGGCAACTACGACTTCTGGTATCATTCCAGCCAGCTCATGCAGCGGCTTCTCAACGACCAGAACAAGAAGCGCGAAGACAAGATCAAGGAGCTGCAATCCTTCATCGAGCGCTTCTCCGCGAATAAATCCAAGGCGAAGCAGGCGACCGCCCGCCGCAAGCTGCTCGACAAGCTGACGGTGGAAGAAATGCCCGCATCCAGCCGGAAATACCCCTTCGTCGTCTTCAACATGGACAGGGAGGCCGGCAAGGAAATTCTCTGGGTCGAGGGTATCAGCAAAACGGTCAACGGCGTGAAGGTGCTGAACAACGTGTCCTTCCGCGTCAACAAGGGAGACAAGATCGCCTTTGTCGGAGACAACGAGATCGCCAACACCACCCTGTTCCAGATTCTTATGGGCGAAATGGAACCGGATGAAGGCTCCTTCAAATGGGGCGTCAGCACCACGCAGTCCTACTTCCGCAAGGACAGCTCGGAGTACTTCGACAACTGCGAGCTCTCCATCATCGACTGGCTGGCGCAGTATGCGCCCGACGCCTTGCAGACCACGCTGCGCGGCTTCCTCGGCAAAATGCTCTTTTCCGGCGATGACGTACTGAAGCCGGTCAACGTCCTCTCCGGCGGCGAGAAGGTGCGCTGTATGCTCTCCCGTATGATGATGTTCGGTTCAAACGTGCTTGTCATGGACCAGCCCACCAATCACCTCGACCTCGAAAGCATCACCGCCGTCAACGACGGACTCATCGCCTTCAAGGGCAACATTCTCTTTGCCTCCCACGACCACCAGTTCATCCAGACGGTCGCGGACAGGATCATCGAAATCATGGACGAGGGCTGCATCGACAGGATGATGTGCTACGACGACTACATCGAAGCCCGTCCCTCGATTGTCGCCGCACGCAAAAAGAGCTGATCACGTTTTTTTGAAAAGGTATTGCACCCACCTTTTTGTTGTACTATAATAGTGATTAAAAAGGCGATAACAGGACGGTGTTTTTTATGAAAAAATCATTTATCAAGGCGGAGAGAACCTTTATCCTGCTTCTTTCCGCCGGTAATATCATTTTTGTTCTGGTCTGCATCTTAGCTTCGTTCATTATCCATTCAAGAAACAGCTTTGTCGCCCCGGTGCCGCCTGAGGAGACGCAAACCGAACAGGCGCAAAGAATGTCCGCCCCCTCCGCTGATGACGGGGATAATCCCATCGGAGCTTTGTATGTGAAGATCACGGGATCCTCCGTCGTGCTGTCCGATGACAACGGCGACGGCACCTCCGGCTATTCGGAGATCAGACTCGGCAGCCGGTACAGATATATCGATGAAAAGGTCGATCCGCTGGGAAACAAATGGTATAAATTTCAGTATTCGTCCGACAAAACGGGTTGGGTCAACGAAAACAGCGCCACCCTGATCATCACTCCCCCGCGGGGAAAGGAATCCATCCGTGACTTTGTAGCTGAGATCGGCAAAAAGTACGGAGCCGTGGGCATTCAGGTGGCGGTGATTCATCACGGCGCTGTCGGGGAAACCTACGAGTACGGATATGCCACGAAAGGCTCCGTCCCTATGGGACCGGATCACAAGATCAGAGCGGCTTCCGTCACAAAGGTCGTTGTCGGAATGAACGCGATGAAAATGCGTGAGGAAGGCATTATTGATCTTGACGCGGATATTTCCGAGTACTGGAACAGCAAACTTGCGCGTCCCATCACCATGCGCCAGCTTCTGACGCACACCTCGCATCTCAAATACCTCAAGTCCAACGGCAGCAGGAACGGCACGCTTTCACAGCTCAAATCGCCCGCCTCCTACCGTGCGTCCGCCGGATGGCTCTACAACAATTACGCCATCGGCATTGCCGGCGCCACACTGGAGGTCGCCGCCAACAGAACCCTGAACAGCTATGCCAACGAAAAGTTCTTTGCCCCGCTCAATATTGACACCGCCTTCAATTCGGGGGAAATCAGGGAAAAAAGGCTGATCGCCACCCTTTACAATCCCAATGACAGCGTGTCAAGAACCGCGGCTGCTTCGGCGGGCTTCAGCAAAAAGGGCGTCGGCTCCAACGCGCCTTTCTTTGCCGGCGGACTCACCATCAGCGCAAAGGACCTTGCCAAGCTGACCGCGATTCTCGCAAACGACGGCACGTATGAAGGCGTCAGGTACCTGTCGGAGGAATCGGTTCAGCTGATGGAAACGTCAAGCTGCCTGGCGGAGTCGCGCGGTCATGATTTTGAGCAGTGTATCCCGCTGCGTTATCAGACCGACATCTACGGTCAGAGCCGGATGTATTATCACCTTGGCATCGCGTACGGCACGCTTTCCATCCTCAGCTACAATCCCGACACCCGTGACGGAGTGGTGGTCATCTCCACCGGCGCAAGTCAGGTGCATGACGACAGGGGTATCTTCCGGATCTGCGGTGAAATTGTGGATTACATATACAATAGCTAAGATAAAATCAGCGGCTTTCCGTAAGGCAGAACGGAGAGCCGCTGATATTATTTTATTGCAATGTATTGCCGGTAAGGAACATGAGCATGACGGCAATGATGTTGGTGATCATGTGGCACCACACGGAGCACCAGAAATTCTTGCCGAAGAACGAACAGATTGCCAGACTGATCGCCATGGGGACGTAGACCAGAATGGAAATGAACTCGTTCAGATTGAAGGTCAGATAAACCGCGCCGGAGGCGTCGACCGCGAAAAACGCGAACTGATAGATGTGGAAAAACGCGAACAAAAAGACCGAAAGCACAAATCCCAGCGCCCTGACCCAGCCCTTGTCGCTGATTGTCATGGGGCGGGAGAGCGCTGCGCGGAACACCGCTTCCTCGGTAATCGGGGCGATCAGCACGGTCAACAGAATGAGCTGCACCGGATACTGCTGTAACAGCTGTATGACAACGGCGTTATTGCTTGTAGTCTGAAATTCTCCCCGCGCTATCGCGAGCGCCATCTGTACGATCAGGTTGGCAATGACGGTGCAGAAGTTGCAGGCGACCGGCAGCCAAAGGTAAACCGCCTTGAATTCCCTAAAGGCATTCTTGAAACTCTCCAGGAAGAATCCCCCGAAGAAAAGGAACATCAGCAGCAGCGCGCCGCCGTTGACGATCATGTTGATCTCCATAATGCCGAGGTTCAGCCCGAAGTATGACGGCACGACGGCAAGCGCCTGGGCGCCAAGCTGCTCCGTCAAAAAGATGATCAGCATGACGAGAACGCCCCTGCCGGTCAGCACAGCCTCCGGCTGCCGTCTGTCTAAGTGCTGGTGCAGACGGTAAAGCGATTTGAACATTTTTTAACAGACCTCCTCCATGTTGGTTGTATGGTTTCATTATAGCATGCGGCGGCATAATTGTCAATCGTCCCCGACGGAATTTGTTCCATGCATTAATCGAAAATTCATTTGACTTAGCGGACAGATATGGTAAACTATAGACATAGAAATGGCTGGATAAAGGAAGTATCAGAAAATGTTTGCGCATCTTCATCTGCACAGTGAATACAGTCTGCTGGACGGCGCGTGCCGGATCAAGGACCTTGTCGCCGCCGTCAGGGAGCTGGGACAGGACGCTGTCGCCGTCACCGATCACGGCGCGATGTACGGCGCGGTCGATTTTTACAAGGAAGCCAAAAAACAGGGCGTCAAGCCCATTATCGGCTGCGAGGTGTACGTCGCGCCCCGGAGCATGACCGACAAGACGCACGGCGTGGATTCGGAGTACTCCCACCTTGTGCTGCTCTGCGAGAACAACACGGGCTATCACAACCTCATCCGATTAGTGTCGCTCTCGTGGACGGAGGGCTTTTACAATAAGCCGAGAATTGACCGTCAGATTCTCTCACGGCACACCGAAGGGCTGATCGCACTGTCGGCGTGTCTGGCGGGGGACATTCCCCGCTTTCTTCTGAACGGCGATTATGCCTCCGCCTACAAACGCGCGCTGGAATACAGGGAGATGTTCGGCGAGGAGAATTTCTTCTTGGAGCTGCAGAACCATGGCATTGAGGAACAGAAGACCGTCAGCGCAGGGCTGATCCGGCTGCATAAGGAAACCGGAATTCCTCTTGTCCTCACCAACGACTGCCACTACATCAGGAAATCCGACGCGCGCACACACGAGATTCTTCTCTGCATACAGACCAAGAGCACGGTGAATGACCCCGGCGCATTCCGGTTTCCCACCAACGAATTCTATCTCAAAAGCGAAGCGGAAATGCGCGCGCTTTTTCCCGAAGTTCCCGAAGCCGCCGACAACACCGTGAAAATCGCAGAGCGCTGTCAGGTGGAATTTGAATTCGGACATACGAAGCTGCCTCATTTCGAGGTGCCGGGTGGCATGAATCACGCGGTGTATCTCAAAAACATGTGCTATGACGGGTTGCGCGCGAGGTATGAGAATCCCGACGACGAGCGGCTCCTTTCGCGCCTGTGGTACGAGCTTTCCGTCGTGGAAAAAATGGGCTACACCGACTATTATCTCATCGTCAACGACTTTGTGCAATACGCGAAGTCCCATGGCATCCCCGTCGGTCCCGGACGAGGCTCCGGCGCGGGAAGCCTTGCGGCGTACTGCGTGGGAATCACCGACGTGGATCCCATGAAGTATGACCTTCTCTTTGAGCGCTTTCTCAATCCTGAGCGCGTTAGTATGCCGGACTTTGACATCGATTTCTGCAACGAGCGCCGTCAGGAGGTCATCGACTACGTCATCCGGAAGTACGGCGCGGATAACGTCGCGCAGATCATCACCTTCGGCACCATGGCGGCGAAGGCAGTCGTCCGTGACGTGGGACGCGCCCTCGGTATGCCCTACAGCGTTCCCGACCGCATCGCCAAGATGATTCCCAACGCCCTTCACATCACGCTGAAGGAGGCGCTCGAAGGCTCGGAGGAGCTGAGGCGGGAATATGACGGCGACCCGGAGATCAAGGAACTGCTGGACATCTCCATGAGTCTGGAGGGAATGCCGCGCCACGCCTCCACGCACGCGGCGGGCGTGGTGATCACCCGTCTTCCGGTGAGCGAATACGTGCCCCTTGCGGTCAATGACGACGTGGCCGTCACCCAGTACACCATGACCACCCTTGAAGAGCTGGGACTGCTCAAAATGGACTTTTTGGGCATCCGCAACCTGACGGTGATCAAGGACGCGGAGGAAATGATCCGCCGCAAGCATCCCTCCTTCCGCATGAAGTCGATTCCCTACGACGACCCGGATGTGTTTGCCATGATGGGGGCGGGAGAGACGTCGGGCGTGTTCCAGTTTGAATCGGCGGGCATGCGCGGCGTGCTGCAGCGCATGGAGCCGAAGAGCATCGAGGATCTCACCGCCGTGCTGTCGCTCTACCGTCCGGGGCCGATGGCTTCCATCCCAAAGTACATCGAGAACAGCCGGAACCCCTCCCGGATTCAGTACGATGACGAGCGCCTGAAGCCCATTCTGGACGTGACCTATGGCTGCATTGTCTATCAGGAGCAGGTGATGCAGATTTTCCGCGCGCTGGCGGGCTATTCGCTGGGACGCGCCGATGTGGTGCGCCGCGCGATGAGCAAGAAGAAGCACGACGTGATGCGGCGCGAGCGGGAGGTGTTTCTCAACGGACTCAGGGATGACGACGGAGCCGTGATTGTCGAGGGCGCGATTGCCAGAGGGGTGAAGCGCGAGGCGGCGGAGAAGATTTTCGGCGAGATGGAATCCTTTGCCTCCTACGCCTTCAACAAGAGCCACGCCGTCTGCTATGCCGTCGTCGCCTATCAGACCGCCTATCTCAAATGCAAATTCCCCGGCGAATACATGTCGGCGCTGCTGACAAGCGTGCTGGACTGGCGGGGCAAGGTCTCGGAATATATTGTCGAGTGCCGCCGCATGGGAATTTCGGTGCTTCCGCCCAGCATCAACGAGAGCGACCTCAACTTCACCTATACGCCCGAGGGCATCCGCTTCGGACTGCTTGCCATCAAGAATCTGGGCAGGGGCGCGATCATCCGTATCCTGCGGGAGCGACAGGCGGGCGGTCCGTACAGAGGATTCTTTGAATTCTGCAGCCGTGTGAGCGGCAGCGAGGTCAACCGCCGCGCCGTGGAGAGCCTTATCAAGAGCGGCGCGCTCGACGGACTCGCGGACAATCGCCGGCAGATGCTCATCTCAGTGGGACTCGTGATGGATTATCTGGAAAACGACAGGCGGCACAACCTGGAGGGACAGATGAACCTCTTCGGCGACAAGGAGGCTTCCGGTCAGGGAATAGAGCTGCCTAAGTCGGAGGAATTCCCGCTCGAGGAACTGCTTGCCATGGAGAAGGAGGTCACCGAGCTGTACCTCAGCTCCCATCCGCTCGAAGCCTACGCGGATATTGCGCGGAGGGTTCGAGCCGTGCCGATTCTAAAAATTATCGCGGGCGCGGAGGATGAAACCGACACGCGCTATGCCGACGGCAGGCATGTGCGTTTGCTGGCAATGATCGAAAAGCTGAAGCTCAAGCTCTCACGGAACAACGAAAAAATGGCGTTTGCCGACGTCGAGGACGCGGGCGGCACGCTGGAAATGATCATCTTCCCGAAGGTGCTGGCGGAGCATGCGGCAGTTGTCGCGGAGCATGTGCCGCTGATTCTCGACGGGAGGATCAGTCTGCGCGAGGACGAGGAGCCGAAAATCATCTGCGAAAGGATGTTCCCCCTCTCGCAGGCGGATCATCTGCCGCCGGCGGAATACGGCGATGGCAGACCTCCTCGCCATGATGAACCGTCCCCGCCGCCCGCGCCGCTTCCGGAGCAACAGCAGAAGCGCCACGGCAATCCGGTTCTCTTCCTGCGCGTGCCGTCGATGGACTCCCCCGAATGGCAGCGCGCCATGAAGGTGATGAAGGTATTCGACGGCATTACGCGGGTATTTATCCGCTGCGCGGACACCGGCGAGATGGTGGAGGCGCCCGCGCAGTACCGCGTGATGATGAACGACGTCATGCTGCGCGAGCTGAGCCGCATTTTAGGCGGGGACAACGTCGCCGTGCGGTACGCAAGGGCGTAGCAACTGAGCGCGGAGGAGCGACGAAGCCGCATCGTCACAGCCGTTTTTTTCGTCACACAGATCGAACCGGTCGCGCGGATGACAGGCAAAATACCCAAATAAGAAAAAAATTTAAAAAATCCTGTTTTTTGGCAAAAAGTTGTTGCGAAATCCTGATATTATGATATAATTAAAGTATACGTATGCTGGATAATGAAAAAATCCGGCAGTAAACGGCGTTATCAATAAAATTTCAGGGAGGAACTTATAATGAGCAATCCTAATTCAATCGCGGTTCTCACCAGCGGCGGCGACGCACCGGGCATGAATGCCGCAGTCAGAGCGGTCGTCAGAACGGCTATCTTCAAGGGCATGGACGTCTATGGCGTTCAGAGAGGCTACAACGGTCTTCTCACCGGCGAGGTTGTCAAGATGGATCTGAGAAGCGTTTCCGATATTATCCACAGGGGCGGCACGGTTCTCTATACCGCCAGAAGCCCGAAATTCCGCACGCCTGAGGGCGTGCAGCAGGCCGCGGACTATTGCCGTGAGCTGGGCATCAAGGGCGTTGTGGTCATCGGTGGCGACGGCTCCTACAGAGGCGCGCGCGACCTGACCCACGCCGGCATTCCCTGCGTCGGTCTGCCCGGCACCATCGACAACGACATCAGCTCCACCGACCACACCATCGGCTTTGACACCGCCATGAATACCGCCATGCATATGGTGGATAATATCCGCGATACCTCGCAGTCTCACGACCGCTGCAGCGTCGTGGAGGTCATGGGAAGAAACGCGGGCTATCTGGCGCTTCACACCGGCATCGCCTGCGGCGCCACTGCCATTCTGGTTCCCGAAATTCCCTGCGATCTGGAGAAGGACGTGATTCCGAAGATCACCCGTACACAGGCGACAGGCAAGAAGAATTTCATCGTCATCGTTGCCGAGGGCGTGGGCGGCACCGAAAACATCGCGCGCCACATTCAGGAGCTTACCGGCATCGATACCAGAGCCACCATTCTGGGTCATGTGCAGAGAGGCGGCTCTCCCACCGTGCGCGACCGCGTGCTTGCCACCCAGATGGGCTATCACGCCGTCGAGCTGCTTGAACAGGGCATAGGCAACCGCGTTGTCGGCATCAAGGAGGACAAGGTTGTCGATTTCGACATCGACGAGGCTCTCGAAATGAAGAAGCCCTTCGAGGATGAGCTTTACAGGATTGCCGACGTTGTCTCCATCTGATGTATATTATTAATACCTGACGTAAAAGGCAAGATTTTCTGTTTTTAGCCATATCAGTGCGTTATCGTTCGCTCTGATATAGCAAGAGAAGCTTGCCTTTTGTTGGTTTTATAGCTGACATGTCAAAATCTATTTACAAAAAGAAAGGAATTTGGGAAATGTCAAAGAAAGTAGCGATCATCATGGGCAGCGACAGCGATCTTCCCGTTGTCAGACCTGCCATCACCACGCTGAAGGAATTCGGCGTGGCATACGAGGTCAGAGTCATGTCTGCTCACAGAACCCCCGACGCGGCGGCGCAGTTCAGCAAAAACGCCAAGGCGGAGGGCTTCGGCGTCATCATCGCGGCAGCCGGCAAGGCGGCTCATCTTGGCGGCGTGCTGGCGGCGCACACTGTCCTTCCGGTTATCGGAATCCCCGTAAAATCCTCCACTCTTGACGGTCTGGACGCGCTGCTTGCCACCGTGCAGATGCCGAGCGGCATTCCCGTTGCCACCGTTGCAATCGATGGCTCCGCAAACGCGGCGCTGCTGGCCATTCAGATGCTTGCCCTCTCCGACGATTCCCTCGCGGAAAAATTCACCGCTTACAAGAAATCCATGGCGGAAGGCGTAGCCAGAAAAGACGCAGCTCTTCAGGAAAAGCTGAAGGAAATATAGTGATTAGTGGTCAACAATTAGCACAATCAGCGATTATATTTCACTTCTCAATCCACAATCCACACTGAATTAGGGAGGATTTACTGCTTGGAAAATGAAAGAATCAATTATTCCGAAAATGAAGCATATGATTCATTAAGTGAGGAATGCGGCGTCTTCGGTATTTATTGCCCGGATGAGAAAAAGGTGCTGGAGCTTACCCACCTTGCCCTTTACGCCATGCAGCACAGAGGTCGGGTAGGCGCCGGAATGGCTTTTTCTGACGGCAAGACGATTCGTTGCTATAAGGATCTCGGCCTTGTCGCCGACGTTTTCACTGATAAAATGCTGAAAAATATCAAGCCGGGCAAGATCGCCATCGGTCATGTCAGGAATTCCAGCAAGGTGGTGGTGGAGCGCGTCGCGGCGCAGCCGCTTGTGATGCGCTATATGGAGGGCGTGATGGCGCTCTCCAACAACGGCGCTCTGGTCAACGGCAACGACCTGCGCGAATATCTGGAGCACGACGGCGCCATGTTCCAGGCGGGCAGCGACGCGGAGACAATGGCGTACCTGATCGCCCGCAAGAGGGTGAAGTCCGGCTCCATTGAGAAGGCGGTTGCCGAGGCGATGGAGCAGGTGCAGGGCGCGTATTCCATGGCGATTATGAGCCGCAACAAGCTCATTGCCGTGCGCGACCCGCGGGGTATGCGTCCGCTGTCGCTGGGGCAGATCGGCGACAACTGCTGGGTGGTCGCCAGCGAGACCTGCGTATTCGACGGCATCGGCGCGGAATTCGTCCGCGACGTGGAGCCGGGCGAGGTGGTCATGATCGACGACGACGGCTTCCACTCCGACTGCCGGCATTGCGGCAGGGAAAAGCAAGCGCTCTGCATTTATGAGTACGTCTACTTCGCCCGCCCCGACTCGGTGATCAACGGCAAGAGCGTACACGAGGTGCGCATGGAGATCGGCAAGCTGCTGGCAAAGGAGCATCCCGTCGAAGCGGACATTGTCTGCGGCGTGCCGGATTCGGGCATCTCCGCCGCGATCGGCTTTTCGCAGGCGAGCGGCATCCCCTACGGCACCGCGCTGATCAAGAATAAATACATCTCTCAGGCGCACATCGGCAAGGACGACGAGTCTTTCAAGATGGCGCTTAAGGTCAAGCTGAATGTGCTGGAATCCATCATCAGGGGGATCGACGACTCCATCATCAAGGGCATGACGGCAAAATACATTATCGGTCTGCTGCGCAAGGCGGGCGCGACCGAGGTGCATATGCGCATTTCCTCGCCGCCGGTTTTCAACACCTGCTACTTCGGCACGACCATCAATGACCGCGGCTCGCTCATCACCAACAGTATGAAGGTGGAGCAGATCTGCTCCGCCATCGGAGCCGATTCGCTGGGCTTCGTGTCGGTCGACGGCATCCACAACGTCGCCGGACTGGGCGAAATCGGCATCTGCGACGCCTGCTTCACGGGTCATTATCCCATGGAGGTGGACGAGCGCGAGTATTTCAATAAATACGATTTCAAGATAGGGCAGCAGCCGAAAGATTAAGCTGCAAAGAAAAAGACAATCATCGAGCGAATGCGGGGGCAGGGGACAAGGTTCCCCGCCGGTTCGGGAACGGACAGGACCGCCCTGGACATTCTGACAGGGGCAGGCGAATACCGATACGGTTCAATTTTTCGATTTGCCTTCCTTAGTCAAGCAATAAAAACCCCGTAATATGAAATACCCCAAATCCGGATATTTCCCGATTGCACCTGCAAAAATGATTCTTATGGAGGAAACAATATGAGCAACACCAAAAGCTACAGCAACAGCTACAAGGAAGCCGGCGTTGACGTTACCGCCGGTTACCGGTCTGTCGAGCTGATCAAAAAGCACGTCGCCAGAACCAATATTCCCGGAGTAGTGTCAAGTATAGGCGGCTTCGGCGGACTCTTTGAGCCGGATTTTGCCGGTATGAAGACGCCCACCCTTGTCTCCGGCACTGACGGCGTGGGTACCAAGCTGAAAATCGCCTTCCTCATGGACAAGCATGACACGGTGGGTATCGACTGCGTTGCCATGTGCGCGAACGACGTCGCGTGCAGCGGCGCACAGCCCCTTTTCTTCCTCGATTACCTTGCCGTCGGCAAGAATATCCCGGAGAAGGTCGCCGACATCGTGGGCGGCGTAGCGGAGGGCTGCGTGCAGGCGGGCTGCGCCCTGATCGGCGGCGAGACCGCCGAAATGCCCGGCTTCTACCCGCCTGAGGAATATGACCTTGCCGGCTTCTGCGTGGGACTTGCGGACAAGGAGAAAATCGTCGACTGCGCCAACGTCAAGGTCGGCGACACCCTCATCGGCGTTGCCTCCACCGGACTGCATTCCAACGGCTTTTCGCTGGTTCGCACAACCCTGAGAGTCAGCTCCCAGAATATTTCAAAATACATCGATGAATTCGGCAAAACGCTCGGCGAGGAGCTTCTCACGCCCACCCGCATTTATGTCAAGTCCGTCCTCGCCCTGCAAAAGGCGGTCAGCGTCCACGGCATTTCCAACATCACCGGCGGCGGCTTCTATGAGAACATACCGCGCATGCTGCCCGACGGCATGATGGCGAGGGTGCAGCGTTCCTCCGTCAAGGTGCTGCCTGTGTTCCATTACATCCAGAAGATGAGCGACGGCAGGATCGACGATCACGACATGTTCAACACCTTCAACATGGGCGTGGGTCTGGTGGTCGCGGTGGATCCCTCGGAGGTCGATACCGCCATCGCCACCCTTAAGGCGAACGGCGAAGAAGCCTATGTCATCGGCGAGGTCGTCAGCGGCACAGAGGGCGTTGAAATATGCTGATGAATACGAATGAAAAGACGGTCAAAAATATAGCTGTGTTTGTGTCGGGCGGGGGAACCAATCTGCAAGCCCTGATCGACGCGCAGGAACGCGGCGAGATCAGGAATGGCAGGATTGTCTTTGTGCTGGCGAGCAATGAGAAGGCCTTCGCCATTCAGCGCGCCGAAAAAGCCGGCATAGAGCATCAGGTTGTCTCCCGGAAGGCTTACAGCACAAGCGGGGACTACGACGCCGCGATTCTTGCGGCGCTGGAAAACCGGAACATCGACCTGATCGTGTTAGCCGGATTCCTCTCCATTCTCGGCCCGTCGGTTGTAGAAAAATACCGCAACCGGATCATCAACATCCACCCGTCCCTCATTCCGCTCTTTTGCGGCGACGGATTCTACGGCAAGAAGGTACACACCGCCGTCCTCGCCAGCGGCATGAAGGTGACCGGCGCTACCGCCCACTTCGTCAATGAAATCACCGACGGCGGCGCGATCATCCTGCAAAAGGCCGTTCCCATCGAACAGGGCGACAACGAGGACATTCTGCAATACCGCGTCATGCGGCAGGCGGAGTGGGAGATACTGCCCAAGGCGGTGAGCCTTTTCTGCGAGGGAAGAATACGCATCGAGGGAAATCATACGGTCATTCTGGGCGAGTAGAATGAAAGAATAACGAACAGAAAATTAAGAATAATATCGCAAGGGCTTTGCCCTAAAAAAATTTCAATGAAGGAGACAAAACGACATGCCTGAAAACGAAACCGTCGAATTCAAATTTGACACGCAGTTGCTCATCGAGGGACACGACCTTGACGAAGACGCGATCAACGATTACTTTGTGGAGAACTTTGTGGGCGATTGCCTTCTTGCGGTCGGCGACGAGGAAACCATCAAGATTCATTACCACACCAACGAGCCGTGGAAGGTGCTGGAATACTGCGCCTCTCTCGGCGAGATTCACGACATCATCGTGGAGAACATGCAGCTCCAGTCCGAAGGGCTGCACGGATGAGGCGCGCGCCTTGCGCTGCTAACTGAAGACTGAAGATTGAAAAATGAAGAATTTCAGAGCGCCGTTGGCGCTGGAATGATAAAGAGCAGGAGTTGATATAATGGAAGCCGTCAATTATCCCTTTGTTTTGGGCAAGGATGAAACAGCCGACAACGGGCTTGTGAAGTATGAATTCCATTATCAGCTTCACGACCGTATTCAGTGGGGCAATATGCTCTGCGTGGTACTGGCGGGCGTGATGATGTGGTATCTGCGGACGCGATTTGAACTGAATCTGTGGCTTTGCGCCGTCTGCCTGATCGCTCTTTCCGTTTTGCTGTTGGCGGCGTTCAGCCTGATTCAAGGTCTGAAGCTATTCCGCGCGGTGGGGCATTGCTGGCGGGACGGTGATAAAATCGTGATCGAATGCGGCGAGAGAGAATACCGAATCGCTTCGGTCAGGGAGATGATCGGCGGCGAATCCCGGTTTTTCTTTACCAGATGCGCGCTCCTCAGCATTACGACGGAACGGGATATTTTTGAGATTTACTCGCTGCCGCTGAACGCAAAGGAGCCATTTGAACAATCATCAGTTTATCCGCTCTGTCAGTTTGTTTTAGGGAGCTTTCCCTACCTGCAATTCATTGAAACACCCGGACAAAAGAACAAGCATCGCTATGTGAGAATTGACAAATAATCACTCAGACAAAGGAGATCTGACACAATATGAACATCATCCATTACGCGCAGGAAATCGGCGCGACCACCTATCCCGGCAGAGGCATTCTGCTGGGCAAGAGCAAGAGCGGCAGGTTCGCCGCCATCGCCTACTTCATCATGGGCAGAAGCCAGAACAGCCGCAACCGCGTCTTTACCCCGCAGGAGGACGGCATCCGCACCGAGGCGTTCGACCCGTCGAAGCTGGTCGATCCCTCGCTGATCATCTATGCGCCGGTGCGCGTGCTGGGCGACGACACCATCGTCACCAACGGCGACCAGACCGACACCATCTACGACTTCATGGCGCAGGGCAAGACCTTCGAGGACGCGCTCAGAACCCGCACCTTCGAGCCTGACCCCCCGAACTACACCCCCAGAATCAGCGGCATTGTCCATAAGAACGGCGACTATCAGCTTTCTATCCTCAAGAGCGCGAACGGCAATCCAGATTCGGCGCAGCGCTTCTTCTTCGATTACAACAACACGCCCGCCGGAGAGGGTCACTTCATCCACACCTACAAATGCGACGGCAATCCCATCCCCAGCTACGAGGGTGAGCCGACATGGGTCTCGATTGATACCGACTCCCTTGACGAATTTACCAACGCGGTGTGGAACGCTCTCAACGAGGACAACAAGGTGTCGCTCTTCACCCGCTTCATCGACCTGGAATCGGGCGAAGTGCAGACCAAAATCGTCAATAAAAATGTGTGATATGGAAGAAAAACGCAGTCTGGCGCAGCAGTACATCGACGGTTTACGAAATGCCTATCTCCGCGCCGGCGATCTCAGCGCGGAGGAATGGATTCACTTTGAGGGCGTGAAGCAGGGAATCAGCGCGGCGGACGAAATGGCGCTGCTAAAAAAATACCCCGAAATGCCCGCGTCGCTGGTGGAACTGCTGGAATTTGCCGACGGCACCTATTGGAGACAATACGGCGAGGAGAAAATCGCCTTCTACTTCCTTGGCTCGGATGTGGACGAGGGAGAATATCCCTACTACCTCTATTCGGCGGCGCAGCTCATCGAGGATGATGACATGGACTACGGCGACAATTTTGCCGATCTGTTCGAGTGGTATCGGGATGAAATGGAGGCAGCGGGAACGGATATTTTTGTCGATCCGCGCATCCGTCAGGACGGCTCCCGCTGCGACTGGCTCTGCTTCTCCGACTGCATGAACAACGGCGGCACGTCGCGGCTCTTCATCGACTTCACGCCCGCAAAGGGAGGCAGGAAAGGGCAGATCATCCGCTATCTTCACGACCCCGACCGTCTCGACGTGATCGCCGACAGCTTTGACGAATACTTAATGATGCTGATGGATAAGAATTACGCGTTTATCCAACCGGAATTTTTCTGATTTATAGATCATATGTTATGAAACGAAAGGACGCTTGAAAACAATGAACGAAATGATGCTCAAATACGGTTGTAACCCCAATCAGAAGCCTTCCCGCATTTTCATGGAGGACGGCAGCGATCTTCCTATTGAAGTGCTTAACGGCAAGCCGGGTTACATCAACCTTCTTGACGCGTTCAATAGCTGGCAGCTTGTCAGCGAGCTGAAAAAGGCGACCGGCTACTGTGCCGCCGCCTCCTTCAAGCACGTCAGCCCCGCGGGTGCTGCCATCGGCACGCCCCTTTCGGATGTGCTGAAAAAGATTTACTTCGTAGACGATCTGGAGCTGTCGCCTCTCGCCTGCGCCTATGCCAAGGCGCGCGGCGCGGACAGAATGTCGAGCTACGGCGACTTCATCGCCCTGTCCGATGTGTGCGACGTTCCCACCGCGAAGATGATTCAGCGCGAGGTCTCCGACGGCGTCATCGCCCCCGGCTATGAGCCGGAAGCCCTTGAAATCCTCAAATCCAAGAGAAAAGGCACCTATTGCATTATCAAAATGGACGAGAATTACAAGCCCGCCGAGATCGAGCGCAAGCAGGTGTACGGCGTGACCTTCGAGCAGGGCAGGAACGAGCTGGTCATCGACGACGCGATGATGAGCAACATTGTCACCGAGTGCAAGGATCTTCCCGAAACCGCCAAGCACGACCTCATTATCTCGCTCATTACCCTGAAATACACCCAGTCGAATTCCGTCTGCTACGTGAAGGACGGTCAGGCAATCGGCGTGGGCGCGGGGCAGCAGTCGAGAGTGCATTGCACCAGACTCGCCGGCAACAAGGCGGACAACTGGTATCTGCGCCAGAACGAGAAGGTGCTGAACCTGCCATTCAAGCCCGACATCCGCCGTCCCGACCGCGACAACACCATTGACGTCTACATCAGCGACGATTATGACGACGTGCTCCGCGACGGTACATGGGAGCTGTTCTTCACCGAAAAACCCGAACCCTTCACCAAGGAGGAAAAGAAGGCGTGGCTCGCCACCATGAGCGGCGTGTCCCTCGGCAGCGACGCGTTCTTCCCCTTCGGCGACAATATCGAGCGCGCCAAGAGAAGCGGCGTGCAGTACATTGCCGAACCCGGCGGCTCCATCCGCGACGACAACGTCATCGAAACCTGCAACAAGTACGGCATGACCATGGTATTCACGGGAATCAGATTATTCCATCACTAAAGCGGAAACGCTCGCAGGCTCGCTTAGAGAATAGAGAATAAAGAATAGATAATAGATAATAATGTCGGAGCGCTGCGCGCTGGATTATATAAAAAATTTGGTGCCGCGGCGCTTTGGTTAAACAGGAGTAGTGATGGAAAAAACGGCAGATTGGTTTTATCAGAATATAAGCCCGTGGAGCAGTGACTGGCATTTGATTCTGGCGTGCGTTGTCGGCTGTGTGTTGATTATGCTGGCAAGTATTGCCGTGATTGTAATCGCTTTCGGTTTGACGCGTGACAAGGAGGAGGATAACCGGAAAAAGCTGTACTATTTTCTGACTTGTTTTTGTACTCCCTTTTTTTCGCTTGCGTTCAGCCTGATGTTCAGGTGGTACCTCTCGGCGGGTGTTCTTACGCTGCTTTTTGCGTGGGTTTTCTTTGCGGTAAAGGACGGCGAAATACGAACAGAGAAGAATATCGCCTTGTTTTTTCTGATAAATATTGTATTGCCCAACCTATTGATCATTCTGTCATCATGGATGGGCTTGCCGTACAAGGTATGGTAGAATTACGAGAAAGGACTGACACGATACAATGACATATTTGGTAGTCGGCGGGGGCGGGCGTGAACACACGATTGTCCGCAAGCTGAAGGAAAGCGCCGACGTTGACAAAATCTACTGCACGCCGGGCAACGGCGGCATTTCAAAGGACGCGGAGGTTTTTAACGTCGCCGCGGACGACATCGACGGAGTGGTGGCGCTCGCAAAGAAGCTCGATGTGGACTGCGTATTCGTCGCGCCCGACGATCCGCTGGTTCTCGGCATGGTGGACGCGCTTGAGGCGGAGGGCATCCGCGCCTTCGGCCCCAACCGGAGAGCCGCCATCATCGAGGGCAGCAAGGTGTTTTCCAAGGATCTGATGAAGCGGTTCGGCATTCCCAGCGCGGCGTATGAGGTGTTCAACGACCCGAAGGCGGCACTTGCTTACATCGCCGAGAGAAACAGCTATCCCACGGTCATCAAGGCGGACGGACTGGCACTCGGCAAGGGCGTTGTCATCGCCGAGAATTTCGGCGAAGCCAAAGCCGCGATTCATTCCATCATGGAGGATAAGATTTTCGGCAATTCCGGCAACAATATCGTGATCGAGGAATTTTTAACCGGTCCCGAGGTGTCGGTGCTGGCGTTTACCGACGGCAAGTGCGTCAAGCCGATGGTGTCCTCCATGGATCACAAGCGGGTGTTCAACGGAAATTTAGGTCCCAACACGGGCGGTATGGGCACCATCAGCCCCAATCCCTTCTACACGGACGAGGTGGCGGCGGAGTGCATGGAAAAAATTTTCCTGCCCACCATCCACGCGATGAACGCCGAGGGACGCACCTTCAAGGGCTGTCTGTACTTCGGACTCATGATCACTTCCGACGGACCGAAGGTCATTGAATACAATTCCCGCTTCGGCGACCCGGAGGCACAGGTGGTGCTGCCGCGCCTCAAAACCGACTTCTCGCGGATTATTCAGGCGATCATCGACGAAAAGCTCTCCGACATCGACATCGAGTGGGACGACGGCGCTTGCGCCTGCGTCATCATGGCGTCCGGCGGCTATCCCGGCAAGTACGAGAAGGGAATTGAAATCGAAGGACTTGACAAAAACGGACAAGTGGAGGGCGCGACGGTCTATCACGCCGGCACCAAATGCTCGGAATTTGCCGGCGGCGGCTTCCTCACCAATGGCGGCAGAGTCCTCGGCGTGACGGCGAAGGGCGCGACGCTCGACGAAGCCCTCGACAAGGCCTACGCCGCTGTCGACAAAATCAGATTCAAGGGCGCCCACTACCGTACCGACATAGGCAGAGCATATAAGAAGTAAGGACTTGACTCCGCGCTTCATACTTCATCATACAGGGAGGAACATGACATGTCCGAGCTTGAAAAGTGCTTTGAGGAATTAAATGATGAATTTGAGGATATTGAGCTGCAGCCGCGCACCTGCGGCGACGATACAATCGAAAGGCTGCCGGAGCCGCTGCGGGAATTCTATTCGTTGTATGACAGCGCGGATTTTCCGTTCGGGCATATACTTCCGCCGGAGGAGGCGTTGAATGACCCGGTGGCAAGGCAGGCGTTCGGAGAAGAATGGTTCCAGTTTGGCTGCGACGAGTACTTCACCTTCTGGCTCTGCCGATATGAGCCGGACGGGGAGGGGCTTTGTCTCGACGCGTGGGATCACGATTCCGAGACTGACCCCGAGCCTGCGTTCGCCGATCTGCCGTCCTTCCTTCGCTTTCTGGCGCAGGAATACGAGAATGCCGCGTGGTGATCAGAAGTCGGCAAGAATACTGCCGATGTCGGTGAGCGGATAATCCGGAAAGTATTGAATGCGCAACCCGCGATCCTGGATAAACTGACGTATTGCCTCAAAATCCGGGTGGGCGGAGAGATCGCCGTTGAAGATGACTTCATGCCCGACCCTTCCGGACGCGCCGCCTAAAAAGCCGTATGCCAATCCATTCAGACGAACGAACCCCGGGCGGATTTTCAGCACGTCGATGTCCGGATAGCTTCGCAGCGTCCTGCAAATACCCTCATCGAACGTGATGAGAGAATGACCGTCCACCACCACGCAACTGCATTTTGTGTAGCCCTGCCTTACATGAATCAAAGCAAGCCCCGTCTCCTGCGCTTCTCTGAGAAGCGCGGGAGACGTGTGTTTTATGTGGTGGATCAGGTAATTGTCAAGACAGACCGCGTTGAATCTGATGTTGTCGGGGTACGCCGCCCCGAGCTCCTGCGGGTCGCCCTGAAAAATCCGCGCGTGCCTGGTTACGCCCATCTTGCAGAGGTACAGATCGGGGTGCGCGTCCACGGCGGCATAGGTTCTTCCGCC
>ONDC01000008.1 GCA_900316495.1 uncultured Eubacteriales bacterium
TGGAGGCGAGAAGCCTGGAGGACGTGGCGGCGTACATCACCTTCTTCCCCAAGCTGACGTCCGGCCCCATTCAGCGGGGAGGCGATTTCTTCGCACAGTCGGAAAAGCGCCGGAACGTCGGCATGCAGACCTTTCTCCCCGGCGTGCAGATCTTTGTATTCGGTCTTTTCAAAAAGCTGGTCATGGCGGACAGACTCTCGGTCTTTGTGGATCAGGTGTACGAAACGCCCATGATCTTCAGCAGCTTTTCCGTTTTTCTTGGCGTGATCGCCTATTCCTTCCAGATTTACTTTGATTTCTCCGGCTATTCCGATATGGCAATCGGCGCGGCGAAAATGCTGGGCTACGATCTGCCGGTCAACTTTAACCTCCCGTATCTCGCGCACAATGTCACAGAACTGTGGAAGCGCTGGCACATCACGCTCTCCACATGGCTGATGAAGTACGTCTACATCTCCCTCGGCGGCAACCGCAAGGGCAAGGCAAGAACCTATTGCAACCTCGTGCTGACCATGGTGATCGGCGGCATCTGGCACGGCGCAAACTGGACTTACGTCATCTGGGGATTGCTGCATGGCATAGCCCTCGCCATTCACAAGGCGTGGATGACTCTGACGGGCAGCAACCAAAAGAAGCATTCCATTCCTTCCAACATCGTTTCCATTGTCGTCACCTTCCTCTTCACGACCTTCTGCTGGATCTTCTTCCGCGCGCCTTCCCTGCATGCGGCATGGATTGTTATCAGAAGGATGTTCACATTCCAGTCCGGTGTGAACCAGCCCTACTTCTGGCTGTTTGTCACGGTAGGCATGTATTTCCTCGCCATGCTTCCCGCCGTGCTGCGTTCACGCGGCAGGGAACGGAAGCCGAAGAAGCTCAACACCAGCTTTGTCAGGGCGGAATATCCGATTCTTGACCTCAGCAAATTCTGGAACCTCGTCGCCTTCTTTGTCTTCTGCGGTCTGCTTATGGCAATGGCATACACGGGAGGAAGCCCCTTTATTTACGGAAATTATTGACCATCCTCCGCCCGTGCGGAAAGCCCACGCGTTCATTTTCACAATATAAAACGGTGTCCCGTCGCCCGTAAGGAGCTTCGGAACACCGTTTTTTTCTATGAGTCTGATGGCGTATGCCGTCAGCCGCTGATGGTCAGGGTGACGGTGATAACATTGGTTTTGACCTTCGCGCCCGCGCCGTCAGTGACAAGGCAATAGAGCTGGATGCCGTCCCACGTTGCGTTGGGCGTGACAGTCTCGGAGGCGCCCGTGCGTCCGTTCCACAGCGTCCACGCGGTCTGCCCCTTCTTTTTGAAGTACCACTGGTATTTCAGCTCCGTGCCCTGCGCCTTGAAGGACAGAGTGACGGGTATGCCTGCGGTAGCCGTTTGATTGGTAGGCTGGGTAACAATGGCAAGGGGCGTGCCGAAGCGGATCGTCGCCGCGCCGGACTTGACCGAAGCACCCGAAATATCCCTGATCAGGCAATAGAGCTGAATGCCGTCCCATGTGTCATTGGGTGTGACGGTTTCGGAGGCGCCTGTGCGTCCTTTCCACAGCGTCCACGCGGTCTGTCCCTTCTTTTTGAAGTACCACTGGTATCTGAGTCCCGTTCCGGTCGCCCTGACGGAGAGTGTCATGGAGCTTCCCTTTCTGATCGTCCGGCTTTGCGGCTGGGTGGTGATCTTCAGCGGATCCTTCAACGTGATGGTGATCACATCAGACTTGACCGAATCGCCGTTGTTGTCCCGAATCAGGCAGTAGAGCCGGATGCCGTCCCACGTGTCATTGGGAAGGACGCTCTCGCTGTCGTGGGTGTGACCCTTCCAGACGCTCCACGCGGTCTGTGTCTTTTTCATGAAGTACCACTGATAGGTCAGACCGTCGCCTGTCGCTCTGACGGAGAGGGTGGTTGTCTTTCCTCTTTCCACAAAGGCGCTTTCGGGCTGCGCGGTGATCACTATGCCCTGTGTCAGCGTGATTTTCATCGAGGACGAATTGAGCGTGACGCCAGCCGCGTCAGTGACCTTGCAATAGAGCTGAATGCAGTTCCATGTGTCATTGGGCACGACGTTTTCCGATGCGGAAGTATGCCCGTTCCATACGCTCCATGTGGTCTGTCCCGCCTTCCTGAAGTACCACTGGTAGGTGAGTCCGCTGCCTGTCGCCTTGATCGACAGGGTGATGCTCTTACCTGCGACTGCGTTCCGGCTCTGCGGCTGGAGTGTGATCACGGGCGAACTGTAATCAAAGTAGACGGTTGTCTGACTGTCGAATAATCCCGAAAGTCCCCCCGAGTTCCACTGGCTGCTGCTGCCCGCGTAGCATACCGTTGACACCGAGTCGGAGAGGAAGGCGTTGCCGCTGATCTTGGGGGATTTTGCCAGCAGGACAATGGTTTTCAGCCGGATATTCGACCTGAATGCGTAATTTCCGATGGATGTGACCGTTGACGGAAGTGTGACAGACGACAGATTGACGCACTTGTCGAAGGCGTAAGGCTCGATCGTCGTCACGCCGGAGGGAAGAACGACGTTTTTCAGATTCGGACAGGAGACCGCCGCCGAATCGCCGATAATCTTTACCGTGGAGGCGATGTCGAAGCTGTTTCCGGTCTTTCCGGCGGGATAACGCAGCAGCTTGGTCTTGTCTTTATTGTACAGTGCGCCGTTGACGGCGGCAAAGGAACTGCTGCCTGCCGGCACCGTGAATGCGCTCAGCCTGGAGCAGCCGTCGAATGCCCATTTGCCGATCGACGTCACCGACGCGGGAATGTTCATAGCCGTCAGCGAGGTGCAGCCCGCAAAAGCAGATTCTCCGATGGCAGTGACGGTTTCGGGGATTGTGACGCTTTTGACGCCCGTACATCCTTCAAAGGCGTGTGCCCCTATCTTGGTGACGGTTTCGGGGACAGTGACCGTCGGTTCGTCGCCCTTGTAGGAAACAAGGGTCGTGCCGTCGATCTCAAAATCCTGGGAGCTGTAATAGATCGTGGCGTTGGAGCCGAATGCATCTCCGAGTTTCGCTGTATTCCACTGTGTCTGACTGCCGGCGTAAAACACCTGGGTGACGGGAGCATTCTGGAACGCGCCCGAACCGACGGTGGGAGAAACGGCGTTGAGCGTGACGGTCGACAGCTTCTTGTTAGAGCGGAAGGCGTATTTCCCGATGGTTCTGACCGACGCGGGAATCGTGATTTCCGTGATGCCTGCGCATTGGTCGAAGGCATACGGGTCAAGGGTGACAACGCTGTCGGGAAGGCTCACCGTTGTCAGTCCACTGCATATGGAAAAAGCCGAGTCTCCTATTTTTTCGACGGAAGAAGGCACCGTAAAGCTGCTGTTTCCCAGCGCGGGAGGACAGCGCAGCAGCTCACTCTTGTCCCTGTTGTAGAGAACGCCGCCCGAAGCGGAGTAATATTTGTTCTCGGAAGCAACGGAAATTTTAAGCAGGCTTTTGCAGTTGTCAAACGCCCATTTCTCAATCGAAGTGACCGACGACGGAATCGTGATGCGCTCAAGACTCGTACAGCCGTCGAAGGCGGACTGACCGATGGTTTTCAGAGAGGTGGGAAGCGTGATGCTCTTCATGGAATTGCGGTCGCGGAAGGCGCTGCTGCCGATTTTTACGATAAAGCCGGGAACAGAAACGCTTCCCGCGGAGCCGGTGTAGGAGAGCAGAACGTCGTCATCCACATCGAATCCGGTCATTTCGTAATACACCTTGACCGAGGTGCCGAACACGTCGCTCATATTCGCGTCGACCCACTGGGTAGTGCTTCCCGCGTAGAGGATCCGCAGGATCCCCGTTCCTGTGAAGGCGCCGGAGGCGATCGAGGGCGTTTTTGCCTCCATCACGAGCGTCCTGACGCCCGAAGCAGAGCGGAACGCGCCGCTTCCTATCGAGGTGACGGCGGAGGGAATCTTCAGCGAGGTCAAGCCGGAATCCCCGTTAAACGCATTGTCCCGTATCTGTCTGAGTCCGGTGGGAAGCGTGATTTTCGTGAGCGACAGGCAGCTTGCGAAGGCGTTTTTGTCTATCACCGTGACGGAGCCGGGGACGGTGTAGCTGGCTGCGGTTTTGCCCTGGGGATAGCGGATCAGCAGGTTTTTTTCGCTGTTGAAAAGCACGCCGTCCTCCGTGCAGAAATACCCGCTCCCCGCAGGGACGGTGATGCTCTGCAGCTTGGCGCAGCCCTCAAACGAAAGCTCACCTATGGACTTCACCGACGTGGGAAGACTGATCGACGTCATGCCGCTGCAATTAAAGAAGGCCTTGGCGCCGATTGTTCTCACGCCCTCCGGAACTGTCAGCGAGGTGATGTTGCCACAGCCGTAAAACGCCTGATCCGCGATGGCGGTCACCTTGCCGGAGGGAATCGTCACCGCGCCGCCGGTGCCGCGGTAATTGGTCAGCACGCCGTCGGTAATTTCAAAATCGCTGTTAGCGGCGAATACCTGTCTGCCGCCTGTGATCAGGGTGGTCAGCATTGCCAGAACGACGAAAACCGGCGTCAGCACGAGTGTGACAGCCCTTCTGCTTTTCATGTGCATTACCTCATTTCTGTTTTGATCTTGGTTCTTTCATTGGTATTATAATCCCTTGGCGGCGATGTGTCAATTGATTCATGGACGGAAATTTTCATCATAGCATGAAAGCCTCCTTCGCTTTTGATCATGCAATTCATTCAAATCCGACTTGTTTACATATCGGTCAAAAAATCAGACTGAAAATGTGCTACAATAATAAATATAATAGTAAAGTGAATAGCAAAGGCGGTTTGAAAATGAATCTGTTTAATCTGTTTGACGTCTCCGTCAGAGAGAAAGGCAAAAAGCTCACTGCGATGGTGCTGACGCTTTTTCTTGCGGCGGGATTTCTGCTTGCGCCGTCTGCGGAGATGACAAGGGTCTATGCCGGGGAGGACGTGACGGCTTCCGAGCCTTCGGGAGAGGAGGAGCCGGGGGAAAGCATTCCTCTTACGGTCACGCGGCAGCCGGCAAACGTTACGGTCAGCGCGGGGGAAACGGCGACCTTTTCTGTCGGGGCGTCCGGCGTCGGGCTTAAGTATCAGTGGTACTACCGGAAGGCGGGCGCAGGCTCGTGGGTGGTATGGAAGGGTCATACCACGGCGACCACATCGGCAACAGCGAATGCCACATGGAATCTCATGAAGGTGTATTGCCGCATTTCCGATGAGGCGGGAAGCGTTGTCTCGTCAAGATCCGCGACAGTCAGTCTCCGTCAGCCGCTCACCATTTCCGCACAGCCCAGGGACATCCGGGTGAGGGCGGGCGAGAAGGGGACCTTCTCAGTCACAGCCCAAGGAACCGGCAGACTGAGCTTTCAGTGGTATGTCCGCAAGGCGGGCGCGCCATCCGACACCCTGTGGAAGGGACATGTCTCGGCGACCACATCCGCGACCGCCAATTCCACCTGGAACAAAATGAAGGTATGGTGCGTTGTCACGGACGAGGCAGGGCAAAGCGTACAGTCGGACGCCGCCACCGTCACGATTCTTCAGCCGCTCACCGTTCTCTCCCACCCCGCTGATCTGACGGTCAAGCCGGGCGACACGGCAAGATTT
Organism: uncultured Eubacteriales bacterium; assembly: GCA_900316495.1. Lineage (GTDB taxonomy): Bacteria > Bacillota > Clostridia > Oscillospirales > Acutalibacteraceae > RUG762. The sequence continues at coordinate 5,587 of ONDC01000008.1, forward strand.
ACCGTGTCCGCGCGGGGAACGGGGGATCTGCGCTATCAGTGGTATTATAAAAAGAGCGGCGCCGAGGGATGGACGCTCTGGAACGGACACACCACGGCTTCCACGTCAGCGGTCGCCAATGCCACCTGGAACCTTATGCAGGTCTGCTGCAGGATAACAGATGAAGAGGACGCTTCGGTCGAATCCCTGCCCGCGCTTGTCAAGGTGGATCAGCCGCTTACCGTTGTGACCCATCCTTTGAGCAAGACCGTCACGGCGGGCAGAAGCGTTGACTTTACCGTGACCGCGCGGGGAATGGGCGAATACAGCTATCAGTGGTACCGCCGCATGAAGGGCGACACCTCGTGGTCGCTCTGGAACGCCCAGACGTCGCAGAAGCTGACGGTAAAGGTGGAAGAATCGATGAACGGCATGCAGGTTTACTGCCGGGTGAGCGACGAATCCGGCGCCAGGATCAATTCGTCCTCCGCGGCGCTTACGGTGGTTCCCGCCATCAAGATAACCGCGCAGCCCGCGCAGGTGACGGTTCATTCCGGTGAGACCGCCCGATTCACTGTCAAGGCGGAGGGAAGCGGTCTGACCTATCAGTGGTATTACAAGAAGGCGGGCAAGGAGGATTGGACGCTCTGGAAGGACAGAACCTCCGCCACGGCGACCGGTGTCGCCGACTGCACATGGCATGTGATGCAGGTTTTCTGCCGTATTACGGACGAGACGGGAGAGACCGCCGACAGCGACGCAGCATTTGCCATGATCACCAAAAAGAGCGATCAGCGCTACATCAAGCGCTCCTTCAAAATCAAGAGCGACAGCACCAAGGTCTACAGCGGCCCTGGCACAAGCTACAGCGTGCTGGGCACGGTGAACGCGGCTGCAAAATACACCGCCCTCGAATGGTGCTGTGATTCCAGCGACGTGACATGGTTCCGGTTCAGCTGGAAGGGAAAGGACGCATGGGTCTCCCGCAAAAAGACCACGGTAACAGACGAATTTGTCACTATCCCCACCCGCAGCTTCAAAAACGGCGGCGTGCCGATCATCTATCTTTCGCCCTCCCGCCAGACTCGCAACGAATATGCCGCGGGTTCCACGACCGAGGGCGTTCAGATGTACCGCGTGGGCGAAGCGCTGAAAAAGATCCTGGAGGAGGAATATCTCTGCGTGGTCTATATGCCGCCGGTCGAAATGAAGATCACGCTCAACCAGCGTCCCACCGACGCCTACAATAAGGAGGCCGACGTTTATCTCGCCATTCACAGCAACGCCAACACATCCGGCTCCTGCTACGGAGCGGTGGGCTATTACTTCCCGGCGTGCGAGCAGAGCAAGGCTCTCGGAGAACACATGGCGGATGAGATGGGAAAAATTTCGCCCTTTACCCCTACCGTCAAGAGCAAGACGGTCAACGGTATGACCGCCTTTGACAACATCGGCTACGGCGAGGTCAGGGATCCCGCCTATTTCGGAATGATCAGCCTGCTTGCCGAGGTGGAATACCACGACAACGCCGATTCCGCCAGGTGGATCATCAACAATCCGAATAAAATCGCGCGCGCCCTTGCCAATGCGCTTGAAAAGACGCTGGATATGCAGAAAAAATAAGGATTCACAAAGTAATTCCGGAGATTTTACAACTTTTTATTGACAATAACGATCTGCAATGCTAAAATTGTCTTGTGAAATGCATCCGGCAACGCAGCCGGACGCAGTAGGATTGACCGAATCCTCCCGATTTGTGAGAGCAAGGCTTTCTACAGGATTATTTGAAAGGATGAAACAATACAAATGGAATGTATTTTCTGCAAGATCGCCGCGGGCGAAATTCCCTCCACGAAGGTCTATGAGGACGAATCCGTTCTGGCGTTCAAGGACATCAACCCGATGGCTCCCGTGCATATCCTGGTGATTCCGAAGGAGCATATCGCCGATTCCGCCGCCGACATCACCCCGGAGAACAGCGCGGCTGTCGCCCATATCTTTGAGATTATTGCCAAGATCGCAAAGGAGCAGGGACTTGACAACGGCTTCCGCGTGATCACCAACAGCGGCGAGGACGGCGCGCAGAGCGTCAACCACATTCATTTTCATATTCTGGGCGGCAGGAAGCTGCCGGAAAAGATGGCGTAAACGCTGAATAAGCCGATTTCAACGGCTCAAAGGCGTGTCCCGATGCTTGGATTATTTATCGAAGAAACTTGGCGGCTCCCGAAGCAGCCGAAAATCTGACATTAACCGAAAAGGAAATGAAACAGATGAACGATTATTATGAGATTACCATTGCCGGCTGCAAGCGCCGGCTCAAGAAATTTGCCGTCAACGACAAGATCGACATTGCCGCCTTCATTCTCTTTGGCGATGTGGAGATCACGGAAAAGTCAGCCGAGGCGCTGCTGGCTAAGCTCCCTGAATTCGACGTGATTCTCACGCCCGAGGCAAAGAGCATTCCGCTGGCTTATGAGATGTCCCGTCAGTCGGGCAAGAAGTACATTGTCGCCCGTAAGGGACTGAAGGTCTACATGGGCAAGGCACTCAGTGTCGACGACCAATCCATTACCACACAGGGATTGCAGAAGCTCTACCTCGGAGAGGATGACGCTGCGGAGCTGAAGGGCAGAAGAGTGGTGGTTCTTGACGACGTTATCAGCACCGGCGGTTCTCTCAATGCCGCTGTCGCGCTTGCGGAGCAGGCGGAAGCCAATATCGTCGCCAAATGTGCGGTTCTCTCCGAGGGCGACGCCAACGGCAGGGACGACATCATCACCCTTGGCAGTCTGCCCCTGTTCTTCAAGTAAATCTCCCAAAGCTCAGAATTCAACCAGAAGGGAGCAGGCATCATGAAGCGACCTCTTGCCGTTGTCGGATTAATCTATCTGGCGGTTTCCGCCGCTGCTGTGTGTCTGTTCCCTGAGTTAAATCTCATACTGTTTGTTGCGGCTGTGGTCATTGCGATCGCAGCCTGTTTTTTATACCGTGAAAAAACGCGCGATATACTGCTTACTCTGTGTCCGGCGTGCATCGCTTTTTTAGTGATCGGATGCTGCCAGCTTCGCGCCAATGCCATTTCCGACAGACTTGACGGACAATCGGGCGTCATTTCGGGCGAGGTCTGCGAGATCCCGAAGAGACAGTACGGCAAGTGGAGATATGTCATTGAAACCGACAGCGTGGACATTCCGGGAGCGAATCAGAAGCTGCGCATTCTCCTGACCAGCCGTCTGGCGATAGAGGAGGCAAAAGAGGGAGACCGCATTACCTGCGAGGCGCACTTCCTTCAAGGCAGCGGCGAAACAGGCTACAGCAGCACCTCCTCTCTGAGAGCTGACGGAATTACCGTCCGTGCATGGTGCAACCCGTATGCGTCGCATCAGATTCAAAAAGGCGGCTTCCGCGTCAGATACCTGCCCCTTGCCATCAGGCGCGCTGTCATTTCCCGCGTTCGCCGAACCCTGCCGGACAGGGCGTCCGCCATGCTGTGCGGTATGCTGCTCGGCGATACGGACTACATGGACAGCCGGACGATTGAATGCTTCCGCTCGACCGGAATCGGCCATCTGCTGGCGGTTTCGGGGTTTCATCTGACGCTGCTGACGCTGACTCTTACCCGGCTGCTCCGGCGGCTCCGCCTTGCCCCGAAAGGAAAATCGCTGACGGTGATCGGCTTTATTCTGTTGTTCATGGCGGTGACGGGGTTTACGCCCTCCGTGGTCAGAGCAGGCATCATGCACCTCCTGGCACATTTTGCGCATCTGTTCCGGCGGGATGCGGACAGCCTGACATCCCTTTCGGTCTCGATTCTTGTGATGTGTCTCCTGAATCCGTGGGCAGCGGCGGATATAGGGCTGCAGCTTTCCGTCTGCGCCACACTGGGACTGATGTTTCTGTCGGACAGGATCGAAGAGTCGCTGACCGACGGCGCCAGACGTCTGCTTCTGCGTGCGGGAAAAATGCCGGAACACCTGTGGATGAGACAATCCGGCAAGCGGGTGATCCGCGTGACGGCCGCCTCGATTGCCGCCAGTCTTGCGATACTGCCGCTGACGGCGATTCACTTCGGCAGCGTTTCGCTGATCTCTCCCGTCACAAATCTGCTCTGCATTTACATTGCTTCCGTCTTTCTTATTGTGGGAATATCGGCTTCGCTGATCATCTGTGTTCCTTTTGTCGGATGGTTGATTTCGCTGCCCTTCAGACTGGCGGCGGCTGTGCTTTGCGCGTACCTGGAGGCCGTTTCGGGGGGATTGGCAGGGTTGCCGCTGTCCTCTGTCAACACTGACTTTTCTTATATGCCTTCTCTGTTTTTGTTTGCAGCGCTGCTGATCGTCTGTGCGCTCTTCATGAACCGCAGACTGAAAAGCGAAGCGTTTGCAAGAAGGCTGCGGAGATTCGTATGCTGTGAGCTTGCGGTGCTGCTGTTTGTGGGAGCGCTTTCCCATCAGCTGCTTTGCACCGGAGCGGAAATAATTGTCTTTGACGCGAACGGCGGCGTGTGCGTCTGTGCCAAGAACCGCACACACGCGGTTTTCGCCGAAGCGGGAGGGGACGGCTACGGTCTGTCGGTCATCCGGCAGACGCTTCGGGAAAAGGGCGTGAGGAAGGTGGACGCGATCGCGGTGTCGGATGATTCCATGGCGCGCAGCGGGAATGTGTACAGACTGCTTGAAGCGTATTTACCGGATTATCTGATTACAGACGCGGATTTTCGTGTGAAAGCAGAAGAAATGATCCAGCCCTATGAGAGCAGCGTGAACAACAGCCGGTTGTCAATTCGCCTTGATACCTTCATCGACAGCAAGGGCGGCAGATGGCAGCGCATCACCTGTGGAAAGACCTCCGCCGTGATTTGCCCCGAGAAGGGAAGCTGCGCGCTTCTTCCCGCTGAATGGAGAAGCTGTGACGCGGTAATCGTCGGGAAGGACGTCAGCGGCTTTGCCGTCATGAACGCCGGGGCGGTGATCGTCTCGGCAAATGAGAAAAACGCCCGCGCGCTCTGTATCCGTCTCCGCTCGATGGGATGGAAGCACGTTTACAGCACGGCGGAGAGCGGGAGCATGGCGCTCTCCGTCAGAAACGGCAAACTGCACATTCGGACGGAGTGAAGATGAATATTGCTCACAAGAATAAAAAGCACCGCCCTCAGTGGGTGATGCTTTTTTTGTCACATGTATTTATAGATGTTGTCGGGAGAAAAGCTGTCCGTATCGGTCATGACGCGCCAGTCGACGATTTCATCATAGCGACATTCCCGCCGCACGCCTGCGACCATTCCCCTGACGTAAAAGGCGTCCTGCGTCAGGGTCGCCGTGAAGCCGTCCGCCCGCAGCTCGTCTGCCTCGAACCAGATGTATTCGTACTGATCGTCATCAAACCCATGCTCCGGGTCGGGCTTCAGACCGATTTTGACGATGATCTGCTTTTCCGGCAGCTCGTCGTACAGCCTCCTGAGCCAACCGACACGCTCCTGCGCCAGCGCCTTCATACGGCGTGTTTCGGAGGTCGTCTTAAAGAACACGGCGTTTTCGCTCAGAATCTCCGCCCATTTTGTGATGGGCGTAATTTTCCCGTCAAGCTGATCGTCCTCGCTTTCATAGAGGTAGATCACTCCCATATTGAGACTGTGTTCCTCGTTCCGGTCGGAGGGACCGCCCACGATATTCTTCGGGAAGTCCCGGAACGACCACTCGCTCCGCTGCCATGTCACGACAATGTCCCTGCCGTCAGCGGCTTTTCCCATCCGCTTTGGCTCCATCTCGTCGATGAACTGATTGTCGCCAACCAGTCTGTGCGCGATCTGATTGAGAGAATTGCCAAGTTCCTGCCAGTTATAGAGGTCTGCTCCTAAGATTTCCAGCTCGATGGTGCCGCAGCGGGTGAGTCCGTGGGTATGCAGCCACACGCTGTCGGTGTCATTCGTATCGTCGTTGACGGCGTGAATGGTGTACATATAATCCGGCGAAGGCGCGACCCTTGATTCCGCCGTCATTCTCGCCCATCTGCCGGAATGCGCCCTGCAGGCGTTTTCATCGTACAGCGCCGCCATCTCCGGCACCAGCATATTCAGCAGCTTGACCTGAAGATGGTAGGAGTCCATGTTGTTGTCGGCGTACAGCATTTCCACACCGAAGGCATGCCCGGCTCCGACAACCGTTTCGCATTCCCTCTCATTCAACGCCCCGAGGGAGGGATCGTCCTCCTCCAGCCCGAATTCCACGTCCGCCGTGTCGAAGACATACTCCGTCCCCTTGTAGGTCACGGTAAAAGGCGCTTCCTTTGTCTGCGAGAACCGCAGCTCGTCGGTATTGTGTAGCCTTGCATGTACCTCATCGGTATCGGTGATCGAATCCGGATCTGACGGAACCGCGAACATCCTTGAAGGCTCGCGCTCCACTGTGCCGGAGCGCAGCGCGTTCGGGTCATTCCTCTTTGATTTTCCGAAAAGAAACATTTTTCAATATCACCTGATTAAGTGTAGGTCAGCCTTGGAAATATCTGAAATATTCCATAACCATTGCCGCGCAGGTCGCGGCTGCCTTTGCCGCGAATTCAGGATAGTCCATGTGCGCCTTCTCGTCGGCGGAGTCGGAGATGCAGCGCACCGCGCCGAAAGGAATGTCTGCCAGCGCGCAGACCTGCGCTATTGCTCCGCCCTCCATGTCGCAGGCGGAGGCGTTGAAGCGCTCGTGGATTTTCTTGCCGGTCTTTTTGTCGGCAATGAACTGGTCGCCGGTTGCGATGGTGCCAAGATGTGTGCGCGCTTTATTGCCGATCGCCGCCTTCAGACGGGAGGAAATGCCCTTGTCGGTCTCAAAGAACACCTTGTTAACGGTGGAAACGAAGCCCACCGGGTCGCCGATGGCGGTGGTGTCCACGTCGTGCTGGACAAAGCGCTCGGCGATGACGATGTCATTCTGCTTGATTCCCTTGGCAATTGCGCCCGCAACGCCGGTATTGATGATCTCATTCACGCCGAAGGCGCTTACCATGATCTGCGCGCAGACCGCGGCATTGACCTTGCCGATGCCGCAGCGCGCCAGAACCACCGCTCTGCCGCTCAGCGTGCCTTTGGAAAAGGGAATACCGCTGATCACCTTATGCTCCACATTCTGCATATTTGCCGCGATGCTTTCAACCTCGACGTCCATTGCTCCAATAATTCCTGTAATAATCGTGTCTGCCATTTAAATACGCTCCTTTGTTTTTCGATTGGCTATTGCAATGTAAAAAGCAGCTAATTGAAAGGATTATACTATTGAATATATTAGCACATTTTTTTTCGGAATTCAACCAACTAAAGCAATTTTTCATGGTGATTATGCACATATTTTGGGCTGAAAAAAATATATCTTCATCAAAAATACCTCTTGCATGAACTCACTGTATTTTTAGACAGCGAAGGAATGATTCACCGCTATCCACATCGAGTTTTCAACAATCCGTGGATAACTTACCGAAACGACTCAGATTTCCCACCAAATCGCCCCCACTTTCGCAAATTGCAGTGGAAAAGTCTGTGGAAAAGGTGGATAAGTCGGTGTATTTCCCACTTTACGGATTGTAATACCTTTGTAGATAGCGCAAATTTTAGCAATGAATAAGATTTTTCAGAGGGGAATTCGTATTGTGTTTGCGGAGGATGTGTGTTATAATGCTGTGGGAAACAAAAGAAGCAAGGAGGCAATCGCATATGGTCAGACCCATTGTCAAGGACGTGCTGTTCTTAGGGCAGAAATCGCTGCCCGCCACACCGGAAGATATTCCTGTCGCGGACGACCTGCTTGACACCTTGAAGGCACACGCCGCCGAGTGTGTCGGCATGGCGGCCAATATGATCGGCGTGAAGAAGCGCATTATTGTCGTCGATCTCGGCGGCATGGCGCTGGAGATGTTCAATCCGCGCATCGTCAGCCAGTCGGTGGCGTATGAGGCGGTGGAGGGGTGTCTTTCGCTCTACGGCGCGCGCACCGTCACGCGGTATAAAAACATCAAGGTGGAATGGAAGACGCGGACGTTCCAGACCCGGATGCAGACCTTCACCGGAAACGTCGCGCAGATTATCCAACACGAAATCGATCACTGCAACGGCATTCTCATTTAAAGGAGGTTACAGCCATGCTGTTTATCTGTTACCCGAAATGCTCCACCTGTCAGAGGGCAAAGGTATGGCTCGAACAAAACGGCATACAGTTTGACCTGCGCGACATCAAGCAGGAGCGCCCGACCTACGACGAGCTTGTCAGCTGGCACAGGGCAAGCGGTCTTCCGCTTCGCAGATTCTTCAATACAAGCGGCACGCTTTACAAATCCATGCAATTAAAGGAAAAGCTGCCCGGAATGACGGAGGAGGAACAGCTCCGCCTCCTGGCCACCGACGGCATGCTGGTCAAGCGCCCGATTCTCGTCGGAGAAGGCTTTGTCCTCATCGGCTTCAAGGAAAACGAGTGGAGCGAGAAAGCGCTCGCGGCTAAGCGGACGGAAGCATAAAAAACCTCCCGGGCGCTTGTGCCGCATACCGAATTGAAAAATTACTGAAAAATACACATTCTTCTCATTCTGAAGTAGTCAAATAGCCGAATATGCGTTTTTTGTGTGTTTCGTCATTTTTTTTGGATTTTGTCTCTTGCAAAGAGTTCCAAAACATGATAGAATAACATAGTTGTTTGTTTATTTGATCATTCACTTTTTACAGAGAAGAGGTAATTCAGAATGTCTACGAAATACATATTTGTCACAGGCGGCGTTGTATCGGGGCTTGGCAAGGGCATTACCGCCGCGTCTCTCGGCAGACTGCTCAAGGCGAGAGGACTGCGCGTCACCATGCAGAAGTTGGATCCCTATCTCAACGTCGACCCCGGCACCATGAATCCGATCCAGCACGGCGAGGTGTTCGTCACCGACGACGGCGCGGAGACCGACCTTGATCTCGGTCACTACGAGCGGTTCATCGACGAAAGTCTCAACCGCAACAGCAACGCAACCTCCGGCAAAATATACAACAGCGTTATCGCCCGCGAACGCCACGGCGATTACAGGGGCGGCACCGTGCAGGTTATTCCCCACGTTACCCGCGAAATCATCGACATCATCGCCATGAACAAGCAGGATGTGGACGTGGCGCTTGTGGAAATCGGCGGCACGGTGGGCGACATCGAGAGCCAGCCCTTCTTAGAGGCGATCCGGCAGTTTTCAACCATTGTCGGCAGAGAAAACTGTCTCTATATACACGTCACCCTGCTGCCCTATCTCGCGGCAAGCAAGGAGCACAAGACCAAGCCCACCCAGCATTCCGTCAAGGAGCTGCTCAGTGTGGGAATTCAGCCCGACATTATCGTGCTGCGCTCCGAGCTGCCCTTTGAGCAGTCCATCAAGCAGAAGATCGCTCTCTTCTGCAATATTCCGGAAAAGAACGTCATTGCCAACCTTGACGTTCCGCTGCTCTATGAGGCGCCGCTCTTCCTCAAGAACGAGGGGCTTGACGAAATCGTCTGCGAATACTTCGGCATCGACGTGAATGGACCGCAGGATCTCTCCGACTGGATCGAAATGGTGGAAACAGCGAAGCACCTCACCGAATCGGTGAAAATCGCCATGGTCGGCAAGTACACCGCGCTTCACGACTCCTATATCAGCGTTGTGGAGGCTCTCAAGCACGGCGGCATCGGCAATAAGGTCGATGTGGACATCAAGTGGGTGGATTCCGAAACTCTCACCGAAGAGAACGTCCCGGAGATCCTCGGCGATGTGGACGGCATCCTCGTACCCGGCGGCTTCGGCGACAGAGGCATCGAGGGCATGATCGTTGCGGCTCATTACGCCCGCGTCAACAACGTCCCCTATCTCGGCATCTGTCTCGGCATGCAGATCGCCATGATTGAATACGCCCGCAACGTGCTGGGTTTCAAGGACGCCAACAGCTCGGAATTTGATCCCTCCACCACCTACCCGGTGATCGACCTCATGCCGGAGCAGCGCCAGGTGGAAGATCTCGGCGCGACCATGCGCCTCGGCAAATATCCCTGCAAGCTCAGGGAGGGATCGAGGGTTCATGAATGCTACGGCACCGACCTCATCGAGGAACGCCACCGTCACCGCTATGAGGTCAACAACACCTACCGCAACGAGTACGAGAAATTCGGCATGGTGCTTTCCGGACAGGCGCCCGACGGTCACGTCGTGGAGATGATCGAGTTGCCGGAGCATATGTGGTACGTCGCGTGCCAGTTCCACCCCGAATTCAAATCCCGTCCCAACCGTCCGCACCCGCTCTTCAGGAGCTTTATTGAAGCGGCGAAGAAAAACAGGAACAACTGAGTCCGTTTTTTCCGACAAATGATCAATTGCAAATGCAGGTTCATAAAATCGCTTGCATTTGCAATTCTTTATAGAGGATTCATGCGAAGGAGCGTGATGTATGACTAAAATGGAAATCACATTACAGAACAGACCCGAAAATGAAATACAGGAATACTGTCAGCTTGTGCGCTCTGTGATGGAGGCGCGGTTGGAGGGAAGAACGCCTCTCGCGTTTACCCATACCTACGGCTGTCAGGGAAACGTCTCCGACGGCGAGCGGATCAACGGCATGCTGTCCGAGATGGGCTTTGACTTCACCGACGACCCCGACAGCGCAGATTTCATTCTCTACAACACCTGTGCCGTCAGGGAGCACGCCGAGGACAGGGTGTTCGGCAACGTCGGCGCATTGAAGCACGTCAAGAACCGCAACCCGCACCTCATTATCGCCCTTTGCGGATGTATGGTGCAGCAGAAGAGCGTCGCCGACAAGATACGGACAAGCTATCCTCATGTGAATTTAGTCTTTGGCACGCACGTCATCAGCCGCTTTCCGGAGCTGCTGTACCGCACGCTGACGGGAGGAAAGCGGGTCTTTGAACTGTCGCAGGAGGACAGCTCCATCTGTGAAGCGCTGCCGGTCAGACGCGACAGCTCCATCAGGGCGTGGCTCCCCATCATGTACGGCTGCGACAACTTCTGCACCTACTGCATCGTGCCGCACGTCCGTGGCAGGGAACGCAGCCGCGACGCCAGTCGCGTTCTTGCAGAGGCGAGGGAGATCGTTGCCGCCGGCTACAAGGAAATCACGCTGCTGGGGCAGAACGTCAACAGCTACGCCGTGAAGAATGCGGTCAGCTCGGACGGCGAGGACTGGAACTTTCCGAAGCTGCTGCGGGAGATCGACAGCATCGAGGGAGACTATGTGCTTCGCTTTATGACCAGCCACCCGAAGGACTGCACGCCTGAGCTGCTGGATGCGATGGCGCAGGGAACGCACACGGCGCATCACCTTCATCTGCCGGTGCAGTGCGGGTCCGACCGGGTGCTCAAGGCGATGAACCGGCATTATACCCGTGAAAAATACCTCGGATTAGTCCGCATGGCGCGGGAGAAAATGCCCGATATTTCGCTGACGAGCGACATCATCGTGGGCTTTCCCGGCGAGACCTACGAGGAATTTCAGGAGACGCTTTCGCTGGTGCGGGAGGTCCGATACACATCGCTCTTTACCTTTATCTATTCCGCGAGAGAGGGAACGCCGGCGGCGAAGCTGGACGATCCGGTTCCGCACGCGGAAAAGGCAAGATGGATGAAGGAGCTTTTGGCAACGCAGGAGAAAATCGCCGCCGAACGGTGCGCCTCCATGATGGGCAGCCGCCAGCGGGTGCTGGTGGAGGGCGTTGACAGCCGCGACGGTTCCCTGTTCTGCCGGACAGGGGCGAATATTGTGGTGAAATGCATGGGCGGCGCGGAAATGGTCGGCCACTTTGCGGAATGCGAGATAACGGACGCGAAGAACTGGGTACTGCAAGGCAAATTTATATAAAACAAAGGAGACGAACAACATGACAATCATCGAAATGGCAAGAGAAATGGGCAAGGTCATCCAGCAGTCGGACGAGTACAAGGCGCTGATGGAGGCAAGGACAGCAAGCGACAACGACGAGGAGCTTCAGAAGCAGATCGGCGAATTCAACCTTGTGCGCATGAAGATGGAGATCGAATCCGGCAAGCCGGAGCCTGATCAGAACAAGATCAACGAGCTGAACGAACAGCTGATGAGCATCTACACACAGGTAATGGAGAGCGAGAACATGGTGGCCTTCAACAAAGCAAAGGACGTTGTGGATCACCTGATGAACCACGTCACCGCCATTCTCACCGCCGCCGTCAACGGCGAGGATCCCGACACCTATGATCCCGACGCGGCATGCACCGGCGACTGCTGCTCCTGCGGAGGCTGCCACTGATCTGACAACAGGATAATGCGCAAATTCCAACAAGCCCTTGCGACGAATCACCCGATTCATCAGCGGGGCTTGTTTTTTCTATAGCGGGAGGGAGAAAATATTGTTAAATTATGAATTTCTCCTCAAAACACTTGTAAAAGTATGCCTTTCCATATAAAATAGTATTCGTATAAAATCCTCCATCCGAAAGGAGTTATTTCGTCAGATGGCAGAAAATAAGAAAAAGAAAAACATCAGTATGCAAAAACGTGCCTCCTCCCCCAAAAACAGCGCCAATCGTTCCCACGCGAAAGGCGACTCCGTGGCACGCGGAAAAGCAGCGTCCACAAGCACCGTGCGTGTCGGGGAATATCCGACACTGAAAAAAAGGGGCAAATCAAAAAAGACCCCGCCGCCGTCTCCGCTTTTTGACAAAAGCAACGTCATGGAGCTGATGGCGCGCGTCTTTCTGCTTTCGATGGTGAGTATCTTTCCACTGGCAATGGGAGCGGAAAAGTACGGCAACATCACGCATTTCAAGAATTCCGTGTTTTATGTGTTGGCGGCGCTGGGACTGTGTTCTGTCATTGTCGCCATGATTGTCAAGGTGATCACGACGCCATCGGATGATTTCAGGGTGGAGCTGCCGAAATTCAATTTACCCGACGTCGCCGTGCTGTTGTACTGGGGCTTCCTCTTTCTATCGGCTCTGCTGTCGCCCTATAAGGAGATCGCCTTCAACGGTCAGGGCGTGCGCAATGACGGCCTGATCATCCAGAGCTTTTACGTCGCGGTTTATTTTCTGATTTCACATCTTCTGAAGCTGAGGAATTTCGACCTGAATGCCTACTGTTTCGGTGGTACGGTTGTCGCGGGTCTGGTGATGTGCCACTTCTTCGGCTGGGATCTGCTGAATACCGGCTTTTCCAAGCCGAACTGGGAAAGTGGACTCCTCTTTATGGGACCGATGGGAAACATCAATCTCACCTCCTACTTTGTGACCGTCGCGTTGGTGCTTGCCGCCGGCGTTTACGTCACGGAACAGCAGCTTGCCTTTGACAAAAACGGCGCCGTGACGCTGAGCTGCTTTGCCCTCATGCTGTGGGCGGAGCTGAACCTCAACACCGATGCGGGCATTGTCGCCCTCGGCGTGGTGCTGCTTGCCGCGCTGCCGCTCATGCTCATCTCGCTGCGCAGACTTGGAAGATACCTCGCCGTGCTGTCCGTCGCTTCCGGTGTGATCTCCTTCAACCGCCTTGTTGTAAAGACATGGATTCTAAAAGAGACATTTGGAGGGAAAGGCATTCTGCTGCTAATTGCCGCGGTTGTTCTGGCCGGACTGGCTGCTTTCATAGGCTGTGATTTTGCCGCCGGATGGGTCGGTGTGATAAAGGACAGGTTGGAAGGCGTTCTTTCCCGCCGCGTGCTGCTGATCGCTTCGCTGACGGTCGATGGACTGGCGGTCATCGGATTATTCGTCGCCTCCTTCTTTGCGGCAAGGAGCCAGAAGAGCGGCGTGCTGTACGAATTCGGTCAGATGATCTACCATGGCAATTTTAACGATAAATTCGGTCATAACCGCATGTTCACCTGGAAACGCACAGTCAGGCTGATCGGAAAAAAGCCGATTTTCGGCAACGGCCCCGACACCTTCTGCACCGTATTCAACAATGCCTACGGCGAGGAATCCAAAAAATTCTTCGGCGGCAGAAACCTCGACAAAGCGCACAACGAATATCTCCAACTGCTCATCTGCTCCGGCTTCACCGGACTCGGCGCGTTCCTTGCGTTTATCGGCAGTCTGATTGTCAACGCCTACCGCAGGGCGACAGACAATCCGCTGCTTGTCTGCTGCGGCGCGGCAGTGATCGCCTACGCGGTGCATGCCTTTTTTGGCTATTCGCTGCCCATCAATACGCCCCTCATGTGGGTGCTGCTGGGACTCACCGGCGCGGCTGTCCGTGTTGAGACCAAGAAAGCATAAGCTATTTTTTGCGGAATATAACAAGCACTTGCCTTTGCGGTTTTTCATCAAGGCAAGTGCTGTTTTTTGATTGAAGATAGTGTGGATTTAATTGGTAATTTTCACGGAGCTTCTGCCGATCTCGTTGTTGTTCTCATCATAGAGAATCAGCGTAAAGGTGCCGGTCTGACCCTTCTGGGGATTTATGTAGATGCCGTCCTTCCATCCCCACCAGTATGTTCCGTTTCTGTACATGATAACGGCGGATTTTTGCTTGTTCATTTTGGAGCCGTCCGGCCACCGAGCCGAGGCATAGGGATAAAACGAACCGTTGGGGGGGCCTCCGTAAATCGTGAAGTGACAGTAAAGCGGCGCGCTTTTGCTGATGGATGTTTTTTTCTCTGACGAGTTTGAATTAGTGTTGAAGTAAAAGTCGGCCGCCTTCCATGCGTAGATCTGTTTATAGAGCTGCTTGCAATCCTTGTATTTCAGGGAGATCAGTTCATTGAGATAGCTGTAGGTCGTCATGTCACTGTTGTCCATATGATTGACGATATAGCAGTATTTTGCCTCATGCGCCATCGTTTCGCTTTCCTGATAATCTCCGAGTGACTCAAAGACACCAACAGCGTCATTATACGCGCCTTCGCTCATCAGCTGCATGCCGTATTGGTAATAAGCCGACTGATACTGCGTCTGGCTGTCCTGATAATTTCCCAGACCGCGGAAAATGTCAGCCGCTTCCTTGTATTTCTCCCCCTTGACAAGATAGAGTCCTTTTTTATAAATTGCCTCTGTCGCCTTTTCCTTGCTGTCCTTGTAGCTGCCGAGTTCAGTAAAGTCATCATAGGCTTCGTCAAAGCGCTGCTCCTCCAACGCTTTGCATGCGCTGTCGTATTTTCTGGCAGGTCCGGAAAGACTGACAACCGCAAAGGTAATTCCTGCTAAAAGCACAATTCCTCCGATAACGGAAGCGAGTATAATCCAGACCTTCTTGCCGAAACCGGTCTTATTGCGCTGCGGCGTGAACGCCTGATTGACGCCTGCCATAGGGTATGAACCGGGATAGCCACCGTTGTACCGGGGGACTGAGCCGTTCATAGGATAGCTTCCGTTGCTGCCACTGAAAGGAGGAGCGGGATTGTATCGGGGCGCCGGGGTATACTGCGGAGCGGGATTGTATGGCGGGGTGCCGCCGTACGGAGGGACATTGCCCTGCTGTGGGACGGAGCTGTACTGCGGCGCATATTGGCCGGGTAAGCCCCCTGCCGGGCGGTTCACAGGCTGTGGCAAAGCATGCTCCTCTGTCGTGGAATTCGACACAGACGCTTCGGGTCCTTGGCGGAATGAGGGAATTACTGCGCTTATTGTTTCGTCGTCAGAAGACGGCGTATCTTCAGAAAAAATTTCATCAGCAGGTTGAGGCTCTTGGTTGAATTTGTATCCGCACATTTTGCAGAACGTCGCGTTATCCTGAATCAGATATCCGCATTCAGGGCAATTGAAGCTACCCATAAAACCATCCTTTTCTACCATAATCCGGCTTCCAATGAAGTCCGTATGAAAGTATTATAGCATTGATCGATATGCTTTTCAATAGGTTTTCTGAAGAATTCACCCACAGCTGCAAAAAAACCCCCTGACCAGGTAATGCAAAGGGATCTCCTTCTTTGCCTGATCAAGGGGAGGAATATTACGCAATATAGGCTGCGTCAACGATGTCATTGAATTCCGCTTTCAGCTGTTCGTCAGTCGGAGCAAGCGTGGAAAGCATGATATAGTAGAGCTTGCGGTTTATTTCTTTGATATAATGCGTTGCGTAAAGCTGTTGCGCTATGCCTTCAAAGTAAACCGTGCCGCCGGCGGTTTTCTGGATCACCGGAGCCTGACCATTGAAATCCTTGTAATTGCCGCTCTTTATGGTCGCCTGGGCAAACATCTCAGGGGTAGCTAATGAAGACGACAGATTGGTGTTGAATATGCTCACTGAATATCTTCCGCAGATATAGGTGTCCGCCCCCTGCGAATAAGCGTCTCCGTCAACGGTCAGTGTAACGCCTTCGATGGTTATGTCGATTGTTTTCGGCGGTTCCTCGACGGTTTTTGCGCTTGAAATAATGGTTTCATATTCCTGGCGGTACTTATCGCCGCTCTTGAAAAGGGTATAAAACTCAAACGCGTAGAATTCATAGCCCTGTTGTGTAACGTAGACAATAGTGAATAATTCATTCTCGCCGCTGTCATCCGTCAATTCAATATAGCTGATGTCGCCAAATTTCTTGATGTCGCTGGGATTCTTGCCTGATTCAGCGATCTTCCTGAGGAGACTGTCTTCGTTTTCGCCGCTGAGCCTGAGCGCACTGGCTTTATCAGCTTCGACCTTGGTGATGTTCAGACCGTATTCCTTACATTTGTAGCCTGCGATGTAGTTCAGATCCGTTTTTACCTCGCCCACATCCGTCATATCGTCCCGGATGGTAAGTTCGACATTGTCGGCCGTGACCTTTTGGGTAAACCTTGCCTTTTTCTTAAGCAGCATACACGACGACATGGAGAACAGCAACGCAATCACAGCGGTCAGGGCAATCATTCTTTTGGTTGTTTTCATTTGTAGAAACCTCCATTCAAAAATCGGCAATTATATTGTAGCATCGTTTCTAATTTTTGTCAAGTTTTTGCCAGAAATCTATTAAATATGATAAATTTCTATCGCTTATTGCCTGTAATCCATGAGGAAATCGCGCAGTCCCTCTGCAGCCTGCCTCAGCTCGTCGACGCATGGCAGATAGACTACCCGGAAGTGATCCGGCTTTTCCCAGTGGAAGCCGCCGCCGTGGGTGAGAAGGATTTTCTTCTGCTTGAGAAAATCAAGCACAAATTTCTCGTCATCGGTGATATGAAAACGTTCCGTGTCAATCTTCGGGAAGATGTAGAACGCCGCCTTCGGCTTGACCACGCTCATACCGGGAATGGCATTGATGGCGTCACAGATGTATTTCCGCTGCTCGTAGATCCTGCCGCCCGGAATCAGCAGTTCCTTGGCGGTATAGGCATTTTTCAGCGCAACGGGAATCAGCGACTGCGCCGGAACATTGGAGCAAAGGCGCATGGAGGAAAGCAGATTAATGCCCTCGATGTAACCCTGCACATGGGATTTGTCGCCGCAGAGCGACATCCAGCCGCAGCGGTAGCCCGCGATGAGGTGGGATTTGGAAAGTCCGTTGAAGGTGACGGAGAAAATGTCGGGCGCAATGGAGGAAATGGAGATGTGCTCAAGTCCGTCCATGACAAGACGGTCATAGATTTCGTCGGAAAACACGATGAGATCGTTTTCGCGGGCAATCTGAGCGATCTGCTCCAGCAGCTCGCGGGAATAGAGCGCGCCGGTGGGGTTATTGGGATTGATAATGACAATGCCCTTTGTGCGGGGCGTTACCTTGGAACGGATGTCGTCGATATCCGGGAACCAGTCGGCGCTTTCGTCACATATGTAATGTACGGCGTTGCCGCCCGCGAGTGTGACCGACGCCGTCCAGAGAGGATAATCCGGCGCGGGAACCAGCACCTCGTCGCCGTTGTCGAGCAAGCCCTGCATGGAAAGGGTGATCAGCTCGCTCGCGCCGTTGCCGGTGTAGACGTCGTCAGGCGTGACGCCGGCGATATGCTTGACATTGACGCAGTAATCCGCAATCGCCTGCCGCGCGGCAGGAAGTCCCTTGGAATCGGAATAGCCCTCGGTGGAGGTCAGGTTGGACTGCATCGCCTCAATAACCTCATCGGGAGCGCGGAAGCCGAAGGGGGCGGGGTTGCCGATGTTGAGCTTAAGGATCTTTTCACCGTTTGCAATCATGCGGTTGGCTTCATCCATGACCGGGCCGCGTATATCGTAGCACACATTATCTAACTTGTGTGATTTCTGAAATGTTCTCATAGCGCTTACCTTCTTACTCTATTGTATAAGCCGAATTGTACGGCGTTCTGTAAATAATAGCACATTTTCTCCGTCAAGTCAACCGGATATGGATCGACTGTTGTGAACAATGGCGGATGAAATTGTGAATATATTGTTATTCATCGCACTGACCGGAAATGGCCTTTGTCGGATCAAAGCGGTCGAATGCCTTTTTTGCTTCGTCCCAAAGCACATCCTTACCGGCTGCCGCCAGCTTTTTAAGGGAGGTGAAGATTTCGCCCTGCACATCGGGATCGATTTTGGCTGCCGCCCTGAGAATTGCGTTGTACGACGCCCATTTGTTGGCATTCAGCTCGGTCAGCGTGGTAGCGCCGGAGGCTTCCAGAGAATCGAATACGGCGGAGATGACCGACTTCTTCTGCTCGTCCTCCAGGGAATTCAGCCAGCGCTTGGTCGTCTCGTCCATGAACGCGCTGACAGGGGAAAGCCGGGTTGCCTCGTCGAAGTGGTCGCGCCGCACGCGCCACCGATAAAAGCCGTGCTGTGAGATGCCCTTGCCGGTGCTTTTGACGACCTTGGTCTTCACCTTGCCGGAAAGCATGATGCCCACGATGGATTCCTCGGGAATGATTTTCAGCGTTTTGTCAAGATTGGCCTTATACGGCTCAGAATCCGTAATTTCCTTGCGGAAGCCGGGACCGTCGTTGGAATAGATTTCGATAATGCGGGTGTCGCGCAGCTTTTGGTCGCAGAACGCCGCGCCGTATTCGGCGAAATTGCCCCCCTTGGAATGACCGCCCAGTCGGAGGGGACACACGGTACAGCTGCCGAGGCGGTTGAGATAATCCACCGCCTCATCCTGTCCGGGAGTGCTGTTCATAAAGGTGAAGTTGAAGTCCTCGCGCCACGCGGTGAGGTAGTCATCGGTTCCGCTGAAGCCGACATAAGCCGTCCCGTCGCCTAACATAAAGGTCGCGCAGGAGAATTGCACCTGCTCATCCTGCGAGACGTGATGGGAGTAGCCGCCGACCCTCACACGTTCAAAGCGCTTGCAGGAGACGATTTTTCTGAGCAGGATTTTGGGATTGTTGACAATGTACGACTGATCATAGCCCAATTCAAGGTATCGCTTGCATAGCTTTCTGAGCGACACGTCAAAGACAAATTCCTCCGGGACAATGTCGTGCATATCGAGGTAGGCAAGAACCGAAAAAATAAGATTATCCACCTCGTTGAAGGGACGTTCGGCGAAGGTGAGGTCGCCGCGCATTTCAAGATAATCGAGTATATTCATTGCGTCTGCTCCTGATTAACTATTCTTCTTTATTCTTGGTTGTCTCTGTAACTTTATAGAGCGACCAATAATCCTTGCCGTCTATATTTTTAAGTTCCAGCTCAGCGGTAAAGCTGCCCGAATATTTTTTTGATTCAGACATATCCATCTCATAATCAACGCTATAAACGTCGTAATCCACATAATAGCGCTTTCCCTCACGTTTGACCGAGACAAGACCGTATTGGGTAAAGGGATCTCCTAACCCCCCCATCGGACGGTAGTATTTTCCTTTACTGGCGTAGAATATTTTTTCTTTTTCGCCTCGCTTTACCATTTCGGGTATTTTCTCCTCCGAAATATTGAAAATATTGGTTATGATCCATTTTACGCTTTCCTGATCATATACAAGGTAATAGCCGAAGAGCTTTGCCCATTTTTTCGGATCGTGCTTCTTGTTGTAGTCGACTCCTTCAGGCTGCTTGACCGGATAGTTCATCCAGCCCACGCAGGAAGGCTCCTGCATGACGCATTGCATAAGGCAGGAATAATCATTTTCGCAGTCAAATGAAAATCCGCCTTTTTCACTGTAACACCAATCAGTAAATCTGCTCAGAAAGTCAATGAGCGATTCCGGCATTTCCTCAATATTCATTTCTACGATGGCGGGCTTGTCGCTTTTGCTGACCGGAGAATTGTCCTTCTTGTCGGAACAGGCAGCCGTGGAGAAAAATATAACCAGTGCAGTAAAAAGTGCAACTGTGCGGGATAGTGTCTTTTTCATAGAAAACAACTCCTTCAGATTCTATGGTAATATTATAACATGACTTATCCGAAAAATAAAGAATATTTTTGTGAGGATACGCAAGAAAGGAGCTTTTCCTGTAACACAATGGACAAGCTCCTTTGGAAGAGATACTATAGGTACTTGTGAAATGCGGCATTTGCCTGAATCTATACTTATTTGCCGGAAAGATATTCGTCGATCGCTTTGGCAGCGGTCTTGCCCGCGCCCATTGCCAGAATGACGGTCGCCGCTCCGGTAACCGCGTCGCCGCCGGCGTAAACGCCCTCGCGGGAGGTCAGTCCCGTGGCTTCCTCCACGACAATGCCGCCCTTGCGGTTGACGTCCAGACCCCCGGTGGTGGACTTGATGAGGGGATTGGGGGAGGTGCCGATGGCGATGATCACGCAGTCCACGTCAAGGACAAATTCCGAGCCGGGAACCTCGACGGGACTTCTTCTGCCGGATGCGTCAGGCTCGCCAAGCTCCATCTTGATGCATTCCATACCGGTGACAAAACCGTTTCTCGGATCGCGGCGGTCGTCGGGATTCTCAAAGCCGATGATCTTGGTCGGGTTGTTGAGCAGCCTGAATTCGATGCCCTCCTCCATGGCGTGCTCGACCTCCTCCTTACGGGCGGGAAGCTCCTCAAGGCTGCGGCGGTAAACGATGTACACCTTCTCCGCGCCCATGCGCAGGGCGGTTCTCGCCGCGTCCATCGCGACGTTGCCGCCGCCGACAACGGCGACCTTCTTGGCGTGCATGATGGGAGTGGTGGCGTCGGATTTGTAAGCCTTCATCAGATTGCTGCGGGTGAGAAATTCGTTGGCGGAGTAAACGCCCTTGAGACTTTCGCCGGGAATGCCCATGAAGCGGGGCAGACCCGCGCCGGAGCCGATGAAGATCGCCTCGTAGCCCATTTCAAACAGCTCGTCGACAGTGAGCGTCTTGCCTATGACGACATTGGTCTCCACATCGACGCCAAGTGCCTTGAGGGTATCGACCTCCTTCTGCACGATACTCTTTGGCAGACGGAATTCGGGAATGCCGTAGACCAACACGCCGCCCGCAAGGTGGAGCGCTTCATAAACCGTGACCTTGTAGCCCAGCTTGGCTAAATCGCCCGCGCAGGTCAGACCGGAGGGACCGGAGCCGACAATGGCGACTTTATGCCCGTTCTGTTCGGGCAGTCTGGGAGCCTCGGTGCAATGCTCGTTGTGCCAGTCGGCGACGAAACGCTCCAGACGGCCGATACCGACGGCTTCGCCCTTGATGCCTCTGACGCACTTGCTCTCGCACTGTGTCTCCTGCGGACAGACTCTGCCGCAGACGGCGGGCAGGGAAGAAGACTTGTTGATGACCTGATAGGCGCCCTCGAAGTCAAGCTCCCTGACCTTGGCGATGAATTCGGGGATATGTACGTTGACCGGACAGCCGCTGACGCAGGGCATATTCTTGCAGTTGAGACATCTTGCCGCCTCGTCCAGCGCGGTCGCCTCATCGTAGCCGAGAGCGACCTCCTTGAAGTTGCGCCCTCTTTCTATGGGATCCTGCACCGGCATGGGATTCTTTTTGAGTGACATATTTGGCATGTTGCAGCACATTCCTTTCAAATGCAGAGAATCACTTCTCCGTTCATATAATGAAGTATGGTTGATGGCGGGTGAATTACTGAGCTTCCTTCTTAAAGAGATTGCAGACATGCTCTCTCTGCTCCTGCTCGAAGGGGCGGTACATCATGCCGCGGCTCATGGCCTCGTCAAAGTCCACCTCGAAGCCGTCGAATTCGGGGCCGTCCACGCAGGCAAATTTCGTCTTGCCTCCGACGGTGAGACGGCAACCGCCGCACATGCCCGTGCCGTCGATCATGATGGGGTTCATGGAGACGATGGTCTTGATGCCGAAGGGCTTGGTAGTGAGAGTGACGAATTTCATCATGATCAGCGGACCGATGGCGATGACCTCGTCGTACTGCTCGCCCTCCTCGATCAGACGCTTGAGCGGCACGGTGACAACGCCCTGCTCGCCGTAGCTGCCGTCGTCGGTCATGATGATGAGCTTGTCGGACGCCGCTCTGAATTCGTCTTCAAGAATCAGCAGGTCTTTATTGCGGAAGCCGATGATGGAATGCACCTCACAGCCCAGCTCGTGCAGCTTCTGTGCAACGGGGAGCGCGATGGCACAGCCCACGCCGCCGCCGACAATGGCGACCTTCTTCAATCCCTCGGTGTGCGTGGCTCTGCCGAGCGGACCGACAAAATCCTGGATGAAATCGCCCTCGTTCTTATGGTTGAGAAGCTCGGTGGTAGCGCCGACAATCTGGAATATAATCTTAACCGTACCCTTTTCGCTGTCGCAGCCGGCGACGGTAAGGGGGATTCTCTCTCCGTCCTCATCAACCCGCAGAATGATGAACTGCCCCGGCTGCGCCTTTCTGGCGACCAGCGGCGCTTCTATGTCCATCATGGTGACGGTGGGATTGAGCTCCCTTTTTGATATGATCTTGTACATGTGAATGTCCTCCCTGATAAGAGTAGAATGATTGGCTGAAAAAGTATTGTAAATTCAATTATATCATATACTTACGGGAAATGGAATAAAAAATTGCAACAAATTCAGAAAAATATTTCATGGATAACTGGAATTATTTTCAAAAACGCGGGAAAAAAGCGAAAAAATGCAACCGAGAAGAAGAATGCTGCATTTTCCCAAAAAAACGGGAACGCATTCCGAAAGCCGGAGCGCGTTCCCGCATTTTGAGTCATTTCAAGGGCGAAGCCCTTTCGGTATTATTCCATTTTCGGTATTCATTCTTCAGTCAGCCTGCGCTCTCATCCTCTGCGACCTCTTCCGCCCATTCTGCCGCCGCCGAAGCCACCCATACCGCCTCCGCCCATCATCTGATTGGGAATTTCGGTGACCTGCTGACCGTTGCAATAAATGGTGCCGCCATTGAGCTGAGCCGTTCCGTCGTAGTCGAAGGTGGAATTGCCGCTGACGCTGATGGTGCCGCCGTTGACGATGATGTCGCCGTTGGAATCGATGCCGTCGGTGTCGCCGGCGCTCATGGTGATGTTGATGGCGCCGCCGTTGATCTCAACGACGGGAGTACTGTAGGCGCTGGATTTTCTCGCGGCGTTGATACCGTCGTCCCAGCTGGAGAGGTCGAATGTGCCGTCGTTGATGCGGATATAGGTGCCTTCCATGCATTCGGCGGCGCTGATTGTGAAGGTGCCGCCGTCGATCTGCACGAGGGAGACCGCGTGAATGCCGTCGTCGCCAACGCTCATCGAAAAGCTGCCGCCGCCGATGTAGATGTAGCCGAGGCTGTCGTCGTCCTCATTTTCGGCGTGAAGTCCGTCGGTTCCCGCCTTGATAGTGAAGCTGCCACCGGCAACGCGGATGGAATCATTGGCTTCAATAGCTTTGGAAGCGGCTGTGATCTTATAGGTGCCGCCGGTAATTTTCAGGTCGTCCTTGCCGACAATGCCGTTATCGGAGGAGTTGACGGTGAGGGAGCCGGCGCCATTGAGTGTGAGATCGTCCTTCGAGAAGATAACCCCGTCGGTGTTGGTGTCGCCGTCAGCGGTAAATTGTCCCGTGACGGAGAGGGAATTGTCGCCGGAAAGGGTGACGAACACCTTATCGGCATTCCTGACGTAAATGCAGGGGGCGTCGGCATTGGTGACGCTCACCCCGTCCAGCACGAGCTGCACCTTGTCCTCGTCGCCCGCGTCCACAATGATGGTGACATTTTCGGCGCTGCCCGTGACGCGGTAGACGCCAGCTTTGGTAATGGTGACATTCTTGCCGGATTGAAGGGCGATCTCCTTCGCGTCGCTGAGATCGGCTGTCTGTGTAAGATCGCGCTCCGTGAACAGCTCGTCTGCCGAGAGTCCTGCGGAGGACGATTGGGTGGTGGCGGAGACCTTCGCCTCCTCGTCGTTGAGCGTTGCGACGACCGAGGTCGCGGTGTTTCCGGTTCCGGCAGCCTGACTGCCGCTCTCTGAAACGCAGCCCGACAGGGGCAGCATGAGCATCTGCACGGCAAGCAGCGTCGCGATATAGATCCGGAGATTCTTTTTCTTCCTGTTTTCTGCCTTGATGATTTCGTTCATGTCCTTGAAGCTCTTCATAAATTGGTTCCTCCTGTCAATTCTTTCTGACTGTTGCATAATCTTTTCTATCAAAGCGGGTCCGATCGGTTGGTTGATTGGTTGTCTTCGCTTTTGATGGCTTTAGTATATAAACCGAACCTTCAGCGGACTTAAAATGAATTGTGAGGTTATTGTGAAGCACATAGCCGAAAAAACATCTTGCACATTGGCATAAGGTGTGATATAATTTATATATATGTAAGCAATGGAAAGGGGGCGGAGACGATGGGCAGACGTCTCACAGGAATCCTTCTGAGGCAGACGACAAGAACAGGCGGATTCTTCACAATCTGTTTCGTTAACATGCTGCTGAATTTCCGCTGGTCGATACCTGCGTGGCTGCTGCTGGCGGCGCATGTGCTTTGGGGCGTGCCTCCGCTGTGGGTGTTCTTCGTGGCGCTGTCGCTCTGGCCTCTGGCGGCAATTCTGCTGACGGCGATCGTCAGACTGCTGAGCAGGGTTGCGTCTCTCCCTATGGGCAATCCCTCCTACAGCGGCTCCAACGTGGTAAAGGTGGACGCGGACACGCCCAACAAGAACCCCTATTCCGCCACCCGGCAGAGCGAAGAGGACGTGAAGGCAAGCTACGGCAGATCCTATGGGGGCAAGGACTGGTGCGCCGAATCCGACCCGCCTACCCAGCTCCGTTCCTCCGAAGCATCTTCCGTCCCCGACGGAGCGCCCTCCCCGGTGACATGGGAAAACAAGGCGGGAACCCCCCTGACGGCGGAGGGGAAGGACTGGTATGCCGAATACATGCAGTCCGAGCAATACAAAAGGGAAACCCGACCGTCATCCGAATCCGACAGAAAATCGGAACTTTAAAAAATCGGAATTATAATATGGTAGAAATAGGCAATATGGTAACAATTACAAAAAGCGAACGAATGTGAGCGTATATATTGCAGCGCGAAGCGCTCCACAACTCCACACTTCACACTTATTAAAAAAGCCTATCGGCTTAAAATAAAAAACAAATTGAAAGGGGTTTCATGCAATATGGGACTTATTAAAGCAGCAGTCGGAGCAGCCGGCGGCGTTCTCGCCGACCAGTGGAAGGAATTCTTCTACTGTGAAGCCATTCCGAGGGACACCCTTGTGGTCAAGGGACAGAAGCGCATCACCTCCCGTTCCTCCAACACCAAGGGCAACGACAACATCATCTCCAACGGCTCCGGCATCGCGGTGGCCGACGGTCAGGCAATGATCATTGTCGAGCAGGGCAAGGTCGTGGAATACTGCGAGCTTCCCGGCGAGTATACATACGACACTTCCACCGAGCCGAGCATTTTCGCGGGCAGCTTCGGGCAGAGCATTCTCAACACCTTCAAGCTGATCGGCAAGCGCTTCACCTATGGCGGCGACACCGGCAAGGATCAGCGCGTCTATTACTTCAATATGAAGGAAATTATGGAAAACCCCTTCGGCACCTCCGATCCGGTTCCCTTCCGCATTTCCCTTCCGCATTGTGGATAAGAACATCAACCTCGATATCGACGTTTCCATCCGCTGCAGTGGCTATTATTCCTACAAGATCAAGAATCCGCTGCTCTTCTACACCAACGTCTGCGGCAACGTCGCCGATTCCTTCAAGCGCAAGGAAATCGACGCGCAGCTCAAATCGGAATTCACCAGCGCCCTGCAGCCCTCTTTCGCCCAAATGTCTGCTATGCAGATCCGCCCGAATGAGATTCCGGCGCGTGTGGAGGATCTTTGCAACGCAATGAACGAGATTCTCAGTCAGAAATGGCTGGAACTCAGAGGTATCGCCGTTGTATCGGTTGCCTTTAAAAACCTCAACCTCCCGCCGGAGGATATGGAACTCATCAAGCAGGCGCAGCGCGCCGCCATCAACCGCGATCCCGGCATGGCAGCGGCTACCCTTACCCAGGCGCAGGCCGACGCGATGAAGGACGCCGCCAAGAACAAGGGCGGCTCCATGAACGCCTTCCTCGGCATGGGCATGGCGCAGAACGCCGGCGGCATCAACGCGCAGCAGCTCTTTGAAATGAGCGCCCAGCAGCAGGCGGCACGTCAGCAGGCGGAAGCGCAGGCGGCTGCACAGAGAGCGGCACAGCCCAAGCAGGCAGACCCGCAGGGCGGCTGGCAATGCGAATGCGGCACGACCAACACCGGCAAATTCTGCATGAATTGCGGCAAACCCCAGCCGGCGGCAGGCGGTTGGAGCTGTCCGAAATGCGGCACCTCCAATCAGGGCAAATTCTGCATGAACTGCGGACAGCCCAAACCTGCGGGCGCACCGCTCTACCGCTGCGACAAGTGCGGCTGGCAGCCCGAGGATCCGCACAATCCTCCGAGATTCTGCCCCGAATGCGGCGACATCTTCGATGAGAAGGACATCAGATAACCCTTCACATTTTTCCTCATACGTATAATGGAAGCATACAAGGCAAGCCGTCGGTTTTCGTCTCTCAGGCGGAGCCGTCGGCTTGCATAAAAATGTGAAGAGTGGAGCGCTTCACGCAGAATTCGGGAGGAGAGAATTCAAACATGCCAGACAATCTGAGAGCAGATACGATATTAGAGTACAAATGCCCGTGCTGCGGAGGCAAGATCGAATTTGACAGCGGCATTCAAAAGATGAAATGTCCCTTCTGCGACACGGAATTTGATGTGGAGACGCTGAAAAATTACGACACCGTGCTCAACGACACCACTCCTACGCAGATGGATTGGAACAAGACGCAGGCGGAGCATTGGAATACAGACGAAACCAAAAACATGCTGATCTACAGCTGCCATTCCTGCGGCGGCGAGATCATCTGCGACAAGACCACGGCGGCGACTCACTGCCCCTTCTGCGGGAATCCCGTTGTGATGATGGGACAATTCGCGGGCGATCTGCGACCCGACCTTGTCATCCCCTTCAAGCTGAATAAGGACGCGGCTGTCGCAGCCTTCAAGAATCACCTCAAGGGCAAAACGCTGCTTCCCAAAGCATTCAAGAGCGACAACCACATCGAGGAAATCAAGGGCGTTTACGTTCCTTTCTGGCTCTTCAACAGCCAGGCGGAAGCCCATATCAATTACCGCGCCACAAAGGTGCGCACATGGAGCGACAGAAATTACATCTACACCGACACCAGCTATTATTCCGTGGTGCGCAAGGGCACGCTGGAATTTGCAAACATCCCGGTGGACAGCAGCTCCAAAATCGACAACGACATCACTGAATCCCTTGAGCCGTTCGACTTAAGTCAGGCGGTGGACTTCCAGACGGCGTATCTTTCGGGCTATTTAGCCGACAAATACGACGTTTCCGAGAATCAGAGCGTGGAACGAGCCAACCAGCGCGTGCGGAAAAGCACCGAGAATGAATTTGCCTCCACGGTGACAGGCTACACCAATTACCACGCCGAGAGCGTCAACATCCAGCTCCACAATGCCAAGGCGAAATACGCCCTTTTCCCCGTGTGGCTTTTGACTACCAGATGGAACAATCAGAATTATCTCTTCGCCATGAACGGACAGACCGGCAAGTTCGTGGGCAACCTTCCTCTGGACATGGGCGCGTTTTTCAAATGGATGTTCGGCATAGCGGGAGCGGTTGCCGCCGTGGCCATCATAGCCTTATGGATCATATGGCATTTCTGACGGGAGGGGATTCTGCGATGAAAAGAATACTATCCGCGTTCTGCGCGGCTATGCTGGTCATGTTTGTCTTTGCCCTGCCGGTCAACGCTTCGGAAGCCGGAACGGAGACAGCGGCGGAATATCATCACGTCCTCGACCGCGACGGATCGCTTTCCGACAGCGACAGACAGAGCGCAGAGGAGGCGGCCAAGGCGGTTCTGGAAAAGAACGGCGTCGACCTCTTCGTGTATCTCTCAAAAAAGGAAATGCCGGAGCCGAACGAAACAGGAGGCTCGATCTACCAATCCTATGCCGCTACCGACGCCTCCGTCGTCCTGATGGTGGACAAAAAGGGCGCGTATATCCGGACTTACGGCAGAGCCGAAGACATTTTTACTAAGGACGAGCTGAAGCTGATTCTCAAGCAGGTCAAAAAGCAGGAGAAAACCTCCGCAAAGTGTCTGAAATTCATTGAGCTGACGGGCGACTCGCTCACCGAAAGGGGTGTGCTTCCCATTCCCGAGGGAAGGAAGCTGCCGCGTCTCGTGGACGATGCGGGGCTTCTTTCGCAGAGCGAAAAATACAACCTGATCAGCTCGCTGGACAGCATCAGCGAAAACCGGCAGTTAGATGTGGTGGTGGTCACCAAAAACTCCCTTGCCGGCAAGACCGTCGAGCAGTACGCCGACGATTTCTTTGACTACAACGGCTACGGCTACGGCGAGAATGACGACGGCATCCTGCTGCTGCTCAGCATGGACACGCGGGAATGGGCGATCAGCACCTATGGCAGGGCAATCCAAATTTTCACCGACAGCGAGCAGCAGTACATCAGCGACAGCTTCCTCCCCTATCTCAGCGAAGGTAACTACTACCAGGGCTTTTACCGCTTCGCCGAGCTTTGCGACAACGCGATAGAGGAATACAACGCAAACGGGAATTCCCGTTACAGCGGAAACGATAAACCGCCGTTCGATCTGCCGGTGGCGATTGTGGGATCAATCGTGGTGGGACTGATCATAGGACTTATCGTCGCGCTGGCGCTTAAAAGCCAGCTCACCAGTGTGAAGCCACAGGCGATGGCGACCGCCTACGCCAGACCCGGCAGCCTGAGACTCACCGAAAAGAACGACCTCTTTCTCTATCACAACATCACCCGCGTCGCCAGACCAAAGGAAACCAGCAGCTCCTCCGGTCGCAGCTCCTCCGGCGGCGGTCACAGCTCCACCCATGTCAGCTCCTCCGGTAGAAGCCACGGCGGTTCTCACGGACATTTTTAGCGGTGAGTGTCGCATCGTGCCGGAGCGATGGCAAACGAAGGGCTTTGCTCCCATGAAATCCATCAGAAGCCGCGCAGAGGAAGAAAAAAACCGAAGGACGGCGCCTTTTTCCAAAAATAATATCAGAACACGACATCCTCCCTTTGTCTGCTTCCGGCGGACAAAGGGAGGATGTTTTCTTCGTGATGCTATGAAAATAATCAGCAGCCCCGCATTTTCAGGGACGAGCCGTCGCGGTTCTTGACGACCTCGATGCCGCAGGGAATTCTCTCCTGCAGCTCGGAAACGTGGGAAATGATTCCCAGCAGCCGGTTCTCCCGCACGCGGGTGATCGCCTCCATGGCCGTGTCAAGAGTCTCGCTGTCGAGCGAACCGAAGCCCTCGTCGATAAAAAGGGAATCCAAGTGGATGCCACCCGCAAAGCTCTGCACCGTTTCGGACAGCCCGAACGCAAGCGACAGCGAGGCGAGGAACATCTCGCCGCCCGACAGGGTGGAAACCGATCGGACGCCGCCTGTGCTGCCGTCAAGGATCTCGATGTCAAGCGAGTGATTGGTTTTGTTCGTGCCGCTCTCAATACGCCGCATGGCGTACTGCCCGCGTGTGAGACGGCGGAGGTACTGATTGGCCTGCAGAATGATCTCGTCCATCTTGACCCCGATCACATACCGGTCGATGGACATCTTCGATTCGTTCCTGTTGAACAGCAGCAGGCTCATTTCCTTTGCCGTGCCGTATTTCTTTTCGAGCTTTTCCAGCTTTGAGTCGGCCTGTTCCACAGTGCTCCGGAATCCTTCAAGGCTTTCAAGAAGCGTGTTCTTCTGTCCCCTCTGTTCGGAGATCAATCTGCCCTTCTCCTGCGCGTCGCGGTGCGCCTTTTCAAGAGAGTCGAGGTCGGGGCGTGTCCTGCCGGCGGTTTTCTCCGAAAGCTCCCTGACCCTGTTGCCCGCAATATCACGCTGTTTGCGGTATTCGCTGAGAGAATTCTCGTACTCCGCCTCCGTGGCTTCGGGAAGAATACCGCCGTCAAAGTCGCTTCCCTCGGGAATGCCGAGTCGCGCGCATTTTTCGGTAAATTCCGTCCGGCGGGCGGCGCTGTCCTTCCGCGCGTCAAGAAACATTTCCTCTGCCCTCCGCAATAGGGCGGCGGTTGTCTGAACCTTGGATTCCGCCTCGTTATACGCGTTTGTCAGCCGCCTGATCTCGTCCTCCGCCATCTGCAGCTGCCGCCCTGTCTCTCCAAGCTGCCTGTCAAGCTCGTCAAAGCTCCTGATGCCGTGGGCTTGCAGACGGTGGTCAAGAGAGGTGAGTGTGGCGTTGTCGGCGGCGATCTGATTGCTCAGATTGTTGATGTGCGTATCGGCGTTTTGAAGGTCGGTTTCCTTGATACTCTTCTTTGTTTCGTAATCCGCGACCTTGTTGCGCGCTTTTTCCGCGTTCTCCGCCAGCTTTTCAAGGCGCTGCTTTTCTTTGCCCGCGGCTTCAAGCTCTGTCTGAATGTCCGCGGCGCTTCTCAATGGCGCGCCTGCTGCCGTTGCGCGGATTTTTTCAATTTCGCTTTCATACGTCTGTCTGTTGTTTTCAAGGACGGAAAGCTGTCTATACAGCTCGTTCAGCGCTTTTTCAGTTTCCTCCGCCAGCTCCCTTGCGGTTTTAAGCTGCTGCGCGGTGGGCGTGGACGCGGCGGGTTTTGCGGGCGATGGGTGATGCACCGAGCCGCATACGGGACATGGCATGCCCTCCGCAAGCTCTGCCGCCAGCGAATACGCCCTGTCCTCGCGGATTGCCCGCTCCATCAGGTCGGCGGCATCCCGCTGCGCTTTCAGCTCGTCCTTCTTCCGCCGGACGGCGGCGTCCTTGGCGGCGACGTCTGTTTTGACGGAGGATAGCTTCGCGGTTTTGTCCTCCAGCTCCGATGCGAGCTTCAGCTCCTTTTCCAGTGCGCCGTACCTCTGCATGACGGCGGGAAGGGCTTCGGTCGCCTCGGTCACTTGACGGAGATAGTCCCTGCCCTTTTCAATGCTGCCCTCGATGGCTTCCTTCTTCCGTTTCAGCTCCTCACGCTTTTCCTGCTCCGCCTTCAGCTCGCCGGAATGCTTACGGAGATCGGCGGTTGCCTGAACGTGCGCGGCACGGCTGCCCGCCAGATCGTCAAGGTTCGCCTTGTTTGCGGTAAGCGTCTTGCGCTTATCCTCCAGCGCCGGCAGAGCGGCAGCCTGCTCCTTCGCAGCGGCAAACGCATTCTCGGCGGCGCGTTTGTCGGCTTCGGCTTGCGCAAGCGCGGTCTGCGCGTCGTCGTCCGCTTTTTTCGCCGCGTTCATCATCCTGTATTCCGACAGCGCCCCGCGCAGCTGTCGGCTCCGCGCAAGGCTGTCTTTTAGCTGTCTGTAACGCGCGGATTCCGCGTCGAGTCTGCGGCACTCCCCCTCTGCCTTTTGCAGGTCATTGAAGAAGCCGTCCAGCTCCTGCCCCTTTTGATGCGCGTCGGCGGCGGCTTCGGTGATTTTCCGGTTTTCCCCGGCGAGTCGATCCAGCTCCTGCAATTCCCCGCCGGTGCGTGTAATGCTGTCCCTCAGCTCATCGGGGGAGGAACAGCCCGCACTGCTCAAGGCAAAATCCCGCAGCCTTTTCTGTTCATCGCACATCTTTTCCAGACGCGCCGCTTCTTTTTTGGCTTTTTCGATGACAGTCTGCCAGCGCTGGGTGTCGAACAGCCGGGAGAATATGTCGATCTTCACCTTGTCGTCGGCGGTGAGAAGCTCCCGGAATTCGCCCTGAGGCAGCATGATCAGCTTGACGAACTGGTCGTGCGTCAGCCCTAAGATACTGACGGCGGCTTTTTCGACAGCCTTGGCGTTGGAGGTGGCAATCGGCTCCCATGTCTCCGAGCCTGCCGTCTGACGGTAGCAGGCGTTTTCCGCATCGTTGAGCCTGCGGTCGTCCTTTTTGGAATTCGGCATGTGCCAGCGGCGGTAAAATCTGTATTTTACGCCGCCGGTGGAAAAGATGAATTCAATCTCGGTATCACGGCTGTCCGGCGCGCCGATACTGCGGAGCTGCCGCCAGTCGTCGCCGCGCAGCTTGCCTGTGGCTTCGCCGTAAAGGGCGGTGCAGATCGCGTCAAGGATGGTGGTCTTGCCGCCGCCGGTCTTGCCGGTGATGACAAAAATACCGCTCTCATAGAGCCGCGTAAAGTCCACCTCGGCGGTGCCGCTGTAGGAGGCGAACGCGGTCATTTTCAGACTGATCGGTTTCAATTCTCATCGTCTCCTTTCCCGGCAGTCAGCTCGTGGAAGAATGCGAGCATTTCGTCAGTCGGCTCTCTCTTGCAGATGTCGCGAAGGAAGCCGGTGAAGATTTCCTCATCGGTGATGGCGTTGGCGGCGATTTTCCTGCCGGTTTCGCTGTCCGTTCCGCCGCTGACGGTGCGCGTGAGGTACAGCTGGTCAAGCCCCAGCAGATTGGGGTATTTGACGCGGAGACGTGACATAGGCTCATAGATCAGGTGATCGTCGTCCACAACGGCAAAGATGTAATCCTGCGAGCATCCATCCGGCACACTCATCAGCTCGTCGAAGGTTCCCTTCACCGTGCGCATTTCACGGAGAGGAACGACAGGAATTTCCGTCACACTCATGTCCGCCAAGGTGTCGTACAGCAGCAGCTTCTTGTCCCGCTCGTTCCTGTCGAAGGAATAGCGCAGCGGAGAGCCGCAGTATCTCGCGGAGCCTCCCGCCTTCTGCGGAGAATGGATGTGTCCCAGACAGGTGAGGTCAAAGGCGCTGAAAAGATCGGACGAAACCTGCTGCGCTCCGCCGACGGAAATGCCGCTCTCGCTCTCGCAGGTGATGGCTCCGGCGACGGTGCAGTGGGTGACAAGAATATTCGGGCAATCGGGAGAAAGCTGATCCGAGACGTTATTTAAAAGCGCCCGGTACGCGTCGCCCGTATTTTTCAGCTCCGCGCAGCCGGTAAAATCCTTTGCCGCGGTGAGGTCGAAATAGGGCAGACAGAAGAAGCGTGCGCGGCTGCCGTCGGCGGCAGTGACGTCGATCGGCTCCGACAGATCCCGCAGGGCATTGGCGAGGTAAATCCCGGAGGAACGCAGCAGCCTTGCGGCGGGAATAAGGCGTTCAGGGCTGTCGTGGTTGCCGGAAACGGCAATGAGCGGAATGCCCCTTTCCGCCACCTGATAGAGCGTTTCCTCAAAGAGCGCGATAGCGGGAACCGGCGCGATGCTTCGGTCGAAAATATCCCCCGCCAGCACAATGACGTCGGGCTTGTACTCATCCAGCGCCCTGAGGAACACCTGCTCGATAAAATATTGCTGGTCGTCAAGCATGGACTGCACCATGACGATCTTGCCAAGGTGCCAGTCGGATGTGTGAAGTATTTTCAAGTTTTTCATCTCCTTGCAATTAAGTAAATGCTTCAATCCATTCACATTCAATTGTATCATCTTGGCGTCAAGGGAGCATGAAAAAAATGTAAAAATATAGAAAAAAATCTCATGATTTTATGCGGTGGGAAATATACATGGATATGAAATTCCTACCGGGAGTGACCGCGTTTGAGATGCTATTCAAAAAAATTGCTTGCCTTTACGACGGCTGCCGTTCTTTGGCTGTCGGGCTGCGGAAGGGGGATCAAACCTTCTGCGGAAGCCGTATCGGGGGCTTCGTCGGAGCAGGTGTATCCGGTCGGCTCGTATGAACGCAGAGCCGCCGAGCTTGCCGCAGCGGGGAAGGATATTGCGGGACGGGAGGTGATCGACCTCGGCGAGGAAAGCATATTCGGGGGAATAGCGGTGGCATGTGACGGCAACGGCGAGCTTCTTGCCGAGGAGAAGGAGGGGGAACTGCGCTTCCGTATTACAGACAGGCGGTTCCGCTCCCTGTCCGAATTGCTGCGATTTGTCAGAAGGCATGCGGGAGAAACGGAGGCGCGGCGGCTGAGCGGCTGTTTTGCCGAAAGGAACGGAACGCTGTGTTTTCTCGTCGGCACAGACGGACGGATCATCAAGGACATCCGCCGGAATATCCAATGCGATTCTCAGCGGCTCACCTTCAGTATCACCTATCAGAACCAAACCCGCAGCAGGAACGGCATTATTAGGAGCGACGTCAGCTTTGTCCGTAAGGACGACATCTGGCGTCTCGACGCCCTGACTGAATTGAGAGCGCGCTAAGTGTGAAAATCGGACGAACAGCGGATGATTGAAACTCATCAATTCCCCTATTTTTCTCCCTGACGGTCTGCGCGGTCAGGAATCATTTACGGGTTCCCTTTTCTCCCCTGAATTGGAGGAAGGGAAGAATCGGGCGCGTAAAGAATGATGCGTACCCTCTGTTTCAGGGAGGAGAATCACGGCACACGAAAAAATCCCTTCCAGGAGACTGCCAAAGAAGAGCGGCTCCGGAGGGGATTTTTTATGCTTATGAATCGTCATGAATTGACGGGGTACTTTTCGATGGTATCGACAAGGCTGCCAATGCCCTTTTCGGCGAGGTTGATGAAGGGAAGAACGCTCTCGCTCCAGCCGGCGATGAGGTTGTAGCCCTTGCCGCAGAACTGCTGGGTTCCGTAGCCCTGCATATCCACGCCGTGTACCCAGAAATTCGGATTGTACTTGGCGCGGTACTCGTCCACCATGCCCTGCACGGTCTTGTTCATGCCGTTATGGGAGGAGTTGCACTCATTGTCGCTGAAATAGATCACGCGGTCGAAGGGCTTGATGCTCCGGCTGCCGTCCTCCTGGAGAGCAAACACCATGGGAAGATCCATCTGGGTGCCGCCGCCGTAGAAGCGGCTGTTTTTGCAGATTTCAAGGATGGAGTCGTACTTGCCGTAGTGCTTGACGGTGTAGCCCTTGCCGCCGTTGGACGACCATGAATAGGCGGCACAGTCGAAGTAGCAGACTGCCGCGTCCTCGCAGAGACGGCTCGCCATCGCGCCTAAAAGCGAAGCGATGTCGCAGCAGCGCACGTCGCTTTTGGCGGAAATGCGGCTGCCCATGGAGCCGGAGACGTCCACGGCAATGAGTGTCCTGCCGGGAATCTGCTCCATATTGCCGACGGACGCCTCGAGCGCCTTTTCAAGAGCGCGATGGATGTTGTCGGTCATGAGCTTCTCATTGGTGAGGGTGAGATAGGCGCTGTAGAAGCGGAAGGGAAGCTGGCGGCTCTTCTTCACGCGTTCGGGATCGGCGAGAATATTCAGCACGGGCTGAACGTTGGCTCCGCACTTGACGATATTGCGAAGGTTGCGGAGCAGCGCCATGTAGCCCACCTTGCCGGAGGCAATCAGCTCGTTCCACACCGCTTTGGTGTTGCCCTTGGCGGAAAGCTCGGTTTCCCATGTGTAGGGAGTCTGGAGGGTGTCGTCAAGTACCTTGCGGAAAAGGGCTTCGGTCTGCGCGTCTTTGGGGACGGGGTGGGTAATGCGAAGCACATCGCGGAGCTTGAGCGCGCCGTTTCCCTTGTACTTGGCAAGCTGGTACTCGTCAAAGCTCTGTATCACCTGCGCCATCTCGCGCTTCAAGGCGTTGGGGAAGGGCTTGCCGTACATCTGCTTGTAGCAGGAGAGAATCTCGGTCATGTCGTCGGGACGAATGACGATGTTCCGCACAGTAAGGCGGGTGTACTCATGCGCCTCGCGTGCGATGACGCAGCATAACACATGACTGACCGAGCGGAGGTTGTTGTCGTTGCGGGCGTAGCAGGTGAGCCGGCAAAGAAATGCCGGGTCTGCCGCCGCGCATCTGGTTGCCAGCCTGACGACGTCGGTATCGGTGGAGCCGTAGAATTTCGGCTCTCCGAACATGGTGGTGAGTACGGCTGTGACGAGCCTTTCCTTCAGATCCATGCGGTACGCGGGAAAGTTGTCATGGTTGACGGTCTTGTTGGTGTTCTTCTGGTTGAATTTTGCCATAAATTCTCAGCTCCTTTTTGGAAAGAAAAATATAATCACACACAGAGAATTCGTCGGAAACGGACTCATGGGCCGGTGTTTTGACTTCTGAACTACGGTTCAGACGAACCGGCGGGATTTGCACCCGTGACTCCGGCGTGATTCGAAGTAACCGTCTCCTTCACTGCTGTGTGGGATTATCGGAAAAAATATATAATCACACACAGAGAATAGTCGAAAGCGGAGCGTCAGCGCTCTTCCGGACTGAGCTACAGGGCGGTGGCCGCCCTGGCGGGATTTGAACCCGCGACCTCTCGATTAGAAATCGAAGTAACCGCTTCTGCGCTGCTGTGTGAGATTATCGGGGAAAATATAATCACACACAGAGAATAGTCGAAAACGGTACATTAGCGCTCTTCCAATTGAGCTACAGGGCGATGATCGCCCCGGCGGGATTCGAACCCACAACCTCTCGTTCAATATGCGAAGTAACCGCTTTCTGCGCTGCTGTGTGGGATTATCGGGAGAAATATATAATCACACACAGAGAAGGAACGCATACGGGTCTTTATGTACCTATGAAATACGAAGTAGCCGCATGCTGCGCTGCTGTGTGGGATTATCGGATGGGGTGGGTCACATACAGAGAAAATCAATTACTGTCAGAAAAAATATGAACATGTCATGGATAGGATTGTGCAAAGGCGTTCCGTCGAATCGTCGTTCCCGACATGGGAAGCACAGCCGTTCTGTCGAACGCGAGGGAGAATTGATTCCCTCATAATCAGCATCGTTTATCCGAAGTAACCGCAATCTGCGCTGCTGTATGTGACCGTTGGTAAGCGGGCGGGCGGTTGCCGCTCTGCGTTCT
>ONDC01000020.1 GCA_900316495.1 uncultured Eubacteriales bacterium
TTACATGAAGCCCGGCAATGACACATGGATGCTGTGGAGGGGACGGGAATCCCCGGACGTTTCCTTTGTGGCAGGAAAGGGCTGGAACGGGACGAGGTTTCGCTGTGAAATTATCGGAACGGACGGCGGGAGCTTCCATTCTCTTCCGTTTACCTTATCCGTGCTGACAGGGCTGACGATCATTTCACAGCCTGCGGACAAAAGCCTTCATCCCGAAGAAAATGTGATCTTTGAGGTAAAGGCGATTGGGGAAGGGACGCTGCGGTACCAATGGTATTACCGCAAGGCGGGCGACGAGGATTGGAACATCTGGAAAAGGCACGAAACGTCCGTCACTTCTGCAACCGCGAATGATTCATGGCAGGGAATGCAGTTGAAATGCGTGATTACCGACGGATCCGGTGCAACCGTCGAAACAAGAATTGTCAGCATCAGCATATACGATAATTAAATGGAGGCAGTATCACAATGAATATTGGCGTTATTTTTGCGGGCGGGGTGGGCAGCCGTATGCACAGCAAGGACGTGCCCAAGCAATTTCTGGAAATACACAACAAGCCGATCATCATTCACACGCTGGAATACTTCGAGCGCAACGATGAGATAGACGCCGTTGTCATTTCATGCGTGGGCGACTGGATTCCCCATCTGGAAAAGCTGCTCTATCAGTATCGGATAGAAAAGGTCAAGCGGGTTGTCAGGGGCGGCGCGACAGGACAGCTTTCCATCTACAACGGCCTTACGGCGGCAAAAGAGGTGGCGGCGGGTCGGAAGGCGATCGTCCTGATCCACGACGGCGTGCGCCCGCTGATTAACGAACAGCTGCTTTCTGACAATATCGAGAGCGTGAAGAGGTACGGCTCGGCGATTACCTCCGCGGTTGTCAAGGAGACGATCGTCGTGATAGACGAGGACGGTATGGTCGAGCAGGTGCCCTCCAGAGCCAAGTCGAGAGTCGCCAAGGCGCCTCAGAGCTTCTGGTTGGACGATATTCTTGCCGTTCATGAGAAGGCGCTGAGCGAAGGCAATGACAATTCGATCGATTCCTGCACTTTAATGCAATCCTACGGCTACAAGCTGCACATGGTAGACGGCCCCTATGAAAACATCAAGATCACCACGCCCGACGATTTTTACACCATGCGCGCGATTCTGGATGCCCGTGAGAATGAACAGATCTATGGGCTGAGCGGCAACGGTAAGGCGTGAGATACCTGCTGGCTTCGGTTTTTGCAATTTATTAGAATGTCAGGAAGTTTTGAATGAAGAAACAGAAATCAATCAAAAAGAATTTTATTTACAACACGTTTCTGACGATGACGAATTTTATATTCCCGCTCATAACCTTCCCTTATGTGTCGAGAATACTGATGCCGTCGGGAACCGGCAGGGTTTCGTTTGCTCTGTCGCTGATCTCCTACTTTACCATGCTGTCGCAGTTAGGTATGCCGACTTATGGTATCCGCACCTGCTCCAAGGTGCGGAACGACCGGGAAAAGCTGACCCGCACCGTTCATGAGCTTCTCTGCATTAATCTGATCATGTGCGTGGTGTCCTATATCCTGCTGGCGCTGGCGCTGATCTTTGTGCCTGCACTGAAGGAGGACAGACAGCTCTACATCATTGTCAGCTTCACTATCCTTCTGACCTCCATCGGAATGGAGTGGCTTTACAAGGCGCTTGAACAGTACCGCTACATCGCGCTTCGCTCCATTGCGTTCAAATTTATTGCGCTCGGGGCAATGTTCCTGCTCGTACATGATCAGTCGGATTATATCATTTATGGCTTCATCGCGATTTTTGCGGCGTCGGCGTCCAATATCTTCAATTTCATCAATGTGCGCAAATATATCGACCTGAAGCCTGTGGGTGGCTATCACATCAGACGTCATTTGAAGCCGTTGGCTGTTTTCTTCGCGATGGCGTGCGCCACTACCATCTACACCCATATGGATACGTTGATGCTCGGCTTTATGCTGACAAAAAAGGACGTCGGCTATTACAATGCCGCCGTGAGGATCAAGAGCCTGCTTCTGAGCATTGTCACCTCGCTCGGCGCGGTGCTGCTGCCGAGATCGTCCTTCCTGATTCAGACAAGGCAGTGGGGCAAGTTCCGCAAGGTCAGCAAAAAGGCGCTGGACTTTGTGTTTATTCTATCCTCCGCCTTTATGCTGTATTTCATGCTTTACGCCAGATACGGCATTATGCTTCTTTCGGGAGGCTATTATGAGCCATCCATCATTCCCATGCAGATCATCATGCCCACGCTGCTCTTTATTGGCGTCACCAACATTACGGGTATTCAGATCATGGTTCCTTTGGGAAGGGAAAAAACTGTTCTCTTCTCCGAAATAGTGGGATTGGTGGTCAATCTTATCATCAATACGCTTCTCATTCCTCAGATGAAATCCACCGGCGCTGCGATTGGCACCGTGGCGGCGGAATTTGCCGTGCTTGTCGTGCAGTATATGGTTATGAGAAAGGAAATGTCAAACGCGTTCCGGGCGGTTTCCTACTGGAAAATCGCACTTGGTCTGACCGCTGGAGCGCTCTGCTCCTTCTGGGTCATGTTCCTCCATCTCAGCAACTTCCTCACGCTGGCGTTGACCTCTTCTTTGATAGGCTCGGTACCATGCCCGGATTTGGAAAATATGTCAATACATCAGCAGCATTGAAAAAACGGAAGGAGTGGTCTGATGCAGGAAAAAAAGCTTGTAATTAATTTTTCTGTTCCGCTGGCAGCGGTTTATCTGCTTGCGGTCACGTTTGTATTTGAAATGCGCTCGGTCTGGACCGCTATGCCAAAATACAGCAGGATCAATGACCTGTTGCTTCTTCTCCTGGTCGTCGCCACCGTGGCTTATGTTTTTTCCAGAAAGCAGTATACCGGGCATTTTCTGAACGGGATTATTACGACGGCGGCACTGTGCGCCTATCTGTATATTTACTACTTCTACGATGAGTACAAGGCGGATAGTTTCCCGAAGATGGTGCTGCGCTTCTGCACGGTTTGCCTGCTGTGCTTTGCCCTGCGGGAGGAGCACAAGCAAAAGCTGTTTGAACTGATGGAAAAAATCATTATCGTGATCGCGGTGGTATCTCTTGCGTTCTGGCTGGTGGGTTCACTTCTGGGTATCATTCAGCCCAGCGGCATCGAGTACACCATCTGGTCGTCGACCGACGGCTCCGAGGTGCCGATCAATAATTATTTCCACCTCTATTTTGAAACACAGTACCAGCGCTTTTTTGATACGATCATCATGCGCAACAGCGCTATTTTTACCGAGGCGCCCATGAGCAGCTTCATGTTCTGCTTTGCGTTTCTGGTGGAGCTTTTCAAGAAAAAGCAGTACAATGTCAAGATCTGCGTTCTGCTGCTCATCGCCATCGTAACGTGTATTTCCACAACCGGTTATGTGGTCGCCATTATCGCCATTTTCATGAAATATGTCATATCCAATACCGGCAAGAATACGGTTGCCTCTGTGCTTAAGCTCGCCATCGCGCCGTTTGTGCTGATCGTAATCGTTCTGGTCATGGAATATGTCTTTGAATCCAAGCTCCAGACGACCTCCGGTTCCCTGCGTATGGATGACTTTGTCGCAGGCTTCAAGGCATGGATGCTTCACCCGATCATGGGCAACGGCTATGGCAACAGCAATTCCTACGTCTATATGATGAGTACCTTCCGGATAGACAGGAAGGGCTTCTCCAATTCGCTGATGCAGATTCTCGCCTACGGCGGTCTTTATCTGCTGGCGCCCTATGCCGGCTCATTCGGTCTGGGAGCATACCGGTATTTCAAAAAGGCGGACTGGAACAATCTTGTGTTTATCTGCCTGTTTTTGATCATGTTTATCTTCACGATCACATCCTTCCAGATGCTTCCGCTGTTCGTTTTCTTCTCCCTCCTCTGATGCGTATGGAAAAAAAGGTTATCAGGGAATATGAGATGCTGAGAGTCATTCTCACGATGCTGGTCGTTCTCAGCCATTGTCAGTACTACAGGATCCTTACGCCCTACGGCGGCGTCGATTTTTTGCACCCCGGCAGCGGGGGACTGATGATGTTCCGTCTGCTGAATCTGGTCTGCAGAATGATTTATTCCTTTCACATGGCGGCGTTTATTGCCCTGAGCGGCGCGCTGTTCCGCAGAAGCTGTGAACGCAGACCCGGAATGTCGTTTGAATCGCTGACGGTTTCCAAGGCGAAGCGTCTGCTGATTCCCTTTGTGACGGTCACTCTGTTTTACGTGTTTCCGCTCAAGCTGGCTGCGGGCTATTGGGCGCTTTCGCCCGATCTGCTCAGGGATGTGTCGGTGGGACAGCTCCTGCTGCAGGGCAATACGCATTTGTGGTTCCTGCCGACGCTTTTCTTTGCTTTTATCGTGGTTTTTCTGCTGAGAAGACTGAGATTGCCGGAATGGGCGATTCTTGTCCTGCTGCTGGCGGCTCACGCTGTCAGCGGATGGATCCCGGTCAACGCGGTCAGCTATGTGTTTGAGTATACCGTGTGGTTCTACACCGGGTTTATGTTTGAAGCCTGCCGGGAGAGGGTCAATGCCTCCCCTCTGAAAAGAAATGCCGTCCTCGCCGCGTTGCTGTTTCTTGCCGTGTTTGCGGCGGACAGGCGCTTCGGCTCGAAGCTCCTGCACATTCCGGCGGGCATGCTGCTTTCCCTGCTCGGCATGTATTTGGTCTATGCGCTGTCCTTCCGGCTTTCCGGAACGAAGCTCTGCGGAACGAGGCTTTACAAGGGATTGCTGAGAAATTCGTTCGGACTCTACCTGTATTCCGATCCGCTCAATTACATTGTGCTCAGAATCGGCGCGATGTGCTTCGGAAGCTGGGTCTTTACCACCGGCGCGGGCGTCGGCATGCTGTTCCTTCTTCGCTTTGCCGTGACGCTGGTCGGCGCTTACCGGGTGAGCGAACGGATCAGAAAGTTCAGAATCAAATATTTAGTCTGATATGAAACGGGGGATACTTAAAATGTATGATTATCTTGTCGTCGGCGCAGGGCTTTACGGCGCGGTCTTCGCCCATGAAGCCACGGCGCGCGGGAAGTCGGTGCTGGTCATTGACAAGCGCCCGCATGTCGCCGGCAACGTCTACACCGAGAACGTCGAGGGCATTAACGTGCATGTCTACGGCGCGCATATCTTCCACACCAACGACAAGCGCGTATGGAATTACATCACGCAATTTG
Source organism: uncultured Eubacteriales bacterium (assembly GCA_900316495.1). GTDB lineage: Bacteria > Bacillota > Clostridia > Oscillospirales > Acutalibacteraceae > RUG762. Next base: position 5,209 of record ONDC01000020.1, read on the forward strand.
CCGAATTCAACCGCTTCACCAATTCTCCGGTGGCCAATTACAAGGGCGAGCTGTATTCGCTGCCCTTCAACATGTACACCTTCAACAGAATGTGGGGCGTGGTGACGCCGGAGGAGGCCGAGGCGAAGATCAACGAGCAGCGCGGCGAGATCACCGGCACGCCCCGCAACCTGGAGGAACAGGCCATTTCCCTTGTCGGACGCGATATTTTCGAGAAGCTCATCAAGGGCTATACCGAAAAGCAGTGGGGGAGAGACTGCCGCGAGCTGCCTGCCTTCATCATCAAGCGGCTGCCGGTCCGGCTGACCTTTGACAACAATTATTTCAACGCGCTCTATCAGGGAATTCCCGTCGGCGGCTATACAAGGATGGTGGAAAATCTCCTTGACGGCGTGGAGGTGCGGCTGAGCACCGATTATCTGGAGAACAAGGCGGAGCTTGACGCGTCGGCGAAGAAGGTGGTCTATACCGGTCCGATCGACGCGTACTTCGGCTACCGTCTGGGAACGCTGGAATACCGCAGCGTGCGGTTCGAGAACGAGCTGCTTGACATGCCGAACTTCCAGGGCAACGCGGCGGTCAATTACACCGACCGCGAGACCCCGTGGACGAGAATCATCGAACACAAGTGGTTTGAATTCGGCAGGGACGCGGAGGGCAACGAACTTCCCAAAACCGTCATCAGCCGCGAATACAGCTCCGAATGGAAGCCGGGCGACGAGCCGTATTATCCCGTCAACGACGAGAAGAACGGGCGGCTGTACGAGCAGTACCGGCAGCTTGCCGAAAAGGAGCGCAACGTCATCTTCGGCGGAAGGCTGGGGCAGTACAGGTATTTTGATATGGATCAGGTCATTGCCGAAGCGCTGCGTTGCTGCGACAGTGAACTGAAGTAACAAAAATCGGAGGAATGAACCATGACAGACTTAAAGCAATTCGAGGGCGGCACCGTGCTTGTCACCGGTGCGGCGGGACTCATCGGACGCACGCTGATCAAGCAGCTCTTCGACTGGAATGAGAACGCCGCGGAGAAGATCTCGGTGATCGGCATGGAATTCAGTGATGAGAGAGCCAAGGCGGTTCTTGGTGAATTCGTGGAGAAGGGGCTCAGGCTGATCATCGCCGATGTGCGCGACGTCAAGCCGGAGAATATCGGTGTGGATTACATTATTCACGCCGCCAGCATGACGGCAAGCAAGGCGTTCATTGAAACCCCGGTCGAGACGACGATGATCTCCGTGGACGGCACCATCAAGATGCTGGAATTCGCCAAGGCCAATCAGGTCAAGGGCTTCGTGTACCTTTCCAGCATGGAGGTGTACGGCACGCCGGAGACCGACGAGAAGATCAACGAGGAGCATCCCACCAATCTCAACGCCATGGCGGTGCGCTCCTGCTATCCCGAAAGCAAGAGAATGTGCGAGAGCCTTTGCGCCTCCTACGCTTCGGAATATCATGTGCCGGCAAAGGTCGTCCGTCTGACTCAGACCTTCGGCCCAGGCGTCGCCTATCAGGACGGCAGAGTGTTTGCCGAATTCGCCCGCTGCGCCATCGAGGGGAGGAACATCATCCTTAATACCAAGGGCGAGACAAAGCGCAACTACCTCTACACCGAGGACGCTGCCAACGCGCTCTTCACCGTGCTTGCCAAGGGAACGCCCGGCGAGGCGTACAACGCCGCCAATGAGTCGACCTACTGCTCGATTTACGAGATGGCGTGTCTTGTGGCGAAGGAATGTGCCGACGGGAAGATCGACGTGGAGATCAGAGAACGCGCCGACGCCGCCAAATTAGGCTATGCGCCCACGCTTCACATGAACCTTGACGCGTCGAAGCTCCGTTCCCTCGGCTGGGAGCCGCAGGTCGGACTGGTCGATATGTACCGGAATACCATCCAGTCCATGATCGCCTCCAGGTAATTGACTGACAAACGAAAAGGGAAAAAATTAAACACCGTTTTCCGCTCATTGGATTTGAGAAGAAAACGGTGTTTTTTTGTTATGAAAAATTCATGAGAAAATCAGCCCGCGGAGATCATTTCCCGGATGACGGCAATTTCATCCGCCCCGCTGTCAAGCGCTAACTGCCCCACGTCCAGAAAGGCGTAGCGCTCATCCACCATGACGATCTTCTGATAATCATTCACGAGGAAGGGAAGGAAGCTGTTGGCAAAGGAGTCCTTGCAGATCAGCAGGGTTTTCCCGCCCTTGACGGCGGGATTCTCCACGGTGAGGATGCCGTGATTGCCGCCCTCGAAGAAGTTGTATTTGTCCTTTGTCCCGAGGGCGGATGGGTCGTAGAGACTGATTTCTTTGCCGTCCGCCTCCACATGAAGCCCGTCGGGGATTCTGACCGCCTGCATTTTTTCGGGGCGTATCCGCTCCGACGGCACCCGTGACCAGAGCGTCCCGCGAAAGCTGTCGGTGACGGTGTAAAGCTCCGGGGGCTGTGCGCCGGAGGCGCTTCCATGCGCCGCGCGCCATTCCGCATAGGCGGCGGCAGCCCCTGCCGCCGTCCAGTGATGGTCGGTGGCGTAGTAGTATTCCGGATGTCCGGAGAGAACGGGGCGAAGGTCGATCACGCGGCAGGTCTTCAGTTGGTTCCGAAGCGAGGAAAAGAGCGCCTCGTCATCATACATCGGCGCGCCTGCCGGCATGTATTCTCTCAGCGAAACGCCCGCCGAGGGGACGTACATCACGTAGGTTCCGATGCCGGTCTCTTCGGCGATGCGGTTGACGCGGGCGGCGTAACGCACGCATTTCGCGCTGTCCACGTCGCCGGGAAGAATCTTTTGAAAGAGCCGTCCGCCGCTGCCGACATACGCATCTCCGATGCAGCCGGATCGCAGCGTCAGTCCGAGATCGACTTCGGCGCGTTTGAGTCCTTCCCGCATGGGAAACTGGTCGGAGAGGTAGCTTTCAAGATCCTTCTGGAATCCGCCGTCCAGAACGTCGGTGCGAATATCCCTGCGGGCGGTCAGCACGCGGTTTTCGTTGACAGAGATGACGCTGTCCTTCTTTATCAGGATCGCAGAAAGGAGGATCAGCGGAAAGGCGATAAAGACGGCAATGACAAGCTGTGCCGCGTTAAGCTTGGAATAAAAACGGTTGAAAAATTTCATAATCAAAACCTGAAATACAAGAAGGGATTGTAGGAGCTTCCGATGACCGCGAGCAGCGAGGTGAGATACAGCGCCGCGCCGACGGCGGTCTTGACGCCGAAGCGGAGAGGTTCGCTCCTGAGCGCGTTGACCTTCCGCGCGGCGTATTTCCTGATAAGGCTGACCGACAGCGCCGCGCCGATGAGCAGCAGGAAAAAGTTCTCCCGTAGATAATAGGAGGACGCCGCGTCCGCGTAGCCATGCGCGCCGCACATCGAGAGAATATATCTTCCCGCTGCGCCGACGTCGTCACAGGCGAAGATCACCCACGAGAACAGCACCGTGAGCAGGGTGTAGAGATGTCCCACCGCTGCGGGCGCCTTTTTCAGCAGGTCAAGGAGGAAGAGCTTCTCCGCCGCCAGCAGGACGAAGAAGTACAGCCCCCAGAGGACGAAGTTCCATCCCGCGCCGTGCCACAGTCCGGTGAGCGACCACACGATCAGGAGGTTGAGCATCTGTCGGGGCAGTCCCTTGCGGTTGCCGCCGAGGGGAATGTAGAGGTATTCCCGGAACCATGAGCCGAGGGAGATGTGCCATCTGCGCCAGAATTCGGTCACGCTCTTTGATTCGTAGGGATAATTGAAATTCTCCAGAAAATCGAAGCCCAGCATTTTTCCTATGCCGATCGCCATATCGGAATAGCCGGAGAAGTCGAAATAAATCTGAAGCATATAGGCAACCGCGCCGATGAGGGCGGTGACGGCGGCATTCTCCGGCTGCGCGGAGATCTCGTCCCAGACCGCGCCGAAGGAGTTCGCCAGAAGCACCTTCTTGCCGAGTCCCTGCGCAAAGCGCAGAATCCCCGCGCAAATGCGCTTGCTGCCGAGCGTCCGGTGGCTGATCTGCCGTTCGACGTCGCGGTACTTGACAATCGGTCCCGCGATAAGCTGTGGGAACATGCAGACGTACATGCCGAAATTCAGTATGTTGTGCTGCGCCGGGATCTCCCGGCGGTAGACGTCAATCGTATAGGAGAGCGTCTGGAATGTGTAGAAGGAAATGCCGATCGGCAGAGCGATGCCGGGCAGGTCGAACGCCTGCCCCGTGAGGGCGTTGACGCTGCTTATCAGAAAATCGGTATACTTGAAAAAGCCAAGTATACCGAGATTCCCTATCAGTGAGAGCAGCAGCACCCATTTGCGCTTTTCCGGGCGTCCCCGCCGGTCGAGCGTTTCCAGCATGCGTCCGTTGCAGTAGTCGAATACCGTTGAGAACAGCATGATCAGGATGTAGACCGGTTCTCCCCACGCGTAGAAGAGCAGACTTGCCACGAGCAGCAGGGGATTCCTTACCCTTTCCGGAAGCGCGTAATACAGAAGCAGCACCGTTGGCAGGAAGACCAGCAGAAATACTGCGCTGCTGAATACCATTTCGCAGTCCCTCCCGTATTATTTTCTGAAGAAGTCGTTGAACGCCGCTTCCATCTTGTCGGAGTCGTCGGCGACCATAAGGATGGCGAGCGTGCCGCGTGTGAATACCTTGCTCTTTTCCAGCTTGGGAAGCTGGCTTTTGTCGTAGGCGGCGTAAAGCGTCTTGCGGGTTTCCAGATGCGTTTTGAGCGTGGCGGCGGCTTCGTTCAGATCGGATTTCTTTTTGACCTGAATCGCGACGATCTCGTCGGCGTTCCCTGTGCCGTCAGCGGCGTAGGAGATGAAGAACGCCTTGACCTTGCCGTAATCGATATTGGAGACATGCGCCAAAAGATCCTGCGGGTTGGGATCGCTGTTGCTGGCGTACTTCATGTTGTCCGGTTCGCTCGTGAATCCGACGAGAGCCTTATTGAGGTCGTACATGCTGATCTCCTCGGCGTCGTCACCGCAGGAAACAAAGAGTCCGCAGAGAAGGACTGCCGAGAGGATAGCCGCTGTCATTTTTCTGATTGCCTTCATGATAAACCGCTCCTTTTTATTGCATTTGTCCGAGGCGATCCGGCTCAGTCGTTATTGTAGCCGAAGGTGTCGTAAAACTTGTACTTATTCAGTACATCGTTGATCATGTCGTCGATCTTGTTGCGCTTTTTCTCGCTCAATTCGGTTTCGGATATGTTGTTATAGGTGATATAGTAGCAAAGAACATATTCGCTTTTTTCGTTGACCGTCCATTTGGAGGTGACATAGAGCTTATCCGTGCCGGTTAAATAATTTTCGAGCTGATCGACGATATATTTTGCTTCCACCTCATCCTCGGACTTGATCTTCTCCTTGAAGGAAAAGCTGAAGGTGGGCTTTTTTTCCTTGAGGGCTTCCATGACAGCCTTCGGAATGGCGTAAGTGTTCTTGAGTTCCTTGCAGGACATCAGCGTATAGTTGTACTTCTGACCGACGGCCGCCTCAAAGAAGTTGGTGTTCCATTCGTGACCGGAATTGCGGCAGGCGGTGTCGTCCATATTGAAGCTGTAGTAGTTGCCGTTTTCGTTGTCCATGTAGCAGTCGGTGTGATACCAGCAGCCGTCGTCCAGCTTGACCAGATCCCACGAATGGGAGAGCGACGTGTTGTGTACCACCCGGCACTCGATGCCGAGCATCTGCATGAACATTCTGAAGGTGGTGGCGTAGCCGACGCAGACGGCGCTGCGGTTTTTGAGCACGTCATGGGGATTGTCGTTGTCATTGCTCGTGTCGGAGATGACGGTGAGAATGCTGTCGGTCGCCTTCATCCCCTTGGTGAGGAATTGGTAGACGGCTTCCTCCTTCTCGAATTGCGTCATGTTATCCTTGATGATCTCCTTGATAACATCCTTTGCCATGTCGAGGGTTTCCCTGTCGCGGTCGCTGAGCTGCGAGGTGTCGCCCGACTGATAGGCGTCGGAGATCTGGGTGGTGGACTTGATGATATAGTTCTGGGCGATGATCACGTCGTCCTCCTGCTCGGGATCCTCAAACTGTCCCGTGTAAACCGCGATCATCTTGTTGACGTTCTGCTGATTGATCAGCATGACGACCGACATGACGGTTGTGCTGAGTGTGAATATCAGCAGCAGCACCGCCGCTGCCACAGCGAATTGTTTGGTGCGCTTGGACATAATAATTACCTCTCTTAATGAATTCAGGATATGCCGAAGATCCTATGATATAACCATCACAATAGGATGTTCAAGTTAAGTATAGGCTTTCACGCCTTAATTGTCAAGCAAATAGAGAAACTGTTAATAATTGTAATTTTGCTGAAATGATTGGCGGTAAAATACTGTCATTTTCTGTGATTTAGTCACAGAAAGAAGCTTGATAATGTTGTATAATTGACGTATAATAAATGAGGCGGAACGAAGGCTCCGCTCATATCAAAAAAACGGAGGTAATCATCATGAAAGAAATCACCATTACAAGCGAAAATTTTGAAGCCGAGGTGCTGCAATCCGAAAAGCCGGTTCTGTTGGACTTCTGGGCAGAATGGTGCGGTCCCTGCAGGATGCTCGGACCGGTGCTGGCGGACTTTGCGGAGAAGCACGACGATGTGAAGGTCGGAAAGGTCAATGTTGACGAGCAGCAGGCTTTGGCGATGAGCTTCGGAATCATGAGCATTCCGACGCTGATTCTGTTCAGGGAGGGTAAGCCGGTCGCGCAGCGCGTCGGACTGCTGAGTGCGTCGGAGCTGGAGGCTTTTGCCGGTGTTTGATCGATTGCACGGACGGCGCGGTGGCAAGCATGCTTTGCTTTACTTTGCTTTACTTTGCTTTTGTTTAATTTTATTTTATTTACTTTACTTTACTTTACTTTACTTTGTTGCATTTTTGCGGTTTTTTCGGGGGTTTTTACCGCAAAAAAACCGTTATTTACCGCAAAAAAACCGTTTTTTGCAGCAAAAACCTGTTCAGTAGCTCTCCACGCGGACATCCATCGCTTGTTCCGCAAGACCTTCGGGGGTCATCCGCCAATTTCCGGGAGTCCCCGCTATGTATGAAGCGAAAGACTGTCTGCGAGTCGGTTTCCTTAGTTTTGTCAAGAAAAAATAACAGAAAAAACACAGAATCTTCTTGTCCGGTGGTTAGCTTCTGTGTTTTTTTACTTGTGTAAGAACGCACAAACGTACACTATTCGAGGTAAGAACACGCAAACGTAACGTCTTATCGTCTCGCTAAACTGGAATTTGTCACACAGGACGTTCCCTTCAGATACGCTTCTCCAACTCATAGGCCGTGTGCCCTCTGGGATAATTCTCAAGCTCGCCTCTTGGTGTAAACCCGTTTTGGAAGAAGAAAGCGGATACCCAGTCACAGCAATAAGACGTGATTACGTAAGCGCCGTTTTCCTTCGCTTCACGCTCAATTTCACCCATGAGCCACGAACCGATGCCCTGTCTGCGATACCGTTCCTCCACCCAGATGCCATCGATCGAGCATTCGTCCGTTTCGTTGACCCCGCTGATGACTGCGGCGACAAGGCCACCGTCCGCATCGACAAGCTTTTTACTGAGCGTGATATATTCGTGCTTATCAGGAACGACCTTTTCGCAGAACTCTCCAAGTCCTTTGCTTATGATTTTGGCGTCTTCCACGGTGCCAGCCTTGACCTGATATTTCTCTGCAGCGGTGTTGTTTGTCGGAATGTAATCAGGTACGCCTTTGTCCAGGCGTTTCGATAGGGACCAGCTAACATGCCCCATAGGGATGTCCTTATTGATGGTAAACACACGGAATCCGTGTTTTTCGTAAAGGGGTCTTGCCATATAATCCGCAGTGCCGAGGCACAGGTAATAGCAGTTCTTCTCTCTGGCGGCGTTTTCGGCGGCGCGAATCAGCATAGAGCCGAGGCCGTGATGGCGATACTGGCCGTCCACCCAAAGCTGGGCAAGCACCGCTCTGCCCCATGCATGAATGTTCACGACACATCCGCCGATGACATTTTTATCTTCATCCTCCACTTTGAAAACAAGCTGTTCTTCCTCTGTGAGAGGTTCCGATGGTGCCATGGAATCGGCGTATACATTGATCTTTTCTTCGATGAGGGCTTCCTCTTCCTCGGTTAAGGGTTTGATTTCGTATTTCATGTTCGTTTTCATCCTTACAAGCTCCGATTTATCGAGATGATTATACCTGAAAAATATGAATTTTTCAACCATGCAGAGCAATAAAGCCCCCGCATAACCGCTGTTTCCAACGCTTTGCGGGGGAACGCCTTATCTGACGTATTCAGGTTCGAGTCTCTCCGCCTAAACACTTTTGTTCGTTCTTTGCAGAGCAAAGAAACATATAAAGTACACCAGCGTTTTCGGGCTGTTTCTGCCGCTGAAAGCAAAAAATCGGGCTCCGCAGCAGCCGATCGACCACTCCGAAGCCCGATTTCACTGTATTTGCCCTGATTTTTGCCCAAAATGCAAGAAAAAACCTCTTTTGCCTTGGTAGACAAAAGAGGTTTCTTTGATGGAGGAACAGGAAGGATTCATCGCCTTTTCAGTTTGCAAAGCACCCTGCCGCAGCAGAGAATGCTGTCGCCCTGACTGTAGGACTTGGGGGGATAATCAGGGTTGAGGGAGATCAGCTCGCCGACGCCCTGCTTCTTGATGAAGCTCTCGCCGTTGAGTACAAAGATGCCGACGTCGCCCTCGTCGACCCGCGCGTTTTTTTCCACCAGCACCAGATCGCCGTCCTTAAAGGCGGGGGTCATGGAGTTGCCGCTGACACGCACCACGTAATCGCCTCTGCGGTTTTCCGGGGTGTCGGGAATCTCAATTTCCTCCTCCGGCGGCTCGTCAAGGGGATTGCCGAAGCCTGCCGACACGGAAACCGCGTAATAAGGACGGGTAATGAACTTCATCTCGGGGTTGCAGCGTTCATATTCGATGTCCAGAATGGAATCCATGACGGCCTTGCCGTGCTTGTCGAGACGGCGGTACTTGTTGATATGTTCGATCTCGCTGAGAGAGAAGATCGAGGCGGCGGGAGCAAGTCCCATCGCGTCATCCACCGAAATCATCAGCGCGCGGCAGATGGCTTCAATGGTGGTGAGCTTGGGATTGGCGTTAATGCCGGCGGTAATCTTGCTGACCGTGCCCTTTGGAAGCCCGGAACGCTCCACCAGCTCATCGACCGTCATTCCCAGTTCTTTCCTGCGTTTGTTGATGTATTCGTTGAATGTCATATGGATCACCCGTCAGATAGATTTTATATCTTCTGACTTTATACTAACATATTATAATCCATCTGTCAAGCGGCAATAATTCCCTTATTGGAATTAATTAAATTAATTATTCTAAAAACCTTGACAAGTGCGCCTTGGGGTATTATAATTAAGATAAAGATTCCAGAAAAGGAACCTAACAGCTTCAAGGAGGAGCTGGTTTCCGTGCAAAAGGATACCGTTCCGGCGTTGCCCGGTCTCGCTTCTGCGATTTCGGCGCACGGGATGACAAGGAGGGAACTGCCCGTGCGCGCGCGGTTTTTCCGGAATGGCCGGTGAGCGTACTCCTGAAGCACAACAGACAGTCAGACACACCATACAAGGAGGAACGATTATGCCAAAGAAGAGGTACTGCCGCTATTGCGGATGCAAAATTACCAATGTGAGCGGCATCTGCAACGCGTGCGGGGAAAAGCTGATTCTGATCAGAAAAATCAGAAAAATTGTATTAGCTATCCAGCGCGATGCGATGAAAAAGAGGGGAATGACACAGGAAAATGGACAAACAGGACATTATCCGGATGCTCAAACAGTACAGAGGATTGCATCTTGAATCATTAAGACTCCGTCAGAGAATTCTTGACAAGCGGGACAGCCTGTATGACGTTCAGGCCGTTGCCATTAACGGCGCAAATGTGAGATCCGGAGAAATTGCCGACCGGGTAGAGCGTGTGATCGAAATGCTGAACAGCGAGATAGATTATTACACCCGCAAAATGGAGGAGGCGGAGACTGCCGAGCGCAGAATCGCGGAGCTGATCGGCGGGATTGGCGACAGCGAGGAACGCGGTGTTCTGTTTATGCATTACGTGGAGGGCATGACCTTTCTTGAAATAGGGGAAGGGATGCATTTGTCGGAGCGGAGCATTTGGTACCGTCACAAATGTGCGATTGACAGGCTGTGCGGCGCAAAAATTCAAACCGCCCCGGAAACGGAAATGAATATCTCAGATATGAGACTCCCATAGCGTCTTCCGGGGCAGAAATACCCTATTCTGTTTTTATTTCCGGCAGAATATTACAGCCTCCACCAGTTGAACAATGTCCCTGCAAGGAACGCTGCCGCAGACAGCAGCAGCAGTGTCACCAGAATGACGGACTTGACGTCGAGCACCCTGCGTCTTGGCTTGTGATAGAGCCGTGACGCGGAGATGTTGGACGCCGGCTCGTTCACGGCGGGCTTGGATTGACCGATTTCCCATCCGCAGCCGGGACAGAATCTGTCGTCCGGCGCGAGCCTTGTTCCGCAGTGCATGCAGAAATTCGGCTTTTTTCTTCCGGCGGTCGGCATGCCGCATACCGGGCAGAATTTATCGTCGGCGCCCATTGCTGCGCCGCAGTTATGACAGGTCATGGAATTCACCTCTGTGGGGGAAAATGTTGTTATGATGCTGCGCAGATAGTATATCACACTATCATGATTTGTTCAAGCGGGATCCGGTGTTTTTTTACCCTTGCGGCGGTATTTTCGTCAGGAATCCGTCAGCTTGGGAGGCGTTTCCGTGAAGTGACGGGAGACCGGATATCGTTCCTTGCAGTCGGTCAGACCGAGGATGTAATCCACGCTGACATTATATATCAGCGACAGCTTTATTAGAACGGCGGTAGGCACGTCGTTCTCGCCCGTCTCGTATTTGGAATAGCCGGTCTGCGACATACTCAGCAGCCGCGCAACCTCCCTCTGCGGCAGGTCGCTGTCCTCCCGCAGGTCTTTGATTCTCTGGTACATGTTTTTCATTCCTCCCTATAAAATTGTAAAAATTCTATGGGAGAAAGATTGATATTTAACCTGAAACAGGTTGCAATTTACTTGTTAACCGAGGAAACGACAGCACTTTTCATTTTTTTGTGTCATTATTTCAGTAAAATCATTTTTGATCTGTTGCCATGGGGGACGGATCAGTACTTGAAACTGAATAAGGAGGATGTTTTATGAATAAGAAGAAGCTCTTGGGGATTGGTCTTGCCGCCGTTATGTTCGCGATGGCGGGAACATTTGCCTTTGCGGAGGGGACGGAACCGATGAAGCCGGAACCGGCAGTGTTTGCCGGGAGTACGGATTCCGACGGGGAAGCCCCGCAGATCACGATTACCGTTCAGCCTGCCGATCAGGTTGTCACAAGGGGCGAATCCATCACGCTTTCCGTATCGGCGACAGGGGAGAATCTCAGCTATCAGTGGTATTATAAGAAAAAGGGGCAGACGTCCTTTTCCCTGTGGAAGGGGCGCGTCAGTCCTTCTGAAACCGTCACCCCTAACGACACATGGGACGGTATTCAGCTCTACTGTCAGATAACGGACAGCGCGGGCGGCTCAATCAGCTCCGGCACAGTGACCGTCACCTTTGCCGAAGCGCTCATCATTACCGAGCAGCCCAGAAGCAGGAGCATTGTGAAGGGCGATTCCGTCATACTGTATGTCCGTGCAACGGGCGACGGGCTGAAATACCAGTGGTATTTCAGGAAGGCGGGACAGGACAGCTTTTCGGTGTGGAGCAAACGCACAAGGAGCGCAGAAACGGTGACCCCCAATGACTCTTGGGATGGCATACAGCTTTACTGCGAGGTTTCGGACAAATACGGCAGAACGCTGAAATCCGACACGGCAGTCATCACCTTCCGGCAGGATGACCCCGATCAGAAGCCGTGGAAGGGCTTGAAGGTGTCCGTACTGGGCGACAGCATCAGCACCTACAAGGGCTGGTCGGAGCACAACACCTATTACACGCCGACCAAGATTCCCTCGGTCAATTCGATGTGGTGGAATCAGGTCTGCGACATCTTAGGCGCGGAGCCGCTTGTGATTGAAGCGCGCAGTTCAAGCTGCTGCGCGGTGAGTGACGCGGCATGGACAAAGGACATTATGCCGGCAGTCGACGATACGCGGTGCAGGCAGCTTCACAAGGACGGCGAAGAACCGGACGTCATTTTCATCGCGATGGGAGTCAACGACTTTCAGGCCAACGTCCCCTTGGGCGACTGGGACGGACACGGCGAGCTTTCGTCTGACGATATAAGGACATGGCGCGGCGCGTATGCCAATACCATACAGAAGATCCACGAGCGATACCCCGAAGCGCTGGTATTCTGTCTGTCGCCGTGGTACTTTGTACGGGGGAGTTCACAGACGGTTAACGTCAACCGGCACGGAACCTATCAGGATTACGAGGACGCGATGCAGGAGGTATGTCAGTTATTGCAATGCGTTTACATTGACGCCAGCAATTTTGGCTTCAACAGACAGAATTACAGATCCCAGACCTTTGTCTTTGACGATCACGCTGCCGACGGTTCGCTGTTTCACCCCAATGCGGTAGGTCAGGAGATTCTGGGACGCTGTGTCGCCGACGAAGTGCGCGACAAATCGGCGGGCTATATCCGCTGGCTCCGCCAAAGCAAGGAAGGATAATTCTTTCATTACAGGCCCTTGCATATTCCCAACGTAGTCCGCCCCGACCGGCAATTCCCTCTTTTTATCAAGGGAAAGCCGACCGGGGCGGGATTGTTATTATTTTGAAGTATTCAGCGCGAAGCGCCTTGCTTTTCTTCAGTTAGCCAATGCGAGAGCATTATTCCGCCTTTTCCTTCTGAAGCTCCTGCAGGACGGAGAAGGGGGCTTCCTCGTAGCGGACGAATTCAAAGGTGAAGTAGCCTCTGCCGCGGGTGGTCTGGCGCATGTAGGTGGCAAAGTCGTACATCTCGCCCATGGGAACCTCCGCGATCAGCTCCTGCAGTCCCTCGTGTCCGGCGTTCATGCCCATCACTCTGCCGCGGCGCTTATTCAGCTCGCCCATGACGTCGCCCATGTTGTCGCCGGGGACGTAGGCGTGCAGCTCGCCGACAGGCTCCAGGAGGACAGGATTCGCCTTGGGAATGCCGTTCTTGAAGGCGAGGGAGGCGGCTGTCTTGAAGGACATTTCGGAGGAATCGACCGGATGATAGGAGCCGTCGTACAGCGTCGCCTTCACGCCGACCATCGGATAGCCCGCGAGTGAGCCGGTCTTCATGCAGTCAAGCAGTCCCTTTTCGACCGCCGGGAAGAAGTTCTTGGGAACCGCGCCGCCGACGACCTCCTCGGTGAATTCCAGACCCTCCGCCTCGCTCGGCTGGAAGCGGATCCACACATCGCCGAACTGACCGTGACCGCCGGACTGCTTCTTGTAGCGTCCCTGGATCTCCACCTTGCCGCGGATGGTTTCGCGATAGGCAATGCGCGGCTTCTCGACCTTTGCGTCGGTGCCGAACTTGTTCTTGAGCTTGGAGATGATGACGTCGATGTGCTGTTCGCCCTGACCGCTGACAATCATCTGATTGGTCTCGGTGTTGGTGCCGAAGTGCATGGAGGGGTCTTCTTCGGTCAGACGGAGCATGCCCTGCGCGATCTTTTCCTCATCGCCCTTGTTGACCGGAAGGACAGCCATCGAGAGGGAGGGAGCGGGATAGTCCACGCCCTCGAGCGTGACGGGACGGGCGGGCGCGCAGAGGGTGTCGCCCGTGACGGCGCCGGTGAGCTTGGCAACCGCGCCGATGTCACCCGCACCGACATAAGGCGTGTCGGCCTGCTTCTTGCCGCAGACGGTGAAGAGCTTGCCGATCTTGTCGGTGCTGCCGGTGCGCATGTTGAGCAGGATGCTGTCGGGGGAAATCTTGCCGGTGACGACCTTGAAGTAGGAGAGCTTGCCGACAAACGGGTCGGCGACGGTCTTGAAAATGACGGCTGCCGGAAGGGCGCTTTCGCTGACGGTCAGCTCCACGGGAGAGCCGTTCGCGTCGGTGCCGACTTCAGGCTCGGCGTCGGCGGCGGAGGGAACCAGCCAGCTCATGCCGTTCATGAGCTGATCGACGCCCTCGCCGGTCTGGGAGGCGCCGCAGTAGACGGGGGTGATGGAGCCCTCGCGCACGCCCTTGGTCAGACCGAGAATATATTCCTCGGGGGTGAATTCCTCGCCGGAGAAGTACTTTTCCATCAGCTCGTCGTCGGTTTCGGCGATGGCTTCGCTGATGGCGGTGCGCAGACCCTCGAGACGGTGACCCATGTCAGGCATGGGAACCTCCTCCGCCTTGGTGCCGTTGTAACGGAACGCCTTGTATTCCAGCAGGTTGATGTAGCAATCGACCTGATGACCGTTCATGTGGGGGACAACGATCGGGCTGACAGTGGGACCGAAGGCTGTCTTGAGCTGTTCAAAGACCTTGTAGAAATCGGCGCTCTCGGAATTGAGCTTGTTGACGAAGATGACCTTTGCCATGCCCGCCTTGGTGGCTCTGGCGTATGCCTTTTCGGAGCCGACGGCGACGCCGGATTTGCCGGAGACGTTGATGAGGGCGCACTCGGCGGCGCGGAAGCCTTCGGCGACAGCTCCTTCAAAGTCGAAGAGGCCGGGAACGTCGATCATGTTGAATTTGACGTTCTTCCATTCGACGGGGGCGACGGCGACGGAGACGGAACACTTGCGCTTGATTTCCTCGGGGTCAAAGTCGCAGACGGCGGTGCCGTCGGCTGTTTTGCCCATTCTGTCGGTGGCGCCGGATATATAAAGCATTGCCTCCACCAGCGAAGTCTTACCTGAGTTGCCGTGGCCTGTGACGACAATGTTTTTGATCTTGTCTGCGGGATACTGTTTCAATTTGAACTACCTCTTTCTGCAAACGGTGTATAATTTGTATAGCCGAAAAAACGCGGTTAATTATTGTGAATATCATCTTCATACAATCTCATACGTCGCTTGTTGAACATTATAGCATACTGTTTTGGGAATTTCAATAATTTTTTTTCTGACATTTATATTATTTTATATATTTTCGTTTTTATGTTTCATTTTATTCATATTTTACAGTCGAAGGACAATTCTTCGCCCTCGTTGACGCCTGTGGAGAAGTCCACATGTACCGATTGCGTACCCTCCGGCAGGTCAAAGGCAAGCCATCCGGCGGTTTCACTGCCCGAAAAGAGGATGCCGTCGAACAGCGTGAAGCCTTTTATGTGCTCCTTGCCGTACATCACCGCGTCGTGGGAGTGGAGAAGCCGCTCTCCCGACGGCAGCGCGTAGGCCGTGACGCAGATCCGCGTGCTGAAAATGATTCCCTTGCCGCTGACGTTGCGGAAGGTCAGCGGGAGAAAAGCATATTCCCGTCCCTTGTCCGGCGCGGGCTTTCTGATCGCCGCGCCCTGCACCATTTTGTACTGCGTGTCGCTGTAGACGATTTTTTCGCCCTCGTCGGGGACGGTTTTGCTTTTCCGGCTGCCGCAGCCCGCCGGAAGGTGCAGCACCAGAATGCCGAGAATGATCAGCGCGATTCCTCTGAAAATGACGCCCTTTTTCATACCTGTCATGCCTCCGGATTGAGTGATGATCGGTCGGAAGGGGAACGGCTCCCCCATGACAACCAATGTATTATATGAGAGGTTTCTCCCCGGCATGACTGATTGAGTCGATTGCAACTGTAAAAAAGCGGCTGCCGCTTCCTCTGAAGAACGGCAGCCGCGTGGCTTGGATTATCCGATCAGGTCGTAAAACTCCTGTATTGCTTTTTGATTGAAAGCCTCCGCGTCGAAGGGCTTCAGGGATTGCAGCCGCCCGTCGTAATACGCGTTCAGTCCGTCCAGCACGCCCTCCGTGGAATCCTCCACAAGCAGCCCGCAGCCGGTTTCCCGCAGGAATTCGGCGGGACCGGGAATGTCGGTGGAGATGACCGGCTTGCCTAAGATCAGCGCCTCCATGATCGTCATAGGCAGCCCCTCGTATCTCGACGACAGAATGAACGCGTCGCAGCCGTTCAGCAGCGGGTAGGGATTGCTGATGGATTTGATCAGGACGATGTTTTCGCACCCGCTGTTTTCCACCTGGGAGCGAAGGTCATCAAACGACGGACCGTAGCCGCCGATGAGGAAGAGATACGCTTCGGCATGCTCCCGCTGGAAGACCGTGAACGCGTCCACCAGCCGGTCAAGCCCCTTTTCGGGGGAGAAGCGGGCGATGTCGATGAATCTCACCGCGTCGGGCATTGTCAGCATTTCCTTCACACGCGCCGGGCTGACGTTGCAGAAGGTGTCGCTGTCAAAGGAAAGCTCCTCTCCGGCACGGCTGCGGATCCATCCGATATTATTGAGATTGTGCGCCGTGTAAATGCGGTCATCCGGCGCGGAGGGAATGTAGCTCTTGATCTCCGGCCGCATGGACTCACGCACCACCACGATCTTGTCGAATTCGTTGTAAGCCGTCATCATGGAGGGATAATGCACGAAGCCCTTGGAACTGCTCTCCCTGAGTATGTCGTTGTGGACATAGATGATCTTGCGGGCGTCCATGGCGTTGATGACGTGGATGAAGTATTTCTCGTAGCCCGTGAAGTGAATGGCCGCGTGAAAGTCAATGCCATAAAAGCAGCGCAGCGCGTCCCGCTCCGAGATCCGCCGGACGGCGTTCCGGACAAAGCCGGCATGGAAATTGAAGTGGAAATAGAGATATTGGCACACCGCCTCGTAATATGTGATCGGCTTGCCGTCCGGCATCGGGAGATAGCTGACGTCACGCCCGAAGCGGTTGACGGTTTCCTTGTTTTCGGCGACCTTCCGCTGGTAGAAGGTAAGCAGGTAATTGTATGCCGAGGTATCGGTGTTTTCCAGAATGCCCATCATAGCGGTGGTGATGCCGTTCTTGATGAGCGTGCCGGCGTAGAACAGAATAGTCGGTCTTCCGTTGTGATACGCGGAGCCGTCGATGATTTCCATTTTTGGGGAGACCTTGTCGAAGAACAGCAGGTCGACGAGCTTTTGGGAGGAATCGGGGCTGTCGAATCCGGTGAATTTTTTCATTTCATCCGCGTAGGGCTTGTATGGCTTTGCGCTCACTTCGTTCGAGAGAGCCTCCGGCGATGTGACGATAGGGAAGGGGAGGGATTCGATCGGGAAATACATGCTCCGTGTGTTTTGGTACTGCTCGCTGTCGTAGGCGTAAAGGACGATCTTCCGCCCGGTGTCGGCAAAGTCGAACATCACGCTGGAATAGTCGGTGATCAGACAGTCGGCGGCGGCCAGAACTTCATAGGTCTCGTACTCGGACGGGAATGGAATTACCCGTCTGTAGCAGGAGAAATCAATGCTGCCGGCGGCAAGGTGGTGGAGCTTGGCGATGACCGTGAGGTCGGGGTCGGACGATTCATCCAGCGCTTTCAGCGCGTCGGAGAGTATTTTGTCGTGGTAATTCTTTTCGTTATCGTCAGTGCAATCGCGGTAAGTAGGCATATATACGGCGATACGTTTTCCGTCAAGCCCTAACTTCTTACGAACCGATTGTGCTGCATCTGCGTTAAATAAAATATCGTTGCGCGGGTAGCCGGACAGCACGTATTTCCCTTTGAAATAAGGGGCGATCATGTAATCCTCCCGCATTCTGTCGAAGGTGAAGCGGTTGGGATAGAGCAGGTAGTCCGACATGAGGAAAATGCGCTGCACGTTGCCAATGGTGTGGGGGTTGTCCTTGATGGAACGTCCAAGTCCCTTGAGCGGCGTGCCGTGCCATGTGTTGAGCAGTATCTGCCCCGGCTTCTTGATGAAGAAAATCGGAAGCGAAACGTCCGTGATGAGATATTTTGCCGAGGCGAGCAGCTTTAAATAGAGCTTGTCGTACTTCGCGACCGCGACGGCTCGGCTCATGCCTTGCCGTTTCAGAGTATCACAGACGGAACTGAAATACCGTGGATTTGACGCGACGTAGATTTTGTAATCCGCAAGCCGCTTGTCCTCGCATATCGCCTTCAGCAGCCAGTAGGGATTGCCGGTGATCCCGTCTCCGTTGAAGCATTCGATAAGAACCGTGTCTTCCGACACCGGCAGCTTTTTGTAATAAGCCGTGTAGCGGTATTTTGCCAGCTTCGGCAGCCGGCGGTATTTTTGTATGACATTTTTTATGGGGTTCACCAATAACACTCCCTGATCACTTATGATTACAATGATGAATCGGAGCAGGAAGTTGAATCTTCAACCTCCTACCTAAAATTCAGTCCCACGTTTTCCAGACGTCGGGACAGTAGCCGACAGTGGCCTTTTTGCCGTTGCGGACGATGGGGGTGCGGAACATGGCGGGATGCTCCAGCAGCTTTTCCTCCACGGCGGATTCATCCGCGAGGTAGGCGCAGTAATTCTGTTCATACGCTTTGGATTTCTCGTCTATGAGATTCTTCATGCCGCCGACCGCGCTTTTGACGCTGTTGTATTCGCCGCGGCTCATGCCGAAGCGGACAATATCGATAAACTGGTACCTGATGCCGCGTTCCTTGAAATATCGCTCGGCTTTCTTGGTGTCAAAGCATTTTGCCTTGCCGAATATCTGTATGTTCATATGGGTCAGGCTCCTTTGGTTGGTTTTTCTTATTTCAAACGGAATGACTGAGAGCGTTTTCACGCTGCGCTTTTGAAAAAACGCAGCCGCAGTAGTTCTGTCGGTAAAGCCCGTACTGAGCTGAAAGCTCGATCGAGCGGCGGTAGCCGTCCTTCTTCTTGAAGTCGGAGAGCAGGTATTTCACGCCGTATTGTGCGGATAGCTCGGAACCAATGGCGTTGAGCTTCTGCGCGTTCTTGTAGGGACTGACGCTGAGAGTGGTCGTGAAATATTCATAGCCGTCCGCAGCCGCTTGCTTCGCTGTTTCCTCCAGCCGCAGACGGTAGCATCTGTAACAGCGCTGACCGCCCTCGGGCAGCGCCTCCAGCCCTTGCGCCATGCGGAAGAATTCCCCGCTGTCGTAACGCCCTTCGACAATGCGGACGGGGTTCGGGTATGCCGCTTCGGCGATCAGTCTGTGAAGCTCCGCGACGCGCTTGCGGTATTCCTCCTCAGGGGTAATGTTCGGGTTGAAGTAAAAAAGCGTGATGTCGAAGTGCGGGGAGAGGTATTCCAGCACCGCGCTGCTGCACGGCGCGCAACAGCTATGCAGCAGCAGCCGGGGCAGCCGCCCCGCGTTGCGCTGTATCTCTTTTTCGCATTCGAGATAGTAATTGATTTTCTGTGGATTCTGATTCAATCGGCATGCCGCCTTTGTATGTTGTTGAATCCATTATAGCAAAAGGCGCGGGCATTATGCAAGTACATTCATGAAAAAAGCAGAAGAAAGTGATGACTTTACGCGGAAATCCCCTGCCTTCAGGGGAAGATGACGAAATTACAGGTAAAATGTACAAAGATATTATTGACAATTACGATCGATAAATATATAATATAATCAACAACGGAGGGCGCTGCCCTCTGTCAGACTAACCGCCTTTGCGCGGAAAAACATTATTATCGGAGGTATTTTTTATGCAAACCAAAACTCTTAAAGCCATCCAGATTCTTGCAAAAATCGGCAAGATACTCAGCATTATCGCTTATGTAGCCAGCATGATCGGCGCGATTACCTGCGCGGTCTGCGCCGGACTCTTTGCGATTTACGGCAAGGACGCTATTTCCACGGCAAAGGACAACATGAATCAGATCGAGGACGAGCAGGCGCGTCAGATCCTTGAGAAGTTAGACGTCCCGATGCTGATTACCATGATGGGGATTGCGGCGGTATTATGCGCTGCGGGCTGTGTGGTTGCTCATTTCGCCAAGAAGTACTTCAAGCATGAGTTAGAGGACGGCACTCCCTTCACCATGCGCGGCGCGAAGGAGCTTATGCGTCTGGGCATTATTCACATCTGCGTCAATATCGGCGTTTCCATCGTTGCCGGCGCTGTCTGGGCCATTGTCCAGCAGTCCATCGAGGGTCTGGAGGATAGCAATTTCGAGGGCGTCTCCATCGGACTGGGCATCGTGTTCATTATCGTGTCGCTTATCTGCCGCTACGGCGCCGAGCTGACCGAGGGAAAAACTGAAGCCGCTCCCGCCGCCGAAGCCGCTCCCGCTGTTGAGGAAGCGCCGGCGGAGACTACAGAGGCGTAATTTCCCTGAAGACCTTGTTTTCCCAATAATCCCAACAATAAAAAATCGCTGTCCCTTTCAATGCGTCTGAGAGGGGCGGCGGTTTTGTCTTCTATCCGTTTTCAGTCGGAATATAACGCAGGCAGACTTCCTCCAGCGTATCGAAATGACTAAAAAATTATCAAAAAATTCACTTCTCTTCAAGCCAACGGATTTGCATTTTCCGGAAAAATATGATACAATAAAATTTACTGAAATTTTATTGTAATCCTTGGAACAGGCGGGTGTGTGTAAGATATGGGAGAAATGTCGCCCATGATGAAGCAATATCTTGAAATAAAGGCGCAGAACCCCGACGCGCTGCTCTTTTTCCGGCTCGGCGATTTTTACGAGCTGTTTTTTGACGACGCGAAGCTGGTGTCGAAGGAGCTTGACCTGACGCTCACGGGCAAAATCTGCGGAATGGACGAACGCGCGCCGATGTGCGGCGTGCCTTTCCACGCCTATGAATCCTACGCCGCCCGGCTGGTGGAGAAGGGCTACAAGGTCGCCATCTGCGAACAGCTTGAAGACCCCGCGACGGCGAAGGGTCTGGTGAAGCGCGGCATTATCCGCATTATCACCGCCGGAACCATCATTGAAAACTCCATGCTCGACGAGGGGCGGAACAATTACATCGCCTCGGTCTGCTGCGCTGAGGGAATGACGGGGCTTTGCGTCGCCGACGTTTCCACCGGCGAGCTGAACGTCACCCAGCTTTCCGGCGCGGCGTCCTTCCAGAAGCTGTGCGGGGAGCTCAGCAAATTCGATCCGCATGAAATTCTCATCAATTCCGCCGCGCTGAGTCTCGGCGGACTGGACAGCTTTATCAAAAACCGCCTGAAGGCCTCGGTGGAGCTGCTGGACGACGCGGATTTTGAGTATCCGAACGCCCTTGCCGCTGTGAGCGTGCAGTTCAGGGAAAAGGAGATCGAGCGCTCGGGGCTGATGAATTATCCCGCCACCGTGATGGCGCTCGGCGCGCTGATCGATTACATCTACTCCACCCAGATGGCGGGCGAAGTGGAGCAACATGCTGACAGGGCAATAAAAATCGAATGCTTTGACCGCATCCATTACTATGTCGGCGATATTTACATGAATATTGACACGTCTACGCGCCGCAACCTTGAGTTGACCGAAACCATGCGCAGCAAGGAGAAAAAAGGCTCCCTGCTGTGGGTGCTGGACAAGACAAAGACTCCCATGGGCAAGCGTATGATCAGGGGCATTATCGAGCGTCCCCTTGTCAATCCCGTGTCCATCCAGGCGCGGCAGAACGCGGTGGACGAGCTGTGCGGGGACTCCATTCTCCGGGATGACATTATGCAGGCGCTTCGCAGCATCAGCGACATAGAGCGCCTGATGACCCGCATTGTCTACGGCTCGGCGAACGCCCGCGAGATACGCGCCCTCGCCTATGCCGCCGAATCCCTCCCCACCGTGCGGGAGCTGCTGCACGGCATGAAGTCCGGCGAGCTGAAGGACATTTACCAATCCATCGACCCGCTGAAGGACATCCGCGAGCTGGTGGAATCCGCGATTGTGGACGAACCGCCCCTCACCGTGCGCGAGGGCGGCATGATCAAGCCCGGCTACTGCAAGGATCTCGATATCCTCAACGGTGACATGAGCGGCGGCAAGGATTTTATTGCCTCCATCGAGGAAAAGGAACGTCAGAAGACCGGAATTCAGCGGCTTAAAGTAGGCTACAACCGCGTATTCGGCTATTATATAGAGGTTTCCAACGCTTCCAAGGATCTGGTGCCGAAGGAATACATCCGCAAGCAGACCCTTGCCAACTGCGAGAGATACATCACCGAGGAGCTGAAAGAAATGGAAGGCCGCGTCCTCGGCGCGCGCGACAGAATCGTCAAGCTGGAATACGAGCTTTTTGAGGAGATACGCAAGAAGGCAGCCGCCTGTCAGAGCCGCGTGCAGCAGACCGCCGACGCGATTGCCCGCCTTGACGTGTGGTGCTCCTTCGCGGAGGTTGCCGCGCGGAATCATTACACTCGTCCGCTGGTGAATACCTCCGGGAAGATCGTCCTCAAGGACAGCCGTCACCCGGTGGTGGAAGCCGTGTCGGACGAGCAGTTTGTCCCCAACGACGTGTACCTCGACAATAACGACAACCGCGTGGCGATCATCACCGGTCCCAATATGGCGGGCAAATCCACCTATATGCGGCAGGTCGCCATCATCACGTTAATGGCACAGTGCGGCAGCTTTGTTCCCGCGTCCAGCGCGGAAATCGGCGTGGTGGACAGCATTTTTACCCGCGTCGGGGCGTCCGACGATCTTGCCTCCGGACAGTCCACCTTCATGGTGGAGATGAACGAGGTCGCCTATATTCTCGAAAACGCCACGGCGGACAGCCTTCTCGTGCTGGATGAAATCGGGCGCGGCACCTCCACCTTTGACGGCATGAGCATTGCCCGCGCCGTCCTCGAACACGTTGCCGACAAGAAAAAGCTCGGCGCGAAGGCGCTGTTTGCCACCCATTATCACGAACTGACCGAGCTGGAAAACTCCCTCAAAGGGGTCAGAAATTACTCCGTCGCCGTCAAGAAGCGAGGGGATGACATCACCTTCCTGCGGAGAATCGTCAGCGGCGGCGCGGATCAGAGCTACGGCATCGAAGTGGCCAAGCTCGCCGGCATTCCCGACAGCGTTGTGAAGCGCGCGCGACAGATATTAAAGCAGCTGGAAAGCGGCAAGCCGGAGGCGACCAAGAAAAAAGCGGAGGTGGAACAGACCGCCATTTCCTTCACCCCGCCCGGAGAAGCCGAGGCGATCTTCCGCCTGAAAAACCTTGACGTCAACAACCTCACGCCCATGCAGGCGTTTCAGATACTTTGCGATCTCACGGAGCTGGCGAAATAGGGCGCTCGCATGAGTTCGCTGACTGAAGACTGATTGATACGCAACCAGTTTTCAGTGATCTCATTCCGCACAGAGATTCTTTAATCCGGAAGTGAATTATCATAAAAAACATTCAATACTACGACATCGGGCTGAACCTGTTTTGCCGGCAGTTCAGCCACCCGGAGAAAATCCTGAACGACGCGCTCAGCGAGGGCGTGATGTGTATTATCACCGGCTCGGACAGGAAGTCCGATGAATTGACCTGTCAGTTTGTCCGGAATCACCCCGCCTTCGGCACGGCGGGCATTCATCCCCACAACGCCGACTCCGCGCGGAAGGAGGATTTTGTCCGCATCGAGCAAATGCTCACGACAAATTCCAAGCTGCTTGCGGTGGGGGAATGCGGGCTGGATTATGACCGGATGTATTCCACAAAGCAAAACCAGATACGCTGCTTAGAGCATCATATCCAGATTGCCGAAAAGCTGCAAATGCCGATGTTCCTGCACGAAAGAGCGGCTGCGGAGGATTTCGCGGCGATATTTGAAAGACATCCGGAGGTGTGTAAGCGTTCGGTGGTGCATTGCTTCACCGGCGACAGGGCAACCATGGAAACCTACCTTGCGATGGGATTCTGCATCGGCATTACCGGCTGGATCTGCGACGACCGCCGCGCGGACGAACTGCGCGAAGCCGTGGCGATTCTTCCGCCCGACCGCGTGCTGCTCGAAACCGACGCGCCCTACCTCACGCCGCGCAATGTGCCGGGACTTCCCCGCACGAACCTTCCCCAGAATGTGAAATATGTCGCCCGTGAGCTTGCAAAGTACATGCATATTGACGAGCGGGAATTAATCTCTTATGCGAAGGAAAACACAGAAAAGCTCTTTGGAATTAAAGAAGCCCTCGAGTAATCGCTATAAGCGAGCGAACGCGAGCGTTATACATTCCAGCGCGCAAGCGCTCAACTTCACACCTCACATTTCACACTTCACACTTCACACTTCACACTTTACATTTCACATTTCACACTTCACACTTCACATTTCACATTTCACATTTATAGTAACTTCACACTTTTCCGAAAGGAAATCCAAAAATGTCAAAGGTAAGATTGTTAGATAAACATACCGCCGAGCTGATTGCAGCCGGAGAGGTGGTAGAACGCCCCTCTTCGGTGGTCAAGGAGCTGGTGGAAAACTGCATTGACGCGGGCGCGTCCGTCATCACCGTGGAAATCAGGCACGGCGGTTCGTCCTACATCCGCGTCACCGACAACGGAGAGGGCATTGCCCCCGACGACGTTCCCACCGCCTTCCTTCGCCATGCTACGAGTAAAATTCGCGTGGGAACCGATTTAGACAGCATTGCCACCCTTGGCTTTCGCGGCGAAGCCCTTGCCTCCATCTGCGCGGTCTCAAAAATGGAGCTGATCACCCGCACCGCCGACAGCGATGTGGGCGTGCATTACGTCATCGAGGGCAGCGACGAGGTTGTCAATGAGGAAATAGGCTGCGCGGTCGGCACGACTATCATCGTGCGCGAGATGTTCTTCAACACCCCCGCGCGAAGGAAATTCCTCAAATCCGACAAGACAGAGGGCAACGCCATTGCCGCCGTCATCGACCGCGTGGCGCTCTCCCATCCCGAAATCTCCTTCCGCTTCGTCAGAGAGGGGAAGGAGGTTCTTCTCACACCCGGCGACGGCAAGCTCCGTTCCGCCATTCACGCGGTCTACGGCAGGGAATTCACCTTGGGACTGATTCCCGTCAAATACAGCTACAACAATGTCAGCGTGGAGGGATTTGTCTCCAAGCCGGTCAATTCCCGCCCCAACCGCGCCATGCAGATTTTCTTCATCAACGGGCGTTACGTCCGCAGCAACACCATGCAGAGGGCGCTCGAGGAAGCGTGCAAGGGCGCGGTCATGATCGGCAAGTACCCCGCCTGCGTGCTGGGCATCAGTCTGGACTGTTCGGCGGTGGATGTGAATGTTCATCCGGCAAAGCTGGAAGTGCGATTTACAGAGGAAAGACCAATTTACGAGGCAGTCTACTTTGCGGTCAAATCTTCCCTTGCGGAATTCGACGCGCCGCGCGACGTGGAGCTTCCTCCCGTCCGCCGGGTCAATCTTTCCCCCAACATGCACGAATACAGCGGCGTGCAGATCGACCTGAATCAGTCGGTTCGCTCCGAAGCCATCCGAAGCCGCACGGAGCAGGGTCTTCAGAATCAAGGGCATCATCGGCCGGTTCAGCCATCAGCGGCAGCGGATGCCCCGCTGCGTGTCAGCGACCCCGGCGTGTCTGTGCCTTTGCGGAATGCAGGCTTTGTCCCGCCGCCGACCTACGAGGACGCGGTGCGCGCCGCCGAGCCGGAGATTCACGGCACGCTGCCCCCGGAGGCTTCCAGTCAGGCGCGGGAGGAAGGCGCGGACGAAATGCTTTCCGACGCTCTTGCAAACAACGGTATTCCTGAGAATTCCTTTGCGGAGAAAATGGAATCCGTTGAAGTCGATCAGCAAACGAAAGCCGATAATACAGAGACAATTGAAAATACGGAGCCTGCCGACAGCTTCATCCTGCCTGCATACAGGATTGTCGGGGAGATATTCAATACCTATATTCTCATCGAATCGGGCGGCGAGCTGATTCTGATCGACAAGCACGCGGCGCATGAGCGTCTGATTTATGAGCGGCTTCTCCGGCAGCGGGACAACCCCGACAGCCAGCTTCTTCTCACGCCGCTGCCCATCACACTGGACAAGAATCAGTACGACGCGGTGACAGGCAGTATTGAGCTGCTTGCGGACGCGGGCTTTGAGGTGGAGGACTTCGGTATGGGAACGGTGCTGCTGAGAAGCGTGCCGACCATCCTCTCCGGCGACGACGCGGAAGGGGCGTTCCTTGAAATCGCGGGACAGCTCCGCGCCGGTCAGACCTCCGTCACCACCGAGAAGATCGACTGGATCTACCACACCATTGCCTGCAAGAGCGCCGTCAAGGGAGGAGACAAAAATCTCCCCGGCGAGCTTGCCGAGCTGGTGCTGACGCTCATCAACAATCCCGACGTGCGCTACTGTCCCCACGGACGGCCGATCTTCGTGTCGCTCAAGCAGCGGGAAATAGAGAAATACTTCGGGAGGATTCAGGCATGAGCGGGGGCGTGAAGGTCGCCGCCGTCGTGGGCGCGACCGCCTCCGGCAAGACCTCTCTCGCCGTGGAGCTGGCAAAACGGCTGAACGGCGAGGTCATTTCCGCCGATTCCATGCAGATATACCAGGGACTTTCCATCGCCACGGCAAAGCCCACGCAGGAGGAAATGCGGGGCATTCCTCACCACCTCATTGACTTTGTCCCTTTGGAGGAGGAATTCTCCGTCGCCCGGTTCTGCGAATTGGGACACAGGGCGATAGAGGATATTTCCGGAAGAAACAAACTTCCCATCGTTTGCGGCGGGACGGGGCTGTATGTGGATTCGCTGCTCAATAATATCATCTTTGCCGACGTTCCCTCCGATGAAGCCCTTCGTGAGAAGCTCAACGCGGCGTTTGACCGGTGCGGCGGCGACGCGCTTCTGAACAGACTCAGAAATATCGACCCTGAAACCGCCGAAAAGCTCAGTCCTGCCGACAAAAAGCGCATTGTCCGCGGCTTGGAGGTCTATGAACTTACCGGCACGACGCTTTCGGAATTCAGTCGCCGTTCACGGGCGTTTCCGGACAGATACAACAGCGTCATGATCGGCATAGGCTACCGCGACAGACAGAAGCTCTACGACAGAATCAACCTGCGGGTGGATATGATGCTGCAAGAGGGGCTGCTAAAAGAAGTGAAGAGCTTCTATTCGGAAAACGCGGGAAAGACCGTCGTTCAGGCTATCGGCTGCAAGGAGCTGCTTCCTTACCTGCGCGGAGAACAGACCTTCGGGGAAGCGGTGGAAAATTTAAAGCGCGAAACCAGAAGATTTGCAAAACGGCAGTTGACATGGTTCAGAAGGAATGATAAAATAATATGGATATACGCCGATGAGCTGAATTCAACGGAGCAGCTTGCGGCGTGTGCCGAAAAGGAAATACGGACAAGGCTGGACTTGAAATAGGCAGAACAAATTGGAAAGGAGAACCTGCTGCATGGCAAAAGACAGGAAGGACGCCCGGCAAAAGAAAAAGGGCGGCGCTGTCCGTGGGACGTCATATAAAAAGGGCAAAACGGCTGTGCCGGACGGAAAAAGCTATCGGCGCTTCAACGTCGGCGACAGGCTGGAATCGAGTAATTCACGCAATCCGGTGGTGTCAACGGTGACCACGACGGATTATGAGGATTACCTGAACAACTTCGGCGGTTCACGCCGGAGCGCCGGCAGGACAGACAGACCAAGGCGGAACGACGCGCGCGCAAGGACGCGGGGATCCGGCTTTCGCGGCGGCAGGAGCGGGCGCGGCGGCACCGAAACGGATGCTCCCGGCAGCCAGATCAAGGACGTGGTGAAAAGGCAGCTTCCCAAGAAACAGGTAAGGATAACAGCGTCGGTCATTACCGCGATTATCGCAGGGCTGCTGGTTTACCATATCTTTCAGGGCGTCTATGTCGATTACAAAACCGAGGTCGTCACGATTTCCCCGTATCTTGAAACCATAGACGTGGAGGGAATCGCCATCCGCGACGAGCAGATCGTGAGCGGCAGCATGAGCAGCACCTCGGTCATGACGGTGAAGAACGGAGACAAGATCTCCACCGGCGAGACCATTGTCAATATCTTCCCCTCCGAGTCGGAGGCGGAGGCGTTTGAACGCGCCGCGGAAATCGACGCCGAGCTGGAAAAGCTCAGAAACATGATCGCCGTTTCCGAGAACAACGTCAAGACGGTCAATCTTATCAACAGGCAGCTTGACAAAAAAATGGTGGGGCTGAATAAAGCCGCCGAACAGAGGAACATGGCGGAGGCGGCAAAGATCAAGAGCGAGATAGGCTATCTGATGAACAAGCAGCTTGTGGCCATGCGCCAGACCGAAGGATTCGACGCGCGCATCGAGCTGCTGGAGAAGGAAAGGGAAGAGCTGGATAGCAGGTTTTCCAAGGATCCGCGCACCATCACATCGCCCGGTTCCGGCTATTTTGCCGACAGCTGCGACGGTTATGAGAACCTTCTCAACAGCTCCATGACGGGAACGCTGACCGTGGATCAGCTGAAGGAGATCATGAACAGAGAGGTTAAGCCTCCTGAAAAATCGATAGGCAAGCTGGTCAACAGCTTCACATGGTACCTTGCCTGTCCGGTGCCGTCGATTGACTCGGATTATCTGATCGTCGGCGCGATCTACACACTGAATCTGCCGTATTCCGACAACGAGAGTATCGAGGCGGTGCTTTACAGGCTGGATAAGCAGGATGGACAGGATACGTTTCTCGCGGTGTTCCGCTGCAATTCTCTTGCCTCGGAGCTTTGCGCCGTGCGCAGACAGCCGGTCAGGATTGTGAAGTGCAGCTACGAGGGCTTTGCGATTCCCAAGAGCGCGCTTCACGCGGGCGTCAGGGACGTTACGATCAAGAATCCCCATCCCGAATCGGATTTTCCGAGGGCGCATATGGTTTATGTCACCAAGACGACCTATCCCAGCGTCTATGCCATTGTCGCGGGACAGATCAGGGAAAAGGAAGTCAACATTCTCTACGGCACCGACAAGGCGGTGATCTGCTCGCCGAAGTACAGCGGGCAATATCTTTCGCTGGGCGATACGGTCGTGATAAAGGAAAGGGGATTGTATAATGGAAAGCTTATCGGCTGACAACGCGGCTTCTCCGGCACTCGCGGCAAGGTTCCGCGATGTGGAGGAGAATCTCAAGGTGATCCGCGAAAGGATTGAAGAGGCGGCGGTCAGCGCGGGTCGGAATCCCGACGATGTGATCCTGATGGCGGTGACCAAGACCGTTCCCGTGGAAGTGATCAATCACGCGCTTTCGCTGGGCGTTGACTACATGGGGGAAAACCGCGTGCAGGAGCTGAACGCCAAATACGACAGCCTCCACCGCGAGGGAAAGCACATTCACCTGATCGGTCACCTGCAGACCAACAAAGTGAAGCAGGTGGTCGGCAAAGTGGAGATGATCCAGTCGGTCGATTCCTTCCGCGTGGCGCAGGCGATTGCGGCAAGAAGTCGGGAGTCAGGGATCGTCACCCACGCCCTTGTCGAGGTCAACATCGGCAGGGAAGAGAACAAATCCGGCGTTTTTCCCGAGGAGGCCTATGAACTGATCTGTCAGATCAGCGAATTGAATGGGCTAAATGTACAAGGATTGATGGCAATTCCGCCCGCAGATTGCGAAATTGCACAAACTATCAGGTATTTTGATGAAATATACAAACTGTTTATTGACATTGGAACAAAAAACACACATAATAATAGTTATACTATGAAGCATCTGTCGATGGGCATGTCCGCGGATTACGCGGAGGCTGTCATGCATGGCGCCACGATGGTAAGAGTGGGTACAGCCCTTTTCGGCAGAAGAAGCTACAGTAAATAATCAAATCGGAGGAATTTTAAAATGGCTTGGATCAAGAGAAGAAAAAACGAACCCATTACGGATGACGACATCGACGACGAGGATTTCGACGAGGATTTCGACGACGATTACGACGAGGAAGACGACGAGGACGATTACGAAGAGGAAGAGGAGACTGCACCCGCAGCCGAGCCTGTTGCCCGCACCGCGCCGGCAAAAAGACAGACCTACGCGACCGCTCCCAAAACCGAACCGCCCACTACCCGCAAGCTCTACAACAACGGCGAGCCAAAGTCCGTCATAGACATCCGCACGCCCGAAACACGTGAGGAGGCCTACGAGATCGCTGACTGCCTGCTCAAGGGTCATTCGGTCACGATTAACCTTGAGGTAATCAACCGCGAGCTGGCTTCCAGAATCCTTGACTTCCTCGGCGGCGTTACATACGCCTGCGGCGGAGAGCTGATCAAGGTCACCAAGACCACCTGGATGGTCACCCCCGGCGACGTGGGCGTCAACAAACAGGGCTTCCTCTCCGACACCGAGAACAACGACGCGTATTTCGGATAATCGCGGCGTGAGCGGCAATCATAACGGCGAATCCGGCGACAGGTTTTTTACCGCTATGTTAGAGGACGCGGCAGAGCTGTCACAGCGCCGGAATCGCCCGGTATTCACCGGCTTTCTCACCGAATCGGAGCAGTCTGCCGCCGAACCGGTGATGAAGCGCCTGCATGCCAATTACATGCTATGGGGCGGCTTTGATGACGCGGAGCGCCGTATGCTCGGCGTTTTTCCGCCGTATGACGAGCCTGACCCTGCCTTTTTCCCCATAGACGGCGTGACGGCGTCCTTCCGCGCCGCCGACAGCGTGGAGCACCGCGGCGTGCTGGGTACGCTGATGGCGCAGGGCATCGAACGCGACTGTGTGGGAGATATTCTGATCGAAGGCGGTCGCTGCGTTTTTTTCTGCCGCGGCACCGTCACCCCCGCGCTGCTTTCCGACGTCACCAAGATCGGCGGCGTCGGGGTAAGGCTGTCGAGGGGATATGAAGAGCCGCTTCCGGCGGCTCACAGCTACAAGGCAATTTCCGTCACTGTCGCCTCCCCGCGTCTGGACTGTGTGACAGCGGCGCTCGCGGGAGTCGGGCGCGGCAGGGCGGAGGAGTTGATCGTGGCCGGCGAGGTCATGATCAATTCGGTGGTATGTAAAAAGGTTTCGCAAAATGTAAATGAGGGCGAGAAGCTCACGGTGCGCGGGATCGGGAAATTTATTATTGACGATTTAGGAACTGTTACTCGTAAGGGAAGACGGCTACTGTCTGCCCGAAAATATGTCTAAATTCTAAAGGAGGACGGCGCATTGCTTACCCTTAACGAAATAAGAAACGTCAACTTCAGAAAATCCAACTTCGGCGGTTATCGCGCGGAGGACGTGGAGGCCTTCATCGATGAGGTGCAGCTTTCCTACGACTCCCTTCTGAAGGAAAACGCCGAGCTGCTCAAGCGTCTGGAGAGCCTTACGACCAAGCTGGAGGAGTACCAGCGCGAGGAGGATTCCATCCGCAACGCGTTGATGAACGCGCAGAAGGTGGGCGACGCTTCGCTCCGCGACGCCAAGCACAAGGCGGAGATCATTCTCAAGGACGCCACCATCAAGGCGGAGAAGATCGTCTCCAACGCCCAGATCGAAATTCATCGCGAACGCGACGTCATCGAAAAGATGCAGCGCGACATCGCGGATTTCAAGGCGCGTCTCCTCAAGGCCTATAAGGAGCATCTCACCCTTATCAACAGTATTCCCAACGACGACATCATGCGTCCGGACACCAAGGACGCGGTGTCCTCCGTGCCGATGCTTGATCGCGATGCGAGCGCGTATAACGCGTCGCGCAGGGACTACCCGCAGGACGAATACGGCTATGACGACCGCAGAGCCGACGACCGCTTCGACCGCAGGAACGACTTCGCCCCGCAGGAGGACGACATGCGCCAGCGCAGGGATCCGCGCGACCAGCGCGACGACATGAGCCTTCTCCGCACCGACAATACCGACGAGAACGCCTTCGGCGACGACAGGCAGGAGCCTGTGATGCCGCGTGAGAGAATGAATCAGTCGAGAGGCGGCTTTACCGTGAATATCGACGACAGCATGCCTCCGATGCAGACCACGACCCTGCCCCCGCCCATGCGCGAGCAGAAGAAGTTCTCGGCGTTTGACAGCAATTCCGGGGAAATGTCCCGCGATCGCTCGTTCGGCGACGACCGACCCGACATGGGCGGCTTCGACAGAAGCCCCATTACCGGCAACGACATGGACGGCTTCGGCGGCAAATACGCCGACCCGGATTCCCTGATGAACGGCGGGGACGATTTCCGGGGACAGTCCTTTGACCAGGGACGCGGAGGAATGCCGGATGACGACAGGAGCTTCCGCAGGAGATTCAACTGAGAAAGAACGCTGCATAAGGCAGCTGAAATAGATTTTGCTATTATTTTGAAAGAAGGAAAGAACACCTATGAGCCAGGATTACAACAGCACGCTCAACCTGCCCGAAACCGAATTTCCCATGCGAGGCAATCTTCCCAAGCGTGAGCCGGAGATGCTTGCCGAATGGGAGAAAAAGGATATTTATCACAATATCCTCAGGAAGAACGTCGGAAAGCCGAAATTCGTGCTTCACGACGGCCCTCCCTACGCAAACGGCGACATTCACCTTGGCACCGCTCTCAACAAGGTGCTTAAGGACATTATTGTCAGATATAAGAACATGGCGGGCTTCAACGCCCCCTTTGTCCCCGGTTGGGACACCCACGGTCTTCCCACCGAGCTGAAGGCGCGCAAGGCTGCCGGCTTCGAGAAGGCCTCCAAAATGAGCGACCTTGAGCTGAGAGCCATGTGCCGCGAATTCGTCAACGGCTACATCGACGATCAGCGGAACCAGTTCAAGCGTCTCGGCAACGTCGGCGAGTGGGCGGATCCCTATATCACCCTCCAGCCGAAATTCGAGGAAAAGCAGATCGAGATCTTTGCCGAAATGGCGTGCAACGGTCAGATTTACAAGGGCTTAAAGCCGGTCTACTGGTGCCCTGACTGCCAGACCGCTCTGGCGGAGGCGGAGATTGAATACTCCGAAGACCCTTGCGTGTCCGTATTCGTCAAATTCAAGGTAGCTGACGATCTCGGCAAGTTCGCCGCTCTCGGCATCGACAAGGAGAACACCTACTTCGTCATCTGGACGACAACGACATGGACGCTTCCCGGCAACTTAGCCATCTGCCTTGGGCCGAGATATATGTACAAGTTCATCAAGGCGGGCAATGAAGTTTACATCATGGCTGACGGACTCTATGAAGAAGCTCTTAAGCTCGCCGGCATCACCGAGTATGAGATTGTCGGCGAAATGCCCGGCAGCGAGATGGAATACATGAAGGCGCAGCATCCCTTCCTTGACAGAACCTCGCTCATCATCGTGGGCGATCACGTCACGCTGGAATCGGGTACCGGCTGCGTTCACACCGCTCCCGGCTTCGGTATCGACGACTTCAACGTCTGCAACAATTACCCCGAAATCGGCATTGTCGTTTCGGTCGACGCCAACGGCAGAATGACCGAGGAAGCCGGACAGTTTGCCGGTCTCACCACCGACGAGGCCAACAAGAAGATCGCCATCCATATGGACAAGACGGGCAGCCTCTTTGCCTCCCAGAAGATCAAGCATAAGTACCCCCACTGCTGGCGCTGCAAGAACCCCGTGCTCTTCCGCGCGACCGAACAGTGGTTCTGCTCGGTGGACAGCTTCAAGGACAAGGCAATCGAAGCGATCAATCAGGTCAACTGGGTCACCGCATGGGGCAAGGAGAGAATCACCCAGATGGTGCGCGACAGAAGCGACTGGTGCATCAGCCGCCAGAGACGCTGGGGCGTTCCGATCCCGATCTTCTACTGCAAGTCCTGCGGCAAGCCGCACATCAATAAGGACACGATCCTCGCCGTTGCCAAGCTGTTCGGTGAATTCGGCTCCGACGTCTGGTACGCGCGCGAGGCGAAGGACCTCATTCCCGAGGGAACCGTCTGCGAATTCTGCGGCGGCAGTGAGTTTGACAAGGAAAAGGACATCATGGATGTGTGGTTCGACAGCGGCGTGACCCATGCCGCCGTCTGCGACGTGCGCCCCGAGCTGCACTGGCCGGCTGACCTCTATCTGGAGGGCGCGGATCAGTACAGAGGATGGTTCCAGTCCTCGCTCCTGACAAGTGTTGCCTGGAGAGGCGTCGCCCCCTACAAGGCGATTCTCACCCACGGATGGGTGGTCGACGGCAAGGGCGAAAAGATGTCCAAGTCGCTCGGCAACGGCATTCTCCCCCGTGAGGTCGTCGACAAGTTCGGCGCGGATATTCTGCGTCTGTGGGTCGCCTCCTCCGACTATCAGGTCGACATCAGAATCTCCCCCGATATTCTCAAGCAGCTCAGCGAATCCTACAGAAAGATCCGCAACACCGCGCGGTTCATGCTGAGCAACCTCTATGACTTCAACCCCGACTGCGATATGACGCAGATGTGGGAGCTTCGCCCCATCGACCGCTGGGCTGTCATGAAGCTCAACGAGCTGGAGCGCATCTGCCGCGAGGCTTATGATAATTACGAATTCCATCAGGTTTATCATGCCATCATCAAATTCTGCGTGGTGGATATGTCCAACTTCTACCTTGACGTGATCAAGGACAGACTCTACTGCGATTTCAAATACGGCGTTTCCCGCCGCGCCGCGCAGACCGTCATGTATATGATTCTTGACGCGATGACCCGCCTGCTTACCCCGATTCTGGCGTATACCTCGGAGGAAATCTGGCAGTTCATGCCGCATACAAGCACCGACGTGAAGGAATCTGTGCTCTACAACGATATGCCCTGTGAAGTGACCGGCGTGGATTGCGGCGTTGACTTTGAGCTTACATGGGACAGAATCCACGCGATCCGCGACGACGTGCAGCGCGCGCTGGAGGTCGCCCGCAAGGATAAGCTCATCGGCAAATCGCTCGAGGCGGTCGTTACGCTGCACTGTGACGGCGGTCTCAAGGACTTTATCGAGTCTGTCAGGGACAGCCTGGAGGATGTGTTTATCGTCTCCGGCGTAAAGATCAGCACCCAGCCCTGTAACGACAATCCCTGCGACGTCGAAGGTCTCGGCGTTTCGGTCGAGGTCGCAGACGGAGCCAAGTGCGAACGATGCTGGAAGCATACTGACGACGTCGGATCAGTCAATGAGCATCCCACCCTCTGCCACCGCTGCGCAGAGGTAGTCAAATCTCTCGGATAAGGATTTGATAACTGATGATCACTACAATAATCGCGTTGGCAGCCGTCGCATTGCTGGTGGCTGCCGACCAGATCACCAAGCTGCTTATTTCCTCCCATTATGAGCTGGGCGAGTCCACGCATGTGATAAACGGACTGCTTGACTTCACCTATGTGCAGAACAGGGGGGCGGCGTTCGGCATGCTCTCCAATCAGCGTTGGATTTTCCTTGTGCTGACCACCGTCATTATCATCGGCATATGCTACCTGTGGTGCAAGGGCTTTATTGATCACACGACCGGCCGGGTTTCCGCCGTACTGATCGTCGCCGGAGGAATCGGCAACATGATCGACAGAATCGCGCTGGGCTATGTGGTGGATTTTATCGACGTCAGCCCGCTTTTCGATTTTGCGGTGTTCAATTTCGCCGATTGCTGCGTCACTGTGGGCGCTGTGGTCATGGCGGTCTATGTGCTGTTCTTCTTTGACGACAGGAAGCTGAAATCTCCTGCCTTGGCAGCGTTGGAGGACGCGTCGGAAGAAGAGACATCCGGTGCTTCCGCGAACGATGAATGATATGGCAGAGTCAAAAAACATCATAATCACAGAAAATGACGGCGGGCGTTTGGATAAAACACTCGCCGTCC
The DNA here is from genome assembly GCA_900316495.1 of uncultured Eubacteriales bacterium. Taxonomy (GTDB): domain Bacteria; phylum Bacillota; class Clostridia; order Oscillospirales; family Acutalibacteraceae; genus RUG762. Next base: position 40,741 of record ONDC01000020.1, read on the forward strand.
TTATGCCCGAGGCATCCCGCTCCTATCTGCAAAAGCTGATCGAGCAGGGACTTGTCACCGTCAACGGAAAGCCGGCGGACAAGAAAACAAAGGTGATGCCGGGAGACGAGGTTGCCGTGGAAATGCCGGAGAACGTCAGACCGGAGATCGTGCCGGAAAACATCCCGCTCGACATTCCCTATGAGGACAGCGACCTGCTGGTGGTCAACAAGCCGAAGGGCATGGTGGTGCATCCCGCCGCCGGACATTACAGCGGCACGCTCGTCAACGCGCTCATGTATCACTGTGGCGATTCCCTCTCCGGCATCAACGGAGTGGAACGCCCCGGCATCGTTCACCGCATCGACATGATGACCAGCGGCCTGCTGATCGTCGCCAAAAACGACTTTGCGCACAAGTCCCTCGCGGAACAGATCAAGGAACACAGCTTTACCAGAAGGTATGAAGCCGTCGTGGTCGGCAATCTCCGGGAGGACAGCGGAACAGTCAACGCCCCCATCGGACGGCACCCCACCGACCGCAAGAAAATGGCGGTCACGGAAAAAAACAGCCGTGAAGCCATCACGCATTACGAGGTTCTGGGGCGGTACGGCGGATCTGTGGGCGCCTTTACGCATGTGCGCCTGACGCTGGAAACGGGGAGAACGCACCAGATCAGGGTACATATGGCTTACATAGGACACCCTGTCGCGTGCGACCCCGTTTATGGCGGCGCGAAGCAGCAGTTTTCCTGCTGCGAGGGACAGTGCCTTCACGCGCGGGAAATCGGATTTATTCACCCAAGGGACGGCAGAAGTCTGTATCTGACGAGCGAATTGCCGGATTATTTCAATGCTGTTTTGCATAAATTAGCACGCAGTGTTCAATAAAATTTGCCGCCCTTGTAGATTTTCCTTCACGGCAGCGCAAATCATGCCGATTATGCTTGACAAATCGCTTCAAATGTTAGATGATATACATTGGGGTTTATGAAAACTCCGTGAATATTGGATTGGAAAAACTTCGGTTATTAACAAACAGGAGGCATAAAAATGGATTCCAGTGAGAAGAAGCAGCTATTCCTTACTGCCAACAGGATCAGACAGCACATCATCGAGGGTACGTTCCATGCCAAGAGCGGACACCCGGGCGGCTCGCTTTCGGCGACCGACGTCATTACATACCTTTACTTCAAGGAAATGAAGGTCGATCCGAAGAATCCCAAGTGGGAGGACAGAGATCGCTTCGTGCTGTCCAAGGGACACGCGGCTCCGGCACTTTACGGCGCGCTGGCAGTCAGGGGCTTTTTCCCGGAGGATGAAATTCAGAACCTCCGCAAGCCGCAGAGCTTCCTGCAGGGACATCCCGACATGAGGAAGGTTCCCGGTGTGGACATGTCCACCGGCTCGCTGGGGCAGGGCGTTTCCGCCGCGGTGGGAATGGCTCTGAACGGCAAGATCACCGGGAAGGATTACCGGGTGTATTCCGTCCTTGGCGACGGCGAGATTCAGGAGGGTCAGGTCTGGGAGGCCGCCATGTTTGCCGCCAACAGGAAGCTTGACAACCTCACAATATTCATTGACAACAACAATCTTCAGATAGACGGCACGATGGAGGAGGTCAATTCTCCCTATCCCATTCCCGAAAAATTCCAGGCGTTCGGCTGGAACACCGTTGAGATCGACGGTCACGACTTCGACCAGATCGAGGACGCGATAGCGCAGGCGAAGCGCGTCAAGGACAAGCCCACGGCGGTCATCATGCACACCGTCAAGGGCAAGGGCGTTTCCTTCATGGAAAACCAGGTCGGCTGGCACGGCGTGGCGCCCAACGCGGAGCAGTACGAGAACGCCATGAACGAGCTGAAGGCACAGTACGATGCGCTTCAGGCATTATAATGCGGGAGGGGAAAGAATATGGCAGACGTGAAAAAGATAGCGACCCGCGAGGGTTATTCCGATACGCTGGTGGAGCTTTGCGGCGAGATCCCGAACCTGTATGTATTCGACGCGGATCTTGCGGGCGCTACCAAGACCGGTAAGGTCAAGAAGGCATATCCCGACAGATTTTTCGACTGCGGTATCGCCGAACAGAATATGATGAGCATTGCGGCGGGCATGGCCGCCTGCGGCAATGTGGTGTTCGCCAGCTCCTTTGCGATGTTCGCCTCCGGCAGAGCCTTCGAGCAGATCCGCAATTCCATTGCCTACCCGAAGCTGAATGTCAAAATCGGCGCGACGCACGGTGGAATCTCCGTCGGCGAGGACGGCGCGAGCCATCAGTGCTGCGAGGACATTTCCCTCATGCGCACCATTCCCAACATGACGGTCATCGTTCCCGCTGACGACACCGAGGCAAGATTGGCTACCAGAGCGGTTGCACAGATGCACGGACCCTGCTACCTTCGCTTCGGCAGACTTGCCGTTCCGGTGGTATTCGGCAGCGATTATAAATTTGAAATCGGCAAGGGCGTTGTGCTGAGCGAAGGCACCGACGTGACGATCATCGCCAACGGTCTGATGGTCGAAAAGGCGATTGACGCAGGCAAGCAGCTTGCCGCCGAGGGAATCAGCGCTCGCGTTGTCAATATGGCTACCGTGAAGCCGATCGACCGCGAGCTGGTGCTTGACTCCGCCGCAAAGACCGGTGCGATCGTCACCGCCGAGGAACACAGCATTATCGGCGGTCTGGGCAGCGCGGTCTGCGAGGTAGTATGCGAGGAGAAACCGGTTCCGGTGCTGCGCGTCGGCGTCAACGACAAATTCGGCAAGAGCGGTCCGGCAGTCGAGCTGCTCGACATATTCGGTCTGAGCGCCGCCAACATCGTTGCAACCGCCAAGAAGGCAATTTCACTCAAGAAGTGAAGCCTAACATCTATCGGGTTGACGGTGAATTGAGTACCGGTTATCTGATAAGTTCTCCTAAGGCAATCTTTACACGTTATCGCACCACGATAGTACCGCTTACGAAGATTCTCTTTACCCAGTATTAGAGCCTGTTCAGTATCTCTTCCCGCACGTCCCGCTTGCATCTTTTCCGCCATATTTTGCCAAAATCCTCGTTAATACACAAAGTATTGCCTGCGGTTTACGCGAAGATACTGAACAGGCTCTTATATCAAGGCGGGAAAACATTATGTTCCTTATGACCCGTCTCCGGTCATCTACACGCAGCCCTCGCAAGGGTAAATAAATGTTAAAAAAAGTCATGTTCAAAAGGGTTTTATATCATCCTGCGAACGTGGCTTTTTGTTTTTCATTTGACTATTGACCCATTGCGATGTAAAATGGTGTTGGAAGGGAATTTCAGGCAAACCTCGCTGACTACGACAGAATCATTCTCGGCACGCCGGTCTGGGCAGGCAAACCCGCTTCCTTCGTGCGCACCTTTACGAAGAAATACGTAAAGCGGCATCAACTTGCCGATAAGGTGACGGCTGTCTTCCCCCTCAGCGCAAGCGGCATATCCGAGAGCGGCATATCGCCTTCCGATACGGATCATCAGCCGGAAACCATTGACGACCTGCTCGAAGCGCTTGACAAAAAGGACGGGGAACGCACTTTTGTTTTGACATTTTTGATTGAATGATATATAATAGGGGCAAAAGGAGTTGTTTACCCATGGTTCTCTTTGTCAATGCCTGTGTCCGCGCCGCGTCCAGAACCAAGCGGATTGCGGACGTCCTTCTCGCTCGTCTGAACGATGAGACAGAGGAAGTGAAGCTGTCGGAGTTCCCCTTTCCGACCACCGATGAAGCCTTTCTGCGTCAACGGGATTCTCTCATTGCACAGGGAAAATTCGACGCCCCGATGTTTTCCCTTGCCCGGCAGTTTGCGGAGGCGGATACGGTCGTGATCGCCGCGCCTTTCTGGGATCTGTCCTTTCCGGCGGCTTTGAAGCAGTACATCGAACAGATCAACGTCGTCGGCATTACCTTCCGCTACACGAAAGAAGGCATTCCACAGGGCATGTGCAGGGCGCGGAAGCTCTATTATGTGACGACGGCGGGCGGGAATTACGTCCCGGAGGCATTCGGATTCGGGTATATCAAGGCGCTGGCGGAGGGCTTCTACGGCATTCCCGACGTGCGACTTATTCAGGCGGCAGGACTCGATATAGACGGCGCCGACGGGGAAGGGATTCTTCGGGCGTGCATGGACGGGTTGGCGGTTAACAGCCAACAGGAGGGTTGATTCATCTATGAAAACGATCATTGTTTACTACTCGCTTGACGGCAATACGAAAAGAGCCGCCAAGGAGCTGGCGGAGAAAATCGGCGCGGACACCTGTGAAATTCTTCCGGTGAAGCCGCTGCCATCCAAGGGAAAGCCATCCTTCGGCACCATCATGAAGGGCGGCGGTCAGGTGACGTTCGGCCTCTGTCCGAAGCTGCGGGAATTTCCCCTCGACCTCGCGCTGTACGACAGAATCATTCTCGGCACGCCGGTCTGGGCAGGCAGATGTGCCGCGCCGGTCACCAGCTTTTTGAAGAAATACTGTCCGAAGCATGCCCTCACCGACAAAATTACAGCCGCCTTCACGCTCAGCGGAAGCGGCGACGATACCCGCTGCGTCAGGCAGCTCCGAAAGCTGCTGCCCCAACTCGGTCAGACCGTGTCGCTTGCCGACGGGAGAAGTCCCCTCTCGCAGGAGAATTCCACGAGACTCGCCAAATTTGCCGCGATGACAGCCGAATAATCAGGCCGCTGTTTTTTGAATAAGTGAACAATCAACCCCCGTCCTACGCGCAGCAGCGTAGGGCGGGGGTAAATGATTGCGGCGGCTAATGACGTGCCGATTGATTGACGTAGGCTTGCAAAAGAGACAACAGGGTATTTTTTTCCTTATTGGTCAATAAATTGATCAATGTGCTTAATTCCTCATTCAGATAACTGCTGCCGTTAGTGGAAACCTTTGATACCAGATCGGAAACATCACATCGTAGAAAATCTGAGATATTCGCCAGTGTTGTCAGACTGATTTTGGTTGTTCCTCTTTCCATATTGCTGACATAGCCAACAGATACATCCAGATATTCCGCTAAATCCTCCTGTGTTTTATTGAGGTTTTTTCTCTTTTCCTGAATACGCTTGCCTATCAGTTTAAAGTCAACAGCCATTGTCCCACATCCTTTTTACCAAAAGAATAACATTAATAGGTTAAAATATACATAAATTAATAGATTAAATTAAACTTATAGTATTGACTTTTGATTGGGATTATGTTATACTTTCATTAAACGGAAAAGCTTGAAGCATGACTTAGTAGATTTTTCCGTTAATCATATTTTTTTGGAGGGTGTTACATATGGCACAACAAGTTTTAGGAACAATGACAGACAGCGGAAGTACACTGACGCTGCAAGGCAACGCGCTTCGCACAGAGGATTCTATTGTGGCTCTGAGCAACATTACGCAGATCAAGTGTGTTGACGACACGCCGGAGTACAAGCTCCCATGGAAGCTGATGATTGTTTTAGCGGTTGCCGGATTAATCTTCTTCGGCTACGTGGATAGAGCTTTTTTCATGATCCTTCCCGGTCTTGGCTGCTTTGCGGGCATTGGTTATCTGATTTATAACTATATGCAGAAGAAGAAGCATAGGATTTATGCTTTAGTGATTGAAATGTCTGCCGGCTCTTATCTGGCTTATCACAGCGATGATCTTGGTTTTCTGAATAACGTGAAAAACACCATTTTTGACGCGGTTCAGAACGGTGCTGCACGCGCGGTTTATAATATTGATATGTCAAATAAAACTATCAATAGCAATAATACCGGAAGCGTAGTCGCGGAAGGACCAGTCAACGGACCCATTAACAATCGTGCGAACATTAACGGTTAATTGACTGAGGAGTGATAATGAATGTCAAATAATCAGAACGTCGGCAGTGTGATTACCAACGGACCCGTCAATGGTTCGATTACCAATGTGTATAAAGGTTCTCCCACTATCCAAAGCTTTGGAGCGATTGATTGGAGTCGTCTTTCCGAGGAGGTTGCTCAATTGAATGCACGTCAGCTTCCTACTCACGCGAGGGAATTTGCTGCGGAAATGAAAAATGCCTGCGAAAAAAAGGACGAGTCAAAGGTTAAGAGAGTATGCGGAAAGCTGGGCAGTTTTGTTCTGGCTTTTGCGGAATCGCTCGGTCTGGAATTGATCGCTTCCCTTATCACCGCGTGCATTATGGGCTGAGAATTACAAGATTCATTAGAAAAAGCTGCCATACACATGTTTCCGTGTGCGTGGCAGCTTTTTCTATTATGTTCCAATCATTTTGAAAATCATTACCCGTTGCACTTAGCCAGCAGTTCCTTCACCAGCGACTGAATCTCATCGGCGGCGGTTTCGGTGGAAACCTTCTTCTGCACGGATTTGTCGCGGGTGGCGATCTCCACCATGTTGTCCTTCATGTTGCGGGGACTGACGACGGCTCTGACCGGAATGCCAAGCAGGTCGCTGTCCGAGAACATCACGCCGGGACGCACGTTGCGGTCGTCGTAAATGACCTCCACGCCGCGCTTCTGCAATTCGTCATAGAGCGAATCGGCAAAGGCCTTGCACTGTGCGTCGTCGGAGCGCACGCAGCAAAGATTCACTTGCCACGGCGCAATGGACATCGGCCAGATGGGGCCGTAGTCGTCATGGTGCGCTTCGCAGACCGAGGCGGCGAGGCGTCCCACGCCGATGCCGTAGCAGCCCATGATGGGATAGTGCATTTCGCCCTCGCTGTCCACATATTGCATGTTCATGGACTCGGTGTATTTGGTGCCAAGCTGGAAGATGTTGCCGACCTCGATACCTCTGGAAACATCAAGTGAATGCTTGCCGCAGACCGGGCAGACGCCCCCGACAAACGCTTTGGCAAAGTCGTGGTATTCCACCTTGCCGAAGTCGCGCTCCATGTTGAAGTTGACGTAGTGATAATCGACCTTGTTGCCGCCGCAGGGGAAGTTGGTCAGTCCGATCAGGGAGCTGTCATACAGCACGGTGACATTCTCCGGCAACCCCTTGGGGCCGATGAAGCCGGCGACAATGCCGCAATCCTCGGTGACGGTGGCGGGATGAATGTCACAGTGCAGGAAGTTGGTGATCTTTGTCTCGTTCACGTCGAGATCGCCACGCAGGAAGATGACGATGTAGCTGTCGTCCATGTTGCGCTGATAAACCACCGCCTTGCAGGTCTTTTCGGGCGTGGTGCCGAGGAACTGACAGAGGTCTTCAATGGTGTGCGCGCCCGGGGTGTGGACAAGCTCCAGCTCCTTCAGCTCCGTGTCGGGCGTATTCTGAATGATGCAGTCGGCGGCTTCCATATTCGCGCTGTAGCCACACTCGCGGCAAAGCACGATGGAATCCTCGCCGACGGGGGTCAGCAGCATGAATTCATGCGACACGCTGCCTCCCATCATGCCGGAATCGGACTTGACGGAGATGGTTTCTGGAATGCCGGCGCGGGCAAAGATGCGCTCATACGCCTTGTGGCAGCGGTCGTAATACTGCTCCAGATCCTCCTGCGAGGTGTGGAAGGAATAGGCGTCCTTCATGGTGAATTCGCGCACGCGGATCATACCGGCGCGGGGTCTTGCCTCGTCGCGGAATTTGGTCTGAATCTGGTAGATCATGAAGGGATATTTGGCGTAGGTGGTGGCGTAGTCGCGCACCAGATGAACGGCGGCTTCCTCATGAGTCATGCCCAGCACCATCGGGGTGCCGTTGCGGTCCTTGAAGCGGAGCAGCTCGCTTTGAATGGAATTGTAGCGTCCTGATTCCTCCCACAGGCTGCCGGGCATGACGACGGGGAAGAGTACCTCCTGCCCGTCGATGGCGTCCATTTCCTCGCGGATGATGTTTTCGATTTTGCGGAGAATTCGCTTCAAGGGCATGTACTGCGAATAAATGCCGCTGGCCATGAATTTCATATAGCCGCCGCGGATCATCAGCGCGTGGCTGTCAATGGTACATTCGGCGGGTCTTTCCTTGAACCTGTCGCCGACGAGTTTGTCAAGTTTCATATTTTGACAACTTCTGTATTTTACATCATTTTTCAGGGAAGGTCAAGAGAAATGATAAAAAAGGGGGATGAATTCTGTCGCCGTGGGTTGTAACGGCTTTTTTTCGGATTCTCAAAAATTTCCTTGTAAATCGTCTGAAAATATGTTAAAATGTAATCGACCCAGTTGAATACTAAAAGAAGAAGGGATTTGAAAATGAAAATCATCAAAGGAATCCTCGCGCTGCTGCCGCTGGCGATTACGGCGGCGGTGATACCGTTCATGCCGGATACCGTTCCGACGCATTACGATATCAACGGCAATGTCAACCGTTATGGCAGCCGGTACGAGCTGATGCTCATGCCGCTGCTCATTATTCTGGTTATGGGTGTGAGCGCGTTTACGATGAAGCGTTACACGAAGCTCGCGCAAGGCCCCGATGGCAGCCGGAACGTGAAAATCGCCAAAGCCAATCTCAGGTCGCTCAAGATTATCTCACTGGTGTTTCCGGTCATGTTCGGCGTGCTGCAATGCTATATTCTCTACAAAACCTACCGGAATGCCTACGCGCCTGCCGCGAAGATCGATTCCGTCATGTTCGTGCGTGTGGCGAATATTCTCATAGGCGTCATCTGCGTTGTTTTCGGTAACATGATGCCGAAAATAGAACGCAACAATCTGTTCGGATTCCGCACCGCATGGAGTATGTATAACGACAACACATGGGCCAAATGCAATCGGCTGGGCGGTATCTTCTTTGTCGTCATCGGACTGCTGATCATCGTGACTTCCGCCATTGCGCCTCCGACCGCCAGCGTTTTCTTCCTGCTTGGCTATCTGTTTGTCGGTACAGTGATCCTGACGGTCTGTTCCTACAGGATTTACAAGGCGGAGAAAGCGCTCGAAAATCCTTCGGATAAAAAATGAGGTCAGCGGGAAAAGACTGATAAAAAAATAAAATAAAAAAACGGCTCTCCGGTCATCGAGAAAACCGGAGAGCCGCGTTTTTGTTTACGAAGATGGGTTAGTAAGAGCAGATCGGCAAGCGCTTATTTAAGACCAAAGCGCTTCTTGAATCTGTCAACACGTCCGCCTGTATCAACCAACTTCTGCTTGCCCGTAAAGAACGGATGACATTTGGAACAAATTTCAACAATTTACCGAAATATCATATCACACGGCGGCGAAAAAATCAAGTCTTTTTTGAAATATTTTTTGAACCGTTCCGGCGGAAGGAAGAAAATGGATTACTCCGCCACCACAGGCAGCTTGGCAAGGCTGGCGGCAAGCTCCTCGTCGGTGGGAATGTAGTCGGTCATCTCGCCGTTGTGGAATTTTTCATAAGCCACCATATCGAAGTAGCCCGTGCCGGTGAGTCCGAAGAGAATAGTCTTTTCCTCGCCGGTTTCCTTGCACTTGAGCGCCTCGTCGATGGCGGCGCGGATGGCGTGAGAGCTTTCGGGAGCGGGGAGAATGCCCTCCACTCTGGCGAACTGCTCCGCCGCCTTGAAGACGTCGGTCTGACAGACGGAGGTCGCCTCCATGTAGCCGTCGTGATAGAGCTGGGAGAGAATGCTGCTCATGCCGTGGTAGCGCAGACCGCCGGCGTGATTGGGAGCGGGAATGAAGCCGCTGCCGAGGGTGTACATCTTGGCGAGCGGACAGACTTTGCCGGTGTCGCAGAAGTCGTAGGCGAATTTACCCCTTGTCAGGCTCGGACAGGAAGCGGGTTCGACGGCAATAATGCGGTAATCAGCTTCGCCGCGCAGCTTTTCGCCCATGAAGGGGGCGATCAGACCGCCAAGGTTGGAGCCGCCGCCGGCGCAGCCGATGATGACGTCGGGCTTCACGCCGAGCTTGTCAAAAGCCGCCTTTGCCTCCAGACCGATGATCGACTGGTGCAGCAACACCTGATTGAGCACGCTGCCCAATACATAGCGGTAGCCCTCGTTTTTGGTGGCGGCTTCTACCGCCTCGGAGATGGCGCAGCCGAGACTTCCGGTTGTACCGGGGAATTCGGCCAGAATCTTCCTGCCGATCTCTGTTTCGGTGGAGGGGGAAGGCGTTACCGACGCGCCGTAGGTGCGCATGACCTCGCGGCGGAAGGGCTTCTGCTCGTAGGAGACCTTGACCATGTAGACCTTGCAGTCGAGACCGAAGAAGGAACACGCCATCGAAAGAGCGGTACCCCACTGACCCGCGCCTGTTTCGGTGGTGACGCCCTTCAGTCCCTGCTTCTTGGCGTAATACGCCTGTGCCATGGCGGAATTCAGCTTGTGGCTGCCGCTGGTGTTGTTGCCCTCGAATTTGTAATAAATCTTGGCGGGGGTGCCGAGCGCTTCCTCTAAGAAGTAAGCCCTGACCAGCGGAGAGGGACGGAACATCTTGTAGCAGTCCCTGATCTCCTGCGGAATTTCAATGTAGGCGGTGTCGTTGTCCAACTCCTGCTTAATCAGCTCGTCGCAGAAAATGGGGGCAAGCTCCTCCGCCTTGAGCGGCTGACCTGTGCCGGGATTGAGAAGGGGCGCGGGCTTGTTCTTCATGTCGGCGCGGACGTTGTACCATGCCTTCGGCAGCTCCTCCTCGGTGAGATATACCTTGTAGGGGATGTTTTTGTCCTGTTTCATAGTGATCTTCCTTTCAAATGATTGATGAAAAAGCAGGTGTGTTGTTGGTTCAAGGAATACAAAAAAACTCCTGTCCCAACTGCTGACTGCTGGGACAGGAGCGTTGAATCAGTGAATTCAAAAAACTCCTGCGGTGCCACCCGGCTTGCCGGTTCCTGCTTGAAACCGACCACCTTTGCACGTACTTGAAAAAATACGCTTCGCCATGATAACGGGTGCGAATTCCCGTCGATTGCTACTTGCGCCCTGCTTTTGCAGCGGCGCTTTCGTTCGCCCTCATAAGTCCATTCGCCGAAGAACACATTGCGACGTTACACCAACCCGTCACTCTCTGAAAATGCAAATGCATCGGTTACTACTCTTACTCTCAGGTTTTTGATATGGTGATTATAGCATTGTTGTTTTAAAATGTCAAGATAGTATTGCAGAATTTTTAATTCTGAATATTTTTATCAGAAGTAATTGTGTAAAACATATAAATTTCAAAGGGGATCATTGCGCAATCAGCCCGTCAACCCATTCTATCAGCGCGTCAAAGAGTCCGAGAAGCATTCCGCCCGCATCGCGCAGCGTTTCTCTTGCGCACAGCTCGACATAGCACATGGCGGCGGCGAACAGGCAGAGAATTATCGTCAGCGTCAGTGCGAAGAAATACGCCGACACATCCACATGCAACTGCGTCAGTTTTTTCATTCCGTTCATTCCCTTCAGTTCGGTTCTTTGATTCTGTTTTTCCCGTTATTCATGAATTTATACAAAATCAATTGACTATTTCTCTCAGCGGCGGTATACTGTAATGGATGAAGTTCCCTTGGCAAATGATTCACACTTCACCACTCACTATTTTTCGGAAAGGCGGTTTTTTTCATGAAGAAAGCCATGAAAACCCTGCCGCTGGCGATTGCCTTCGCGCTGCTGGCGGCATTTATTCCCCTGCTCTCCGGCGGGGGAATGACCGCGCGCGCCGACGGCGATTTTACCATCGAGAACGGCGTGCTGAAAAAGTACAACGGAAGCGGCGGCTATGTGGTAGTGCCCGACGGCGTGAAGACAATCGACGAGCGGGCGTTCTACAACAATCTGACCATCACCGGCGTCAGGCTGCCGGACAGCGTGATGCAGATCAAATCCTTCGCCTTTTACGCCTGCGCCAACCTGAAGGAGGCGACGCTGCCGTCAGATCTCAGAACCATCGGCACCAGCGCCTTCTACGAGTGCAATCTTCAGTCGCTGACGCTGCCGGGTTCTCTTACCTATGTTGACTCCGGCGCGTTTGGCAGAAACAGAGCGCTGTCATCCGTGACGATTCCCGCAGCGCTTACCCGTCTGGAAAACGGTGCGTTTGCGGACTGCAGCTCGCTCACCGCGTATTCCTCAGTGGACGGCGTGATGTTCTCGAAGGACGGGACAAAGCTGCTGCTTTATCCCGCCGGAAAGAGCGGCGCAAGCTACACTGTCCCCGCCGGCGTGACGGAAATCGGGGAAAAGGCCTTCTACGGGGCTGTCAATCTGGAGAGCATCAGCCTGAACAGGGTCACGACGCTCCGTTCCCACGCGTTCGCCTCTGCCCAGAAGCTGACCGGCGTGAACTCCGCGTCGGGTCTGACGACCATCGGCGGCTATGCCTTTTCGGACTGTACCGCGCTTACCTCGTTTACTGTGCCGTCGGGCGTAACCACCTTCCAGGGCGGTGTGTTCTCGGGAGCAACCGCGCTCAGAACCATTTCCGTCGCCTACGGAAATACGAAATTCAAGGTGGTGGGCAATACCCTGCTCACAGCGGACGGCACGACGCTGCTTGCCTACGCGGAGGGCGCGGAGAACACCAGCTATCAGATGCCCGATACCGTCAAAACCGTGAAA
>ONDC01000124.1 GCA_900316495.1 uncultured Eubacteriales bacterium
GATGCGAAAGGTTGTTGAAAATGGCTAAATTACGAAGTGCGTATGTCTGCTCGGAGTGCGGGTACGAGTCGTCGCGATGGTACGGGAAGTGTCCCTCCTGCGGGGAGTGGAACACCCTTGAAGAACAGGTCAGGGAGGTCGCGCCCGCAACCCCCTCCGCGCGGGTGACGCGGGGTGCGCAGCGTGTCGCACTCGCCCCCTCCGACCTTCCCACCGCGATCCGCGACATCAGCACCGCGGACGAGCCGCGCTACAGCACGGGTATGGGCGAGCTTGACCGCGTGCTTGGCGGGGGTATCGTCAAAGGCTCCCTCCTGCTGCTGGGCGGCGATCCCGGTATCGGAAAATCCACCATTCTGCTGCAGATCTGCGAATTCATGGGACGGAGTCTGAAGATTCTTTACGTCTCCGGCGAGGAATCGAGACGGCAGCTCAAGCTGCGCGCCATACGTCTGAGGGTCAACAGCGAGAATCTCTTTGTCCTCGCCGAAACCGACGTGGAACGGGTCATTGAGAATATCCGCGTCATGAAGCCCGACATTGTCATGATCGACTCCATCCAGACCATGTCTCTGAAGGATCTCAGCTCCTCCCCCGGCAGCGTCGTGCAGGTGCGGGAATGTACCGGCGCGATCATGCGCTGCATCAAGGCGCTCGAAATCCCCACCGTCTTAGTCGGTCACGTCAACAAGGACGGCGCTATCGCCGGTCCCAAGGTGCTGGAACATGTGGTCGACGCGGTTCTCTATCTTGAGGGCGACAGCCACCTCTCCTACCGCATTCTCCGCGCGGTCAAGAACCGCTACGGCTCCACCAACGAGATCGGCGTCTTTGACATGCAGGACAACGGGCTGCGCGAGGTGGAGAACCCTTCGCTCATGCTGCTCTCCGGGCGGCCGGTCAACGTCTCCGGCACCTGCGTCGCCTGTACAATGGAAGGCTCCCGCCCCATTCTGGCGGAGGTGCAGGGACTCGCCGCCTCGTCCGGCTTCGGCAATCCCCGGCGCATGGCGACCGGCTTCGACATCAGCCGCATGAATCTCATTATCGCCGTGCTGGAAAAGCGCTCCGGCTATTACTTTGCCAATATGGACACCTATGTCAACATCGTCGGAGGACTCCGGCTGTCGGAGCCTGCCGCCGATCTGTCGGTCGCCATCGCCCTTGTCAGCAGTCTGAAGGATCTGACCGTCGGCGAGGACATCATCGCCTTCGGGGAGATAGGGCTTGCGGGTGAGCTGCGCGCCGTCAGCCATGCCGAGGCAAGGATCCGCGAGGCTGCCAGACTCGGCTTCCGACGCTGCATTCTCCCCTATCACAATCTGAAATCCCTGACCCAGCCGTCACAGGAATACGGGATCAGGCTCATCGGCGTGAAAACCGTGCGCGACGCGGTCAGCGCCCTTGAAGGGGAGGCATGAGCATGAAGCACCGCGTTGGATGGATCTTCTTTGATCTCGGTTCAACCCTCATTGACGAAAGCGAATGTTACCGGCAAAGGATCCTGCGTATGTCGGAAGGAACGGGCGTGAGCTTTGACGAGCTTTTCACGGTCATGACCGAACAGTTCCGGCGTGGCGAAAAGGGCGACAAAAAGGCGGCGGAGCAATTTGGCTTTGCTCTGCCGCGCTGGATGTGCGAATATGAAATGTTGTACCCTGACGCTGCGGAGTGCCTTGAACGACTCTCCGAGCGCTACAGGTTAGGCGTGATCGCCAATCAGCTGCCGGGAACAGCGGAGCGGCTGAAGAAATTCGGCATTGACGGTTTTTTTGACGTGGTGATCGCCTCGGCGGAGGAGGGAATTGCCAAGCCGGATCAAGCGATCTTCCGTCTGGCGCTCGACCGCGCCGGATGTGCGCCGCAGGAAGCCGCCATGGTCGGCGACCGTCCTGACAACGACATAGCCCCCGCCAATTCCCTTGGCATGACAACAATCCGCATCATGCGGGGGTTTTCACAATACGCTATGCCCCGAAGCGCCGTGGAAACGCCTGATTTTACAATACAACATCTCAAGGAAATTATTTTTTTATCAGAAATCCAAACATCAAAAAAATAAAAAATCGCTCAACGTCTCGCCGGAATGGTGACATTCCCCACAGGAAAGGGAGATCGCCTTGCACGAATCGAACGTCAATCAATAGCGCTTCCCGCACCCTCATCCAACCCTCGCACCGGCATCCACCGGGTAGAAATCAGCAAAAAACGTCCGTGCGCGGATCGCGTAAGCGATATTCAGCTCCGGGACGCGGGCGACGAGGCAAAAGCTCGGACACGTGTCATACGGTTCCCCAAATCAAACAGAACGGTACGTCAATCTCTCCCCTTCTATCCAGCCCTGCGCCCCCGCGCCCGACCCGAAACCAGCGAGCGAGATTATGTAACAATATTCGGTATCTACCTTCATTCAGAAGGCGACCAACTCACCGTCAGCCAAGCTGACAGACGAATGAATTCATGCTACTTGCGTTAGTGTCTGAAGATCGTGGAATTCATAATTTTTTTTGATTGAGTGCTTGGGTTTTTCTTTTGAGGGTTATGATGGACGATGGTTGGGCGCGGGGCGCTTTTAGTTTTTTCTGCTTCGTTTTTCTTTTGGGGTTATGATGGATGATGGATGGGCGCGGGGCGCTTTTAGTTTTTTCTGCTTCGTTTTTTCTTTTGGGGTTATGATGGACGATGGTTGGGCGCGGGGCGCGGCTGGATAGGAGGGGAGTTTTTGACGATCTGGATTCTTTTTTTGGGAGGAATCTTCTCTCCCGCGTCCGGGCTTTTGGCTGGTCGCTCGCGTCTGGGGGCGAATATTGAAGCGCGGCCGCGCTTCAACCCGCGTTCCGGGTGGTATTGGTTGTTTTCTTCCTTTTTGGTTTGGGTGCTTCTTTTTTTCTTTTTTGGTACGGTCGACGATGGTTGGGCGCGGGGCGCTTTTATTTTTTTATGTTGTGGGTTTTCTTCTTGTTTTTTTCGTTTGGGGTGGGGGATTATTTTTTTCTTTTTTTCTATTTTGTTCTTTTCAGGACAGGTTGCTAATCATATCGTGGGAATTTCTTATTATAGGATTTTGGGAGATTGTGTGAAAATACGTGATCTTTTTTGGTGGTGTGTTATGGATATTTGTCTTATTTTGTTTGGAATAGTAGCTTTATTTGAAAGAATGTAGTTGTCCTTTTATGAGGATTGCTGCTAATCGTATCGTGTGAATTTCCTTTCTTGAGACTTCGCTTTTTTTGATTTCCTTTGGGTTTACAGAGAAAAACTTAGCGGCAGAAGCTCCGACAGGGTGTGGGATTCACTTCCCTGCGGGGTGACTGACAGTATCTCGAATTCCGGCGGGCAGAATTCACTCATCACCTGCCGACAGACGCCGCAGGGCGGACATGCCGTTTCGATGGCTCCCTCCCTGCCGCCCGCTATGGCGATCATGCGGAACTCCCTCTCCCCCTCGCTCAGTGCCTTTACAAATGCCGTCCGTTCCGCGCAGATCGTCGGGGAATAGGCGGCGTTTTCTATATTACAGCCGGTGAAGATTCTCCCGCTGCCGCACAGCAGCGCCGCTCCTACCTGAAAGCCTGAATACGGGCTATGGGATTGCGCCATCGCGCGGATCGCACACGCCCGGAGATGTGCCCGGACGTCGGTCATCTCGCCAAGCATACTGCTCCCTTCACAGGGGAATGTCACCCCGAGGGCTTCCGTCACTGTCGCCGCTATATCTGCAAACGTCCCGCGCACGCCCAGATTCAACGGCAGTACGTCCCTGCCGCAGGCGATATATGGAATATATTCCCGCGTGTGATCGGTGCTGTTATCCGACGGGTCGCAGCCGTGGTCGGCGGTGAGCAGAAGCAGGTCGTCCTCCCGCAGCTTCGGGAGAAAACGCCCCAGCCATTTGTCGAATTTTGTGAGGGCGGCGGCATAACCGTCAACGTCCTGCCGGTGTCCGTACAGCATGTCGAAATCTACTAAATTGACGTAACACAGTCCTTCAAAATCCGCGTTCACCAGACCCGCTGTCAGCTCCATTCCCTCGGCGTTCCCTGACGTCGGATAGCTGCGAGTGATGCCGCGTCCGGCAAACAGATCGTTGATTTTGCCCACCGCTATCACGTCAAGCTCCGCGTTCCTGATCGCGTCAAGCATGGTCTCGTCGCGGGCTTCTATGGAAAAATCGTGGCGGCGCGGGGTTCGTGTGAAGTGTCCCGGCTCTCCGGTGAAGGGACGCGCGATCACACGCCCTACGCCGTATTCCCCTGTGAGAATTCGCCGCGCCGCGCGGCAGTACGCATACAGCGTCTCCGGCGGGACGACGTCCTCATGCGCCGCTATCTGGAATACGCTGTCCGCAGAGGTGTACACAATCAGCGAGCCGGTGCGCAGATGCTCCTCTCCGTAGTCCGCGATCACCTGCGTGCCGGAATACGGTCTGTTGCAAAGCACCCCACGACCTGTCTGCCGGCTGAATTCCTCCAGTATCTCCTTCGGAAAGCCTTCGGGGAAGGTCGGCAGCGGCTTTGGCGAGATGACGCCCGCCATTTCCCAGTGTCCGATCGTCGAGTCCTTGCCGTTGGAGCGCTCCCTTAGCTTGCAGACCGCGCCCTCCGGGGCGTCATTCGTTCCCAGAAAGCCCAGTCCCTCGATATTGCCGATCCCCAACCGTCGAAGGTTCGGGATATACAGCTTCTCCGACCGCGACAATGACCGCAGCGTGTGCGCGCCTCGGTCGCCGAATTGCGCCGCGTCCGGCAGCTCCCCCGCTCCCAGACTGTCCAGCACGATGAGAAAGACTCTCTTATATCGTTTCATGAGCATCACCGGCTCCTTTCATCTCTCTATCTTAATCAGGCATGCGACTCTTTCCCCTGCGTCTCAATGTCGTCATTTTTAGGAAAGAGGCTTATTGGTGGTTGTCCGGGTGCATGGAAAATCTAACCCTGCGCCGGGGGCGAACTCACCCACCGCAAGCGGTTCCCCCTCCCTTTCAGGGAGGGTTTTTTTGGTGCGTGGGGGTTTGTCCGGGTGCGTGGAAAATCCGACCCTGCGCCGGGGGCGACTCACCCACCGCAAGCGGTCCCCCCTCCCTTTCAGGGAGGGTTTTATTTTGGTGCGTGGGGTTTTGTCCGGGCGCGTGGAAAATCCGACCCTGCGCCGGGGG
>ONDC01000004.1 GCA_900316495.1 uncultured Eubacteriales bacterium
TACTGCGCCAGGCAGACCGGCGTCCTCTCCCGTTTTCATTTCATACCGAAGCACGCCCTGATTTCGGGTGCGGTGTTCGTCGCATTGGCTACCGCATTCGGGCTGACGCTCGGCGTCGAAAACGTCAGAATCATCGTCGGAAACAACACCTTTCAATCTCCGCTCGTGTCGGTTCCGCTCTTCCTCACCGGCAATCTGTTCATGATCGCCCTTGCCAAAACCTTCCCTGTGGAGCGCCGCCCTTTCAGGCTGCTGATGTATATCGGCAGACATTCCATGCTCTACTTCATGATAGGCGGGCCTGTGCTGGCGTATGTGCATTATTTTCATACGCTCGCCTTTGAACGGCTTCATTGGAGCTTCCTGCAAAGCGTATATTATAAGGTGCCGGTTTATCTGATTCTGACGGCGCTGCTCACGCTGATTCCGTCCGCATTCTCGGACAGATTCCTTCCCGCGCTGAACGGAACCTTCCGTCTGCCGAAGGAGCTTCCCAGAAGACGCCCCAAAACGTGCGTTGCCGTGTGCGCCGCCGTTCTGCTCGCCCTCGCGGGATTCCTTGCCGCCGCATACAGCGGCGCGATGATCCCCAATCAGGTTTACGCCCGTCATTACCCGGTTCAAGGGGTGGACGTTTCGTCCTATCAGGGGATTATAGACTGGAAGCAGCTTGAAAAGCAAAACGTCAGATTTGCTTATATCAAGGCGACAGAGGGCAGCGGACACATTGATAAACGTTTTGCTGACAACTGGAGTTCCGTTTCCGAAACCGGCATCGCTGCCGGAGCCTATCATTTTTTCAGCTTTGAGAGCAGCGGAAGGGCACAGGCGGAGCATTTCATTTCCCTTGTTCCCGTCACGGAGAACGCGCTGCCTCCGGTTGTCGATCTGGAATACTATGGCAGCCATGAAAGACATCCGCTTCCGGCAGAGAAGGTTGTGCCGGAGCTGAAGGAGCTTCTTGAAGCCCTCGAACAGCATTACGGCAGGCGCCCGATGCTGTATGTCACCGAACCGTGCTATCTGCAATATGTCTATCAACGTCTGGAGGGCTACGACATTTGGTTCCGCAGCGTGATGACCGATCCGCCGGAGGGAAGCTGGAAGTTCTGGCAGTACTCAGACAGAGGAAAGCTCAACGGGTACGACGGGGAGGAAACCTTTATTGATCTGAACGCGTTCCTGGGAACCGAAGAGGACTGGCAGAGTTTTTTAAATGGAGGAAATTCACTGAATGAATAATCTAAGTTTTGTTCCTTCCATCGCCGAGTCGATGGAGGAGTACAAATCGTTAGTCAACAGCATAAAGAATCACCGGCTTCCCGCCGCTGTGACGGGATTGGCGGCGATACACAAGAATCACTTTACAGCCGCTCTCAGCCGCACGCTGAAAAGGAAAATCCTCTTTATCGCCGCCGATGAATCGGAGGCGGTGCGCCTTTGCGACGACCTTGGCAAAATGGGACTGAGAGCCTGCTTCTGTCCCGCGCGTGACATAGAGCTGCGTCCCCTTGCGGGACGCTCCCACGAATACGAGCGCAGCCGCATCGAAACGCTCAGCCGCATTGTCAAGGAGGAATTCGACGTCGCGGTGGTGTGCGCCGACGGCGCTTCACAGCTTACCGTCCCGCCGGAGGAGCTGCAGGAGAGAATGATCACGATTGCCGCCGGCAGCGAGGTGCCGGTGGATTCCTGTGTCAACGCCCTTTCTGCGGCGGGCTACGAGCGTTGCGACATGGTGGAGGGCGCGGGACAGTTCTCCCTGCGCGGCGGGATCCTGGACTTTTACCCGCCGGATTCTCCGCACCCCGTCCGCGCCGATTTCTGGGGCGACACGGTGGACACGCTGCAATACTTCGATATTGACACCCAGCGCAGCATGGAGCCGGTGGAGGAAATTCATCTGCTCCCCGCCGCCGAGCTGATTATCACGGACAACGCCGCCCTCGCCGGCAAGCTTCGCACGCTCGCCCGCTCGCTCCGGGGCAAGGCGGCAGCCGCCGCGAAGGAGAATCTGCTGCGCGAAGCCGACGACATCGAGTCCGGCGTGAATTGCGGCTCTCCCGACCGCTACATTTCCATGCTGTGCAGCTACGAGGCGACGATCTTCGACTACATGCCGAAGAATTCTCTGACGATTGTCAGCGAGCATGTTTCGGTTCAGGAAAAAATGAGGAACAGCGAGGCGTTCATCAACGAGGAGATCAAAAATCTGCTCACCGACGGCGTGCTATGCAAGGGAATGGACAAATTCACCCTGTCCTACGGCGAATTCATGGCGAAGCTGGGGAAGGCGGTCTATTTCGAGACCTTCACCCGGGGCGGCTACGAATTTGACCTTCAATCGCTGATCAACGTCAATGCCCGGCAGCACCCTGTCTGGAGCGGCAAGACCTCCGACCTCATCGAGGAGCTTCAATCGCTTCTGAGCGGAGGAAACGCGATCATTCTTCTGGGGGGAACGCCGCGTTCCTGCGACGGACTGTACGAGGATCTGAAAAAGGCAGGATTGCCCGCGGTCAGGGACAATGCCCCGAAGCCGCCCCTTTTCAAGGGCGTGACCATCGCCGAGGGCGGACTGTCGGGGGGATTTGAATATTTTTCCGTCGGCACGGTGCTGCTCTCGTGGGGCAGATACGTCAATCCCACCTCTGAAAAGCCGAAAACCCGCAGGCAAAAGAATTCCCTCGACCTGCAGAACCTCAACGAGCTGACTCTCGGGGACTACGTGGTACATTCCTCCTACGGCGTGGGCACCTTCGGGGGCATACAGAAGATCAAATCCGACGGGATTACCAAGGATTTCATCAAGATCAATTACGCCAAGAGCGACGTGCTGTATGTGCCCATCACGCAGCTTGACATGGTGAGCAAGTACGTCGGAGGCAAGGAGGGGGCGGCTGTCAAGATCAACCGCCTCGGCTCGGACGAATGGAAGAATCAGAAGCGCCGCGTTCAGAAGCACGTCAAGGACATCGCCGACAAGCTGGTGAAGATTTACGCGGAGCGCATGAAGGCCAAGGGCTACGCCTTTGACCGCGACACCGAATGGCAGCGCGAATTCGAGGATCGGTTTGAATACCCCGAGACCTTCGACCAGTTGAAGGCAGCCGAGGAAATCAAGCACGACATGGAACGGCCGGTTCCCATGGATCGTCTGCTCTGCGGCGACGTGGGCTTCGGCAAGACCGAGGTCGCCCTCCGCGCGGCCTTCAAGTGCATGATCGAGGGGCGGCAATGCGCGATTCTTGTGCCGACCACTATTCTGGCGTGGCAGCACTTCCAGACAGCCGCGGCGCGGTTTGACGCGTACCCCTTCCGCGTTGAGCTTCTCTCCCGCTTCCGCTCCACCAAGCAGCAGGAGGAGATTCTCCGCAGACTGAAAAGGGGCGACATCGACCTCATCATCGGCACGCACAAGCTGATTCAGAAAAACGTCGAATTCAACGACTTAGGGCTTGCGATTATCGACGAGGAACAGCGCTTCGGCGTCGCCCAGAAGGAGAAATTCAAGGAGAAATACCCGGCGGTGGATATTCTCACGCTGTCCGCGACGCCC
Organism: uncultured Eubacteriales bacterium; assembly: GCA_900316495.1. Classification (GTDB taxonomy): domain Bacteria; phylum Bacillota; class Clostridia; order Oscillospirales; family Acutalibacteraceae; genus RUG762. The sequence continues at coordinate 3,560 of ONDC01000004.1, forward strand.
ATTCCGCGCACGCTGAACATGGCCATGAGCGGGCTGAGGGACATTTCCTCCCTCGACGAGCCGCCGCAGGACAGACACCCTGTCCAGACCTACATCATCGACCACGACGACGGCATGATCGCCGAGGCGATTCACCGCGAGCTGCGTCGCGGAGGACAGGTCTTTTACCTGCACAACAAGATAGAGGACATCGAACGAACCGCTGAAAAAGTCAGTAAAATGGCGCCCGAAGCGCGCATTGTGGTGGGGCACGGACAGATGCACGAGGACGCGCTCAGCGAGGTGTGGCGCAAGCTGCTGGATCACGAGGCGGACATCCTCGTCTGCACCACGATCATTGAAACGGGCGTGGACATTCCCAACTGCAATACCCTTGTGATAGAAAACGCCTGCAATTTCGGACTGGCGCAGCTCCACCAGATCCGCGGTCGCGTGGGACGAAGCTCCCGCAGGGCGTACGCCTATCTCACGGTGCCGCCCTTCAAGTCGCTCACCGAGACAGCCAGCAAGCGTCTGCAGGCGATACGCGAATTTACCGAATTCGGCTCCGGCATCAAGATCGCCATGCGCGACCTGCAGATACGCGGCGCGGGCAATCTGCTTGGCGCGGATCAGTCGGGACAGGTGGAGAGCGTCGGCTACGATATGTATATGAAAATGCTCAGCGCGGCAGTCCGCAGCGCCAGGGGCGAAGCGCCGCTCGCGCAGGATGTGGAATGTCTTGTCGACATCCGCATCGAAGCCCACATTCCGGAGAGCTACATCGAATCCTCGCAGCTGCGGCTGGAGGTCTACCGCATGATCGCGTCGGTACGCAACGAGACGGACGCCATGGACGTGATCGACGAGCTGATCGACCGCTTCGGCGAGCCGCCCAAGGCGGTCTTAGGACTGATCACGGTATCGCAGCTCCGCAGCGCCGCAGCCGAAGCGGGCATTCACGAAATACGCCAGTCGGAAGACAAATACCTGCTCTACAGCAAGAATCTCAACCTTGAGGTATTCGCAAGGCTCGCGGAAAAGCTCCCGAAGCGCGTGACAATTGTGGATAAAACGCCGCCGTATATTACGGTCAAGGTCAACGCCGCCAAGAGCGCCGCCGAAAACATGGAGGAAATCCTTGGCGCGCTGCAATCGAAATGATTTTTTTATTGACATGCCGTTTGGGAGGATGTATAATTTAACAAATATCGACAGAGGAAAGGTTGGTCGGATGATATATGGCTGAAAAAAATAATTCCGCCTCACTTTCAGGAGGAAAGAAAATCCTTGTGTTGGCAATTTTTGCTATTTTATCCTTTTTGATTGTGTTTGGTCTGAATAAAGTGATCCGAAAAACAAAAGTGACGCCTCCCACGCCTCCACAGGAGGTGGTGGAGGTTTCCTCGGAGGAAATCATTCCGGTCAACGTGTCGCTCAGCGATTATGATGTGACGGTTGGCGTGGGAATCACCAAGACGATTGAAGCGATCGGCGGAAAGAGTTTTGCATGGAGTTCTTCAAACGAAAAAGTCGCGACTGTCTCGGCTGACGGCTCTGTACAGGGTGTGAAGCCCGGGAGCTGCGATCTGTCCGTCGAGAACGAATTCGGCAGAACGGCTCAGTGCCATGTGACGGTCAAAAAGACCGTGTATCTGACGATTGACGACTGCCCCATGGGATATACGGGTGAGATTCTGAACATTCTGAAAAAGTATGACGTCAAAGCGACCTTCTTTGTGATGAACACCTACAATAACAGAATGCTCAAAAAAATACAGGAGGACGGACACTGCATCGGACTCCATACATATACCCATACCTTTAAAAAATGCTACCGTTCTCAATACAGCTACTTTGCCGATCTGGAAAAGCTCTCGGACATTGTGGAAAGCTATACCGGGGAACGGCCGAATATCATAAGATTTCCCGGCGGTACCGGAAACCACGTCGGCGGCAAGCTCAATATGAGACGGATGGTAAACGGCGTGGAGGATCTTGGCTACCGCGCTTTTGACTGGACCGCGTCCAGCGGCGACGCCACGCGTCCCCGGCCGACGGCGGAAAAAGCGGCAGCCAATGTGCTTGGCAGCTGCACCCAGGATTCCGAGATTATTCTGACACACGATAAACCCTGCAGTCCGGGCGCGCTTGAGATTTTTCTCCCCGCTCTTCTGAAGAGAGGCTATGTCTTTGAAACGCTTGATCATCACCCGGAACAATCGCATATGTCAAAGACGTGGTATGAGAGGACGGTCAGCAAGAACGAAATTCCCTGTGAAGCCCTTACAGCGGACAAGGAGTTTATTGATCTTGAGGTGGGAAAATCGGCGACGCTGAAGGTGACAATGACGCCGGAGAATTCAACGGACTATGTGAGATTTGTCTCTGACGACCCGACAATCGCCAAGGTGACATTGGAAGGCATTATCACAGGCAAAAAGCCCGGCGTGACCCAGATCAAGGCAATTGCCAGCAGCGGTCAGGAGGCGGTTTGCTCGGTTACTGTCGCGGACAAGCTGGAAAGCAATACGGAAGTGGAAGTATCTTCGGGAGGAGACAATCAGTGATCAAAAACAAAGTCAGTCAGAGAAATACCAATATTGAATATGTCAGAATTCTGGCGATCTTCTTAATCATCCTGAATCACTATGCGCTTCTGGGCGGCTTTTATTACGCCGACCCGCTGTCGTTCAACGCGATATTAATTCAGTTTCTTCATTCCGGCGGCAAATTCGGCGTCAATGTGTTTATCTTCATCAGCGGGTATTTCTGGTATAAAAGCGAAAGGGTCAATGTCCGGCATATCGCAAAATTCCTGCTGGAGGTCACCTTCTACAGCCTGATTTTCGCGGTGATCGGCTTCTCCTTCCACACGCTCAGCCTGAAGGGAATCGTCAAGATGCTTCTTCCGATCCCGTTTGTCCAGTGGCCGTTTGTGACGTTTTATTTTATGCTGATGTGCCTGTCCTTCTGGTTCAATAAGATGATGCACAACGTCACCGAGCGTCAGCACAGAATACTGATGATCGGTCTGGGAATCACATGGTGTATTTGTCCGACCTTTTTCAAGGTGGATTTCGCGGTAGACATCTTCGGCTGGTATGTGTACATGTTCCTGCTGGGCGGCTATCTCCGCAGGATTATCGACGACATAAAGGTTCCCGCGAAGAAGCTGATTTGCTTCTCGGCGATTTCCTACGGCATGATCCTGCTTTCGGAGCTTGTCATCGACTACATCGGCGCGCATTTTATTTGGTCAATCCTCAAATACGCCGAGCATTTCCGCAAGATCAACAGCTTCTTTATCGTGTTCTCGGTGGTCACGCTCGTTGCCGGCGCAGCGAAGCTGAAGCCGGGGTACAACAGGTTTGTTCAGACGGTGGCTTCTACCACTCTCGGCGTTTTCCTGATTCACGACAATAAGGCGATGATTCCGCTGCTGTGGCGTAAGCTGCTGCGCTGCTACGAATTTAATTCTTCCAAATACCTGATCCTGCACGCCTTCGGCTCCTGCATTGCGGTCTTTGTTGCCTGCGTGCTGCTTGACCTGCTCCGTCAGAAGACTGTAGGCAAGCTGGAGGACAGACTTCTTGGCAGCCGGATTGAAGCGCTCGACGAAAAGATCAACGCCTATTTATCCCGATAATCAACCACTATCCACAACTTAAGCCCTCCCCCAGTCGGCTACGCCGACAGCCCCCTCAGAGAAGGAGCCATTTTTAGCCTCCCTCTCTGAGGGAGGTGGCACGCCGCAGGCGTGACGGAGGGAGTTAATTTCACTAAGTTGTTGACAGTGGATAATCAACAGCTTCACAATCCAATCCATGTTACTGCGACGGCAACCTGTTTACGGGCTGCCGTCTTTTTTTGAAAATCATTAAAAAAGCCCTTGACAATTACTAATAGATATGTTACTATTAGTAATACAAGGAGGCGATGAAGCAAATGGACAACCTGATCTTAGGACTTCTCTTTTTCAGGGGGAGAACCCTTTACGAAATCAAGGAGCGTATTTCACAAGGGCTGAACCTGATGTACAGTCCGAGCGTCGGCAGCATACAGGCTGCCATCAAAAAGCTGCTTGCCGCCGGTCTGATCACCTGCGAGGAGCAGGTGGAGAACGGCAAATTCAAAAAGGTCTATTCCGTCACCGGGGCGGGAAGGGCTGCGTTCGGGGAATGGATCAATTCGCCGCTTGAAACCGGCACGGTCAGAAGTCCTGAGCTGCTGAAGCTATACTTCATGGGGCTGTCCGAAAAGGAGGGGAGAGCGGCGCGGATTGAGCAATACATCGGCGAGCTCAACGGCACGCTTCTGACCCTGCGGATGACGGTGGACGAAGCCGACAGGATAGCAGCCGCCGGTGAAATACCGCCGGAAATGAAGGATTTATTCAATTACCAGATGATTTCCGCACAATTCGCTGCGGATCTGATGGCATTTCAGGTGAATTGGTTCACGGATCTGCTCCATCGCATAAAGGAGGAAAATTGATAATGAAAGAAGCAAGCGTAAGGGTCGTCGAAAAAACAGCGGAGGGCACGCCCATCGTCTATTACGTCAGCGGTGAAGGCAACAGCGAATGCGTCGTGTTCCTGCACGCGGCGTTTGCCGATCATACCCAATTCAACCCGCAGGTGGACGCGCTTTCGGAGAAATATTGCGTAATTGTGCCTGACCTCATCGGTCACGGCAGGTCGCAGAATGTTCAGAAGGGCGATAATATCGACAAAATGGCGGATTACATCAAGACCATTCTGGACAGGGAAAACGTGCGGAAGGCACATCTTGCCGGCGTTTCCCTCGGCGCGGTGGTGGCGCAGGACTTTGCCAACAAATACCCGGAGCGCCTGAAATCCATCGCCTGCTTCGGCGGCTACGACATCAATCATTTTGACGCGAAGGAGCAGAAGAAGAATTCCAAGGGACAGGCGGGCATGATGCTCAAAGCGCTTTTTTCCATTAAATGGTTTGCCGAAAGCAACAAGAAAATCTCCGCCTATACAGAGCAGGCGCAGCAGGATTTTTACGAAATGAATATCCGCTTCCCGAAGAAGTCCTTCATGTTCCTCGGCGGGCTGAATAAGCTGGTCAATAAGCGGCGAACCGCCCCCCGCGCCTACGGGCTTCTGATCGGCTGCGGCGAACACGACATAGCCGCCGCCCAGCCCATTTCCAGACGTTGGCACGAAAGCGAGCCGGACAGCAAGCTTAAAATCTTTGAAGGCGCCGGACACCTTGTCAACATGGACGTGCCGGATACTTTCAACGAGGTTATTACGCAATTTATCGAGGAAAATAAGTAAAAAAGTCATAAATAATAAAAGTCAGGCGAATTCATCAACCTAACCGGTCTGAAATCGCCTGACCATTTTATTATTCAAATGAAGCCAACAGCCAACAGCTAATCACTAACCACTGACCACTGACCACTGACCACTAAACTCACCACTGGCTCATGAGCCAATTGTAGATGTTCCTGTAATCGCCGGCGGAACGGTACCATGAGAAGTCGGATTCCATGCCGCGTCTGGCGATGCATTCCCAGCCGAAGCGATCCTCAAAGAAGATCTGCTTGGCGTAGTTGATGACCTTCAGCATGACCTCCGCGTTGTACTCGTAGAAGGTGAAGCCGGTGCCGGTGTGGTCGAAGCCGTTGTAGGGCTGGACGGTGTCTCTCAGACCGCCGGTTTCGCGGACGATCGGGACAGTGCCGTATCTCATGGCGATGAGCTGTGTCAGACCGCAGGGCTCAAAGCGGGAGGGAACGAGAATCGCGTCGGCAGCGGCGTAGAGCTTGTGGGCTCTCTCGTTGGAATACATGATGTTGGAGCATACCCTGCCCTTGTGATTCCACTCGTAGCCTCTGAAAGCGTCCTCATACTTCTTGTCGCCGGTTCCGATGATAACGACCTGGGTGTGATCGTCGACGATGCGATCCATCACGGCGTTAACAAGGTCAAGACCCTTCTGGTCGGTCAGACGGGAGATAATGCCGATCATGAACTTGTTTACGTCTCTTTCCAGACCAAGCTCGCCCTGGAGCTTTTCCTTGTTCCAGCGCTTAGCGTCGGGGAAGTTGTCCACACCGTATCTGTCGTAGATGTACCAGTCGGTGCCGGGGTTGTATACGTCGTAATCCACGCCGTTGACGATGCCGCCGAGCTTGTAGGCGTAATCATTCAGCACGCCTTCAAGAGCCTCGCCGTATTCGGGAGTTCTGATTTCATTGGCGTAGGTGTGGCTGACGGTGGTGACGAAATTAGAGTAGACGATGCCGCCCTTCATGATGTTGGCGTCGGCGTTGAACTCAAGGCGGTCAGGAGAGAACGCGTACTCAGGAATATTGGAATGATACTTGACGGTATCAATGTTGGCAATGCCCTGGAAATGGAGGTTGTGGATGGTGAGGACGGTCTTTGTGCCGTTGTAGAATGGGTTGCCCTCATAGACGGTGTGCAGATAGACCGGAACCAGAGCCGCCTGCCAGTCGTGGCAGTGAATGATGTCGGGATGGAAGCCGATAGCGCACATGGAGGCAAGCACAGCCTTCGAGAAGAAGATGAAGGGCACGATGTCGCCTGCCATATCGGTGTAGGGATTGCCCCTGCCGAAGAAGTACTCGTTGTCGATGAAATAGAATCTGACGCCGTTCCACCAGTACTCCATGAGACCCACGTAATACATATGGCAGTCACGGGTGAAGTCCATGTAGAAATGTGTCACATAGGTCATATTGTTGCGGAAATGCTCGGGAATGCAGGTGTATCTGGGCAGAATAACGCGCACGTCCAGATCGCCCTGATTGGCAAGAGCCCTCGGAAGCGCCGACATAACGTCAGCCAGACCGCCGGTCTTGACAAAAGGATCGCACTCCGAACCAACAAACAAAATATTGCTCATATTTCGTCCTCCTAAGAATGTTGATTTCCAATTACGCACAGAACCGCAAAGGCTCCTTGTAATCAGTTTACAAAAACATTCTATCATGTTTTACGTGATATTTCAAGGAGAAATTCTTTAAATAAAGCAAATTCCGGTAAAAATTAATAATTTTTTTTTGTGTTTTTTTATTCTGTTCCGAATAAGCGGACATATTTCGCAAACACTACTATCGCAGGCACAGAGAATTCCCTTTTGGGATATACAACTGCCGTATCTCTGTCGTTGACAGAGCGGCATTGAGCCGTGCGTCGGGCAGTGTCTGCTCACATCCGGCGGAACGCAAGGGAGACTTCAAGGAAAAAAGTGGAAAAACGTAGGTGGTGCATTTACCGGCACGGCGTTCGTTGAGAGTTTCACATCAATGGGGATCCCAAAAGGGTCGTCCGAAAAAGAGCCTTGTCATGCTCCTTGCACATTTGCCGGATGTGATGGTGATACATAGTTTTTTAACAGAACGGACACGCACGAAACGCCTTCGCGAGGAATAGATTGTAACAAACGCGGAAAGAGCGAGGTGTGTGATATGAGTCTTCTCTCATTGATGTCAGAAGCGCTGGAGAGTCTGTACTGTCTGTTCCTGAGCGTATCGTCCATTTCAGGATTTCCTCCGAGACTGCCGGTGGCGGAAGAAAGGAAATATATAGAAAAGCTGGTCGCCGGAGACCGGACGGCACGGCAAAAGCTGATCGAGCACAATCTGCGGCTGGTGGCGCACGTCAGCAAAAAGTACATGGGCGCCGTCCCTGACGGGGACGACCTGATCTCCATCGGCACCATCGGACTGATCAAGGCGGTGGACACCTTCCGACCGGAGAAATGCTCTAAATTTTCCTCCTACGCGGCGACCTGTATTCAGAATGAAATTCTGATGTATCTTCGCAGCGGCAAAAAAAGCGCCCTCGACATCTCCGTCAATGAACCCATCGACACCGACCGCAACGGAAATGTGCTGACGCTGATGGATATTATCGCCGTCGACGACACCATCTCGGACGACATCGACACGGCGATCAAATGCGAAAAGCTGCGTCGTATCGTGCGGGAGGAGCTTGACGACACCGAGCGCATGATTATCACCCGGCGTTACGGACTCGACGGACGAAAGCCGCTTACCCAAAGGGAAATTGCCGCCCGACTTCATATTTCGCGTTCCTATGTGAGCCGTATCGAAAAGCGAATATTAGAGCAGATCAGGAGCAGGCTGTGACGACCGTATCAGACGTTCAATCTCGCTGAGGTTCTCCGCGAGATAATCGATGTAAACCAGGTCCTCCTTGTCCGCCGGCGTCAGGTCGGGGATCATCACGGTAAAGCAGCCGGCGGTCTTTGCGGCAATCACGCCAGAGGGGGAGTCCTCAACAGCCACACATTCGGCAGGGGAGAGCCCCAGCGCTTCCGCCGCCGCCAGATAAATATCCGGTGCGGGCTTGCTGTTTTTCAGTTCCGCGCCGCTGATAATCGCGTCAAAGCCTTCAAATAAGCCGTGCGGCTGAAGGTAATGCCGCGCCCGCTTCACCGGTGAAGCGGTGGCAAGAGCGATTTTCAGACCGCTTTTGTGAAGATGGTCTATGATCTCCTTGGCGCCTTCTTTGAGTTCAACGCCGTTTGCGTCGATATATTCCGCCATGAGCTTCCGGCGTAATGCGCGTATTTGGTGATAATCCGCCGCTTCACCGAACCACGCCTTGAATTTAGGGATCGCGGTTTCCGGGGAGTTGCTGCGAAGACTGAGCGCCATTTCCCGCGTCAGCTCAAAGCCGTATTCGGCGCAGGCCTCGCGCCAGAAGCGCATATACAGCCGTTCACTGTCCACCAATACGCCATCCATATCAAATATGACGCCTTTAAACGATGTTCCCATTGTCATGCACATCCCTTCTGTACTCATTGTAAGATAACTCATACCGTATGTCAAGAAAAAAAAGATCCCTCGCCCGAAGGAGAAGGATCCGATATGGAGAGGTGTCACTTGTCCGCTTTGTCAAGCTCGGAAATAATTTTACTTAAATTCAGCTCCTGCTCACCCAAGGGCTTGAGGGTGTCAGCTTTCGTGGCGGGGGCGTTTTCCGGCTGAACCGGCGTTGCTTTGTTTGTGGCGTCCGGAGAGATCTGGGGCGCGTTCACCGAAATGACCGGAATCGTCTTTATGAAGGCCTGCGCTACTGCTTCGGCTTCCATGGACTGTTTTTTCTGGGAATTCTGAGAGGCTTCCGGCGCGGTTGGTTTTTCCTCAGAGGGGGTGGGGGTGACTGAAGGAGCATCCTGCTGTTCGACCGGTTGTTCGACGGGAGCCTCCGGTTCCTCGGCCGATATTTCTTCTGAGGGTGCCGCTGATAGCTCATTTTCAGCGGGGGAGACAGATTCTTCAGCTTCCTTTTTCTCAAGGGTTTCAGTCTCAGCGACAGCGGCTTTTCTGAGTGAAAGACCCACTGACATCAGCGCAAATTCAATGGTCAGCCAATCCAGGATGAGCATTCCGGCGAGCATAATGACGTGATTGCTGATGTAATTCGAGCTGCCCACACGCCATTCTCCAAAAACGCCAAGGACAATCGCCACAATGATCATGGGAATCGAGAGCCAGTGGAATTTGCCGAATTTGTCTTTTCTGGCGGTAAGCACCATAAGATAGACCAGAACCGCGACACAGCAGAGAATACCGATGATCTGTGATATTTTGATAAATTCATTGACAGAGAGCTTCAGGGGATCGGCGCGCATACTGTCCATCACCACGGTATTGGTGCCATGGAGCGCAAGCATGAGCAGAGCCGTCTTTCCGCCGATATTTTCTCCCTTTGCTTTTCTGATGCACTTGATAAAGAACCAACTGCAGATCACGAAAATGATAGCCTCATAGATTCCGTCAAGCTGATAGATGGCAAGATTGTAGATTCCCTGGGCGTTGTCATACACGGCAAAGAGCTTAAAGTCCACCTCATAGCCGATTTCAGCGGGTGTAAAGCCTGTCGCGAAGCGACCCACGGTAATGGCAAAAGCGCCGCCGACTGCCAGACAGTCAAGAAGAGAGCCGAGTCCGTCGGCGTCAAAGAATCTGACCGCAACCACAGCGCCTAAGAATACGCCAAGGATAACGCCGTACAAGCCAAAGCCGCCGTTTGCAATATTGAGATACTGCAGCAGACCGGTCAGGCTGCTTCCCGAGAAAACGATGTAGAGGATTCTTCCGAAGAGCAGTCCCAACGGAATTCCGAAAGTAACACAGGTGAAAATATCGCTGATATACTTATGCTGAAAATGACGGAGCAGGCAGGCGATACAAACGCCGATGATACATGCAAAGGCGGTAAATACCGCAAACCAGCTGATTTCTAAACTACCTATGATCAGCATTATCTGATTGTCCAAATCAAAAACCCCCAATTATTCTGCTGAACAGAAATACATAATATCGCTCATGGGTCTCTGTTCGCCCTTATATGCTATTGTATTATAAACCCTGTTTCTGATTACAATGGTGCCGGTTTGTCCGCCGTCAAGGTTATAGGCAGTCACACAGCCTTTTTCCGCCATTATCTCCGCCATATACTTGCGGAACGTACCGGGATAACCCAGCGTACAGAAGAGATAATGGAGCTTTCCCAGTTGTCCTATCGCAACCCTGCCGGCTCCGCTGTGCGGTTCGCCGATGGGATAGTGTATTTCAGAATCCGGATCGTACATTTTACCGTTTTCAATCAGAGCGGGGCCGAATGTGAATGAAAGCATTATGTCATCCGCTCCGTGCTTTTCAATATAATCGCTGAGTTCGTTGTCCTTCCAGATCTTGAAATCACCGTTATAATCGATCACAAGCACATCAAGATATTTTTGCCGTGAATTGTGGCTTCGTTTGTTGCACAACACCTTGCCATACTGGATGATGATTCCGTAATCTCTGAATTTGTAAAAATCAGAAGACATTCCGATTACTCCGTTGGTGGTGGCAAAAATATTGGAAGGATACTGGTTGCAGGCGGTATTATAATTGCCGTATGACCACTGTCTGCGGAATTGAGAGGGATGCTTGATTCTGATGTCGGCAAAGCAAAGCTCGGCGGAAATCGGCGTGTAAAGCTCCTTCCAGAGAGTCACCTCGATGGTGCTGTCCTTGTAGCAGATTTTACCGTCCTTAGAGGAGAAATTGGCAGGATCGGGAGGATTCTTGGGAGTGCTGAAGTCATAGGGCAGCATGCGGACGACTTCTGCGTCTGTGGTCTGCGAGATAATGGAATTCACTTCGTTATTCACAAAGGCGGAAATCAGATCCTTTGTCATAAGGATTTGCCGTTCGTTGGTTGAGGGAGAATAAGCAAGAATCCCCAGTGACAGAAGAAGCAACACGCTCAGCAAAGCAAAAACGACCTTTCTTAACCTTGCCGGCTTATTCTTTTTGCTCTTCATTGAGATCAGACACCTCCAAAAATCGACGAGATCAAATCATCACTACCGATAAGCATCCATCGATCATGGCTATAGACAAACTCAACACGGATAATAACGGAGCTGCTTTTGGCGGATAATTCATATTCCGACAATGCCAGTGAGAGAAGATCGGAAGCTGTTTTACGGTCGCTGCTGTCAAGCTGGGAAAGATGATTTCTTGTCAGATAATCGTGCTCTATCCGGGTCATGTTTTCTTTGCTCCAGGGAATGAAGCTGCTTTTGTCGATGGTGGTGATCCTGACTTGTCCTATTTCCGCATGGATACCATCGAACATCGGTTTTTCAAGAGGTTCGACGCTGAGCCATCTGAGCGAAACGTCGATATAGGCGTCAAAAAGGCTGTCGCCGTTATCGTTGACAGGGGTCACAGAAGCTCCGTCCGTAAGATACTGATCCGCCTTTGAAAAGTCCTTCGCTTTAAGCGCGGTGACGAAATTGTTAAATACCGCGTCCGGCGGATCAGCCGACGTGATCACATGTGTCGGGAAGAAGCATCCACTCAGCACAATCATCATTGCCAGGGAAAAGACGGCAGTTGATAATACAGATTTAGTTTTGTTTGACAAGATCATCACGGCTTTCCATTAATCGGGTGAAACATTGTACTGTGAGACCGGCTTACTCCGCTGAGGCAAAATACAGCACGTCGCTCATCGGACGCTGTGCGCCCTTATATGCGATTTTGTTGTAAACCCCGCCGTTGAAAATCAGTGTGCCGGACTGACCACCGTCAAGGTTGTATGCGGTGATGCAACCCTTTTCAGCAAGAATCTTCGGGAAGTCGGGACGATGCAGACCCGGATTGCCGAATGTACACAGCAGATAGTGCAGCGGTCCGAGCTGGGCGATGGCGGCTCTGCCGGAGTGCATGTCGTGTTCGCCGAGAGGATAGTGTTCTTCAATCTTGGGATCGTAGGGAACGCCGTCTACAATGAGAGCAGGACCGAATGTGAACGACAGCATAATGTCATCCGCGCCGTTTTCCTTTATGTAATTGCTCAGCTCTTTGTCCTTCCAGATCTTGAAGTCTCCGTTGTAATCGATGACCAGAACGTCGAGATACCTCTGACGCGTCAAGGGGCTTCTCTTGTCGCAGATGACGGTGCCATATTGCACGATAACGCCATACTTCCTGAATTTGTAAAAGTCTGACGACATGCCGATTACGCCGTTGGAAAGGGCAAAAATGTTAGTCGGATACTGGTATTTGCTGGAGTTGTAATCTCCGTTTGCCCACTGTCTGCGGAACTGCGACGGATGCTTGATCTTGATTTCGGCGAAGCATATTTCCGCGAGATTTATCTTGTCCGTCTCTTTCCAGCACGTCACTTCGATCGTGCTGTCCTTATAGCAGGATTTTTTTCCTTCTGTGTAATAGTTGTTTTTATTGGGCGGATTTTTGGGGGCGCTGAAATCATAGGGGAGCATCCGGACGACTTCCGTATTGGTAGCCTTGGCGATGTAATTGTTGACCTGATTGTTGAGATAGGCGGAAGAAAGATTCTTTGTCATGTCAAACTGCTTGACGGTAGTCGTCGGCGAAAAGGCGATCACTACCAGAGAAAGGAGCATGACAAAGCTTGTGAAGAAGAACAGGAAGGCTTTTCTGCTCCTACGGTTATTATTGATTACCTGATTGGTTGTTTCAATCAGATTTTTTTTGACTGTCTTTATTTTCTTCTTCATGCTCGTAACCTCCAAAAATAGCTTTGACCAGTTCGTCGTCTCCGATGATTCCCCATTTTTCGTTGGAGAAAACAAAATTGACTCTCAGTTTATGCGTGATGCCTTTATCTTTTTTAGCGTATTTCTCAAGAGCAAAGGACATTAGCTTGCTGATGTCCTCGGGGTTTGTGGTATCAATCTCTGCGATCTTCTTATTTTTCAGGTAGTCGTGCTCAATATTGAGATAGTTCTTTTCCATCCACGAAACAAACGTCTCGCTGTCAATTGATACCAGCCTGACGTCGACGGAGGCATTCATGCCGTTATAAACCGGTTCTCCGACAGATTCGCATCTGAGCAGATCGAGCGATGTATTGACGTAAGTATCAAAAAATCCGTAGTCGGTTTCATTCTGAGGACTGATGGTCGCGCCGTTGGCAAGGCACGCGTCGGCCTTGACAAAATCCTTCTCCTTCAGCGCGTCAAAAAAAGTGTTGAAGACCGTGTCAGGAGGTTCGGCGGAAGAGATAACCTTTGTTGAATAGTCACATCTGCTGAAAAGCAGAATTGTCATTAGCAACAACACAGATGACGCAACAATCCGACTTTTTCTTGACAAGAATACCACAGCTTTCTTTGGAATTTTGTAGTCAACTATTCTTTTCATTTTAGTCAACAAATGAATCATATCATAAAGCACATAAAAGTGCAACAGATTTTTTTGCAAAAAGAGGCGAATATTAAAAATTTGTAAAATAGATGTAATAATCCCAAAAAGGACTTGATTTTTTTTGTAAACGTTATTATAATACATGTTAGCACTCGGGGAACGAGAGTGCTAATGACATTTTCAAGGACATTTGGTGTCATTTTCAGTATTATTTGTGGGCATTGCCCGCAGTGAAAGGAAGATTTTGTTATGACAATCAGACCGCTTTCAGACAGAGTTGTGCTCAAAATGACAGAGGCTGAGGAGAGCACCGCTTCGGGCATCATTCTTTCCGCCAAGTCAAAGGAAAAGCCGCAGATCGCTGAGGTTATTTCAGTGGGTCCCGGCGGAGTTGTGGACGGCGAGAAGATCGAAATGACCGTCAAGCCCGGCGATAAGGTACTCACCAGCAAGTATTCCGGCACAGAGGTCAAGATCGACGGCGAGGAATATGTTATTGTCCGCATCGGCGATATTCTGGCCGTTTGCGAGTAATCAGGTAAATATTTTTTTGCAGGAGGAATTTGAATTATGTCAAAGATCATAAAATACGGCGAGGACGCCCGCAAGTCTCTGCAGGCTGGTATAGATCAGCTCGCCGACACAGTCAAGATCACGCTCGGACCCAAGGGCAGAAACGTCGTTCTCGATAAGAAATTCGGCGCGCCGCTCATCACAAACGACGGCGTGACCATCGCCAAGGAAATCGAGCTTGACGATCCCTTTGAAAACATGGGCGCGCAGCTCGTCAAGGAAGTCGCCACCAAGACCAACGACGTGGCGGGCGACGGCACCACCACAGCCACTCTGCTGGCGCAGGCGCTTATCCGCGAAGGCATGAAGAACGTCACCGGCGGCGCGAACCCGATGTTTGTCAAGAAGGGCATCGCAAAGGCTGTTGAAGCCGCTTCCGACGCGGTTGTCAAAAATTCCGTGCCTGTCAACGGCTCTGAGGACATCGCCAAGGTCGCTTCCGTTTCCTCCGCTGACGAGACAATAGGCAGGCTTATCGCCGAGGCAATGGAAAAGGTCAGCGCCGACGGCGTCATCACCGTCGAGGAAGGCAAGACCGCCAAGACCGACATCGACGTCGTGGAAGGTATGCAGTTCGACAGAGGCTACATTTCGCCCTACATGGTCACCGATACAGATAAGATGGAAGCGGTTATCGACGACGCTCTCGTTCTTATCACCGACAAGAAGATTTCCTCCATTCAGGAGATTCTTCCCCTGCTCGAGCAGATCGTCAAGATGGGCAAGAAGCTCGTCATCATCGCCGAGGACGTAGAAGGCGACGCGCTTTCCACCCTGATTGTCAACAAGCTCAGAGGCACCTTCACCTGCGTATGCGTCAAGGCTCCGGGCTTCGGCGACAGACGCAAGGAAATGCTGCAGGATATCGCCATCCTCACCGGCGGCACGGTCATCAGCGACGATATCGGACTTCAGCTCAACGAAACCACCCTTGACCAGCTCGGTCAGGCTCGTCAGGTCAAGATCACCAAGGAAAACACCACCATTGTAGACGGCGCGGGCGAGAAGGCTGCCATCGCTTCGAGAGTCGCTCAGATCCGCACCCAGATCGAGACCACCACCTCCGAATTCGACAAGGAAAAGCTGCAGGAGAGACTTGCCAAGCTGGCAGGCGGCGTGGCGGTCATCCGCGTCGGCGCTGCGACAGAGGTCGAAATGAAGGAAATGAAGCTCCGCATTGAGGACGCTCTTGCGGCGACCAAGGCGGCAGTTGAAGAAGGCATTGTCGCGGGCGGCGGCGTTGCGCTGCTCAACGCCATGAGCGCGGTTGCTCCGCTGGTTGACGAGACCACAGGCGACGTGCAGACCGGTGTGAAGATCGTGCTGAAGGCTCTGGAGGAGCCGATCCGCCAGATCGCCTCCAATTCCGGTCTGGAAGGCTCCGTCATCATCGACACCATCAAGAAGTCCGGCAAGGACGGCTACGGCTTCAACTTTGTCACCGACGAATACTGCGACATGATTTCCGCGGGCATCGTGGATCCGACCAAGGTGACACGTTCGGCGCTGCAGAACGCAGCTTCCGTCGCGGCAATGGTGCTTACCACCGAGTCGCTTGTCGCCGACAAGCCTGAGCCTCCGGCGCCTCCCGCACCGATGGACGGCGGCATGGGCGGCATGTATTGATATTTCACCCCGCATTTGCCCCACGGCTATAGAAAAAGCGCAATTCATAAGACGGTGCTGTTGTTTGCGAAACGGCAGCACCGTCTTTGAAGTATGATTGTGTACATTTTATACAATTGCAGCGTCTTATGTTATAGAATCATTGTGATGAATTATAAAAATTTTTATTTCTTCAATTGTTTATTGCACTAAATTCATATTTGTGATAGAATGATTAAAGAGATTTAGTGCATGTGAACAAAGCATGTAATTATAAAAATCGGGAGGAAATTTATTATGTCTCAGTTTATTCCAGCACCTTATGATGATGAAGAGGATCTGCCGCCGATCGTTCTGCCCATTCCCTACGAGGAAGAGGACGAGGAAGCCATTCTTGCCGAAATGAGAGCGAGAAAGGTGAAGGAAGTCGAGATCGAGGACGAGCAGGATGAGCCGATCATTCTGCCGATTCCCTACGAGGACGAGGAAGCGGAGAACGCCAGAAAGAAGATCAAGGAAGCCAAGGTCGCCAAGAAGGTTGCCGACGAGTCCAAGGTCAACGCCGTTGTATCCGAAAAGAAGGCAGAGGAAGCGGAAGCCATTGCCGCCGCCAAGATTCAGGCAGCTATCGAAGCCGCAAAGCTCCAGGCCACCCAGAAGATTCAGGAGGCTCAGGCTATGCAGGAGGCTATCAAGAGAGCCGAGGAAGCCAACAAGGAGAGGCTCGCAGCCGTCGCAGCAGCGGAGCAGGCAAGAAAGGAAGCCCAGATCAAGGAAGACCTCGCCAAGAAGGCAGCCGCACAGGCAGCACAGGCGGAAATGGCAGCTCAGGCAGCGATCAACGCCATCAACGCCGCGGTGAATAAGTAATCCCGCTCAATCAATCAATTAATCAGACAGGCAAACGGAGAGTTTCTTCGTCTGCCTGTTTTTTTGCTGCCGGAAAAAGACCGAATATATCCGCAAAACAACCGTGTATGTAAAAACTGTTGCAGAGGAAAAAGAGGAGGAGTATAATGAACATGCAATCAGATGAAGGGAGGTTAAGGCCATGAGAGTTGATCTTAAGCTCGACAGCGGATACGCCGAACCGTTAGCGGTGATTTACACCGCCGAGATAACCGACGAGGTGACGGAGGCGGTCAGGAAGCTGAAGGAGACAGGCTCCGACATCATCACGGGATTCACTGACGACCGCGCGGAAATACTGTCGCCCGACGAGATCTACCGCGTTTATTCCGAGAACCAGAGGGTGCTTGCCGTGACGGACAAGGGAACCTTCCGGCTGCGGATGCGGCTGTATCAGGCGGAGGAAAAGCTGACGGGAAGGAGATTCGTCCGGATATCGAATTCGGAGATCATCAATCTCAACAAGACGGAGAATTTCGACCTCAGCTTTGTCGGAACCATACAGGTGAAGCTGAAAAACGGCGATACCACCTTTGTCTCCCGGCGCTATGTCTCGGAGATCAAGAAGATTTTAGGCATTTGAACTTTTTAATTTTCTCAATATTATCAGAAAGGAAAGTGTTAATTATGAAGAAAGCATTACTCAGAGGGTTGATCGGATTTCCCATCGGCGTGACAATCGGTTACGCAATCTCAATTCTGTCTTCACTCGCCTATGCGGACGGCAAATATTCGTCGGTCGTGCCGGGCATGTCGGAGCAGTTTGGCAGCGAAATTACAGCGGTTGCGGTTCAGTTTATTCTCTGCGGACTGATGGGCGGGGCGTTTGCGGCGATGTCCGCCATCTGGGAGAACGACAGACTGAGTCTGGCGGCACAGAGCGCCATCAATTTCGCGCTGTCCGCCGTTGTCATTCTTCCTATCGCGTATACCTGTCACTGGATGGAGCATTCGTTGCGCGGCGCGCTGATTTATCTCGGCGTTTTCGCGTGCATCTACGTTTCGATCTGGGCGGTGATGTATTCGGTCTACCGCGCCAGAATCAGGAAAATCAACGCGGATCTGAACAAGGAATAAGGCGTATTCCGCGCATAAAGGAAGCCCTGCGGGTTTTGGAACGGATGCTCCAGCCCGCAGGGCTTCCTGTCGTTATCCGGCGGCGGCTAAATCTTCTGCAAAGCCGCGTAATTCGCCATGATTTTCTTCAGTCCCTTGCTGTCGAATTCGATTTCAAGAAGCGCGTCGTTGCCCATGGGTGTGACCTTGACAACAGTTCCCTCCTTGAATATCTTGTGCTTTACACGGTCGCCGGGTGCAAAGGCAACCGCCTTTGCACTGTCCATCTGCTTCTGCCGCAGCCCCACCAGCTCGTTGTCGGTCGGGCGCTTCCTTTCGGCAGGCTTGGAAGCAACCTGCGTGCGCTTCGGCTGCTCCGGGCGGATGAATTCCACCAGCTCCTCCGGGATTTCCTCGACGAAACGCGAAACGCGGTTGGAGTGGGAATTGCCGAATACCATGCGGCGGGAGGCGTTGATGAGATACAGCTTCCGCTTGGCGCGGGTAATGCCGACGTAGGCGAGACGGCGTTCCTCCTCGATCTCGCCGGGGTTGAGAATCGACTGCATACCCGGGAATATGCCTTCCTCCATGCCCGGCATGAAGACGGCGGGAAATTCCAGTCCCTTGGCGGAATGCATGGTCATCAGCACCACCGCGTCGCTGTCGCTGTCAAAATTGTCAATGTCGGCAATCAGCGCGACCTCCTCCAGAAATTCGCCGAGGTCGGTGTCGTCGCCGTGTTCCTCCTGGTATTTGATGAGGTTGGATTCCAGCTCGTTGATGTTTTCAATGCGTTCCTCCGCCTTTTCATCGCTCATTCTGAGGGCGGCGATGTATCCGGTTTTGTTGAGAATCAGTTCAAGCAGTCCGCTGAGCGGCAGTTCGTCAGCCGCGTCGATAAATTCCCCGATCATGTCCGTAAAGGCTTTCAGCTTTGCAGAGCTTCTGGCGAGCGCCTGATAGCTGTCAGCCTCCCGGATCACCTCAAACATGCTCTTTCCCAGCTCGGCGGCGATCTCCGAGGCGTTTTCAATCGTGCGCTCGCCGATGCCGCGCTTTGGCTCGTTGATGATCCGCTTCAGCCGTATCTCGTCCGAGGGATTGGCAATGACGCAGAGATAGGCGAGCATGTCCTTGATTTCCTTGCGCTCGTAGAAGCGGTGTCCGCCGATGACGCGGTAGGGAATGCCGGCGCGCATGAAGTAGTTTTCAATGGAGTTGGACTGTGAATTCATGCGGTAAAGCACCGCGTGATCGCCGTATCGCATACCTGCCGCCACGTTGTTTTCAACGCACTTGGTGATGAACGCCGCCTCGTCGTACTCGCTCTGCGCCTGATAGTGTACGATTTTGTCACCCGCGCCGTTGGCTGTCCAGAGATTCTTGCCCTTGCGTTCGGTGTTGTTACTGATGACCGCGTTCGCTGCGTCGAGGACGTTCTGGGTGGAACGGTAATTCTGCTCCAGCCGGATGACCTGCGCGTCGGGGAAGGTCTTTTCAAAGGAGAGAATGTTCTCGATGGTCGCGCCGCGGAATTTGTAGATGCTCTGGTCGTCGTCGCCGACAACGCAGAGATTGCCGTGCTTTTCGGAAAGGAGCTTTGCAAAGAGGTACTGCGCGTGGTTGGTGTCCTGATACTCGTCGATCATGATGTACTCAAAGCGGTTCTGATAATGCTCCAGCACGTCGTCGTTCTCCTGAAAGAGCCGGACGGTCTGGAACAGCAGGTCGTCGAAGTCCATCGCGTCGGCTTCCTCCAGACGCTTCTGATAGGTTGTGTAGCACTCGGCGATCTTTTTCAGGCGGAAGTCGCTGCCTGCCTTCGCCGCGTACTGCTTCGGGGTGAGCATCTGCTCCTTGGCGCGGCTGATCTCGCCGAGAATTGCCTTGACGGGCAGCACCTTGTCGTCGATGCGCAGGTAATTCATCACGTCCTTCATCATGCGCTTGCTGTCGTCCGCGTCGTAGATGGTGAATTTGGGCGAATATCCCAGACGTTCCCCGTCGCGGCGCAGCATTCTGGCACAGGTGGAATGGAAGGTGGACGCCCAGACTTCGTTTCCGCTCTCGCCGAGCATGGCGGAAAGTCTGTCCTTAAGCTCTCCGGCGGCTTTGTTGGTGAAGGTGATCGCCATGATCCGCCACGGCTTCGGCGGAAAATGCGCTATGAGCTGCGAAGCGCGGCTTTTGTCCTCATCGGATTTTTCCGCAAGTCCGCCCTTGGAAAATTCCTCGAGGAAATCCACCTCGTTTTCCGTCAGACCGGCGGGAAGCGCCTCTGTGGAATAGCCGTCGCCGTAGCGGATGAGATTGGCAATGCGGTTGACCAGAACGGTGGTCTTGCCGCTTCCCGCGCCCGCTAAAATCAGCAGAGGTCCCTTGGTTCTGAAGACCGCGATGCGCTGCATATCGTTCATGCGGGAAAATTCCCGCTCCAAAATCTTCTTTTTGGCTGTAAAGTATCTTTGCTTTAAATCTGACATTTCTCATGCTCCTGTAGATGGATTGGGAGATTATTATAGCACATCCTTTCTGAAATTACAAGTCATCCTCTTAAAACTGCGTCTGACAAAATGAATCTCAAAAAATTAATAAAAAATCGCTTTACATTGAGAAAAATATTGTGTATTATATGAGATGAGCTTTGTGCGATTTTGTTCAAATTCATTGCATCATAGAAAACGCACTACCATATCATAATACAAAGGACGGTAATACCTATGAGAAAAACCAAAATTGTCTGTACGCTGGGTCCCGCTACTGACAACGGCGACATTCTCCGCCAGCTTATGCTGGGCGGCATGAACGTCTGCCGCTTCAATTTCAGCCACGGCGATCACCCGAGTCACAAGAAGCGCCTTGACGCGGTGCTCGCGCTGCGCGAGGAGCTGGGACTTCCGATCGCAACCCTCCTTGACACCAAGGGTCCGGAGATCCGCACCGGCACCTTCGACCCGCCCAAAGTGGAGCTTGTGCAGGGGCAGAAATTCACCCTTACCACCAAGGAAATCGTCGGCAGCAGCAGCATCGCCTCCATCTCCTTCGCCGGTCTGCCGAAGGACGTCAAGCAGGGACAGCGCATCCTCATCGACGACGGTCTGATCGAGCTGACTGTCGATTCCGTCACCGATACCGAGATTTTCTGTACGGTCGTCAACGGCGGCACGGTTTCCAATAACAAGGGTATCAACGTCCCCGGCGTGCGCCTGAGCATGCCGTACCTCAGCGAGAGGGATATTTCCGACATCATGTTCGGCGTACAGTGCGATTATGACTTCATCGCCGCCTCCTTTGTCAGAAGCGCGGCGGACGTCATGCAGATCAGGGCGCTGCTTGACAAGCTGCATTGCAACACCATCAAGATTATCTCCAAGATCGAGAACGCGGAGGGCGTGGAAAATATCGACGAGATTCTCCGCGTTTCCGACGGTATCATGATCGCCAGAGGCGATCTCGGCGTGGAGATTCCGCTGCAGGAGATCCCGATCATTCAGAAGAAGCTCATCGACAAGGCGTACAAGGCGGGCAAGATGGTCATTACCGCCACCCAGATGCTCGACAGCATGATGAAGAACCCGCGTCCCACCCGTGCGGAATCCACCGACGTCGCCAACGCCATCTATGACGGTACCAGCGCGATCATGCTCTCCGGCGAGACCGCCGCGGGCAAATACCCCGTTGAAGCGCTGCTCACCATGGCAAAGATCGCCGAGCGCACCGAGTCCGACATCAATTACGCGGGCGGCTTCAAGAGCGTATTGAGCAAGATCGGCGACGACGACGTGACCGGCGCCATTTCCCACGCCACCGTCACCACCGCCATCGACCTCAACGCCAAGGCGATCATTACCGTCACCAAGGGCGGCGGAACGGCGCGCCAGATCAGCAAGCACCGTCCTCCGTGTCCCATCGTGGGCTGCTCCCCCGACAAGAAGGTGGTTCGTCAGCTCAACCTTTCATGGGGCGTCACCCCGCTGCTGATTTCCGAAAAGACCAGCACCGACGAGCTGTTTGACTGCTCCGCGAAGGCAGCCGAGGCGGCGGGTCTCATTCAGTCGGGCGATCTTTGTGTCATCACCGCCGGCGTTCCGATCGGCGTTTCGGGCACCACCAATCTGCTGAAGGTGCATCTCACCGGCAACATCCTCGTTTCCGGCAAGGGAATTGGCGACACCAAGGTCTGTTCCAAGATGTGCGTTGCCAAGAACGAGGAGGAAATCGCCGAGGAATTCGAGCCGGGCGACATCATCGTCGTTCCGCAGACCAGCAACCGCCTGTTGCAGTTCATGCGCAAGGCGAGAGCCATCATCACCGAGGTGGACGGCGTCAATTCCCATGCCGCCATTGTCGGCATGACGCTGGGCATTCCGGTCATTGTCGGTTGCAAGAACGCCACCCACATCCTCAAGAACGGCACTACCGTCGTCGTCGACGCGGAGAAGGGCATTGTCTACAGCGGAGATAAGATTTAACGTTCCACGGCGCAACGACTATAAAATCGAATGATGGCGGAGGTGAGAGAGAAAATGCCGTTCATCAATATCAATACCAACGTTTCCGTGTCGAAGGAACAGGAGGTCGCTGTCAAGACCAGACTCGGCAAGGCAATCGAGCTGATTCCCGGCAAATCCGAGAGCTGGCTGATGGTTGGCTTTGAGGGAGAACATCCGCTATACTTCCGGGGCAGCGACAGCGAGAGGATCGCCTTTGTCGAGGTCAGCGTCTACGGAAGGGTCAGCAAGCAGGCAGCCGACAGACTGACGGCCGCCATCACGGACATTCTGGAGCAGGAGCTTGCCATTCAGCAGAGCTACGTCAAATATGAGGAAGCGGAGATCTGGGGCTGGAACGGAAGCAATTTTTAGCGCGTTACGACAAATGAATCCACCTCCTGACTTCTTTTATCATTTTACACTAAGTTTGAGGAATTATCCATTATGTCCGATAAACACAGAATCGTTTTAGCCAAGGAGGACTTTTCTCCCGACGAATGTGAGCTGATCAAGCAGCTGGCGGGCTTTGACGAAAACGCGCCCGACCCGAAGGCGGAGCTTGACCGATGTCTCTACGACTACCTTGTCTTTCAGAATAACTACATCTTTGCCTCAAAGAAGATCCGCACCGATCTGGAGATACTGGAGCTTGATTACCGCGTCAATTACGATCACCGCATTCTGAAGAGCATAGACAGCCGTATCAAGTCCGTCAAGAGCATCTGCGGCAAGCTGGAGAAGAAGAACATCCCTCTCACGCTGGAAAACGCCGCCTTCGAGCTGGCCGACATTGCGGGAATACGGGTTATCTGCTACTACATGCGGGATATTTACGAGATCAAGAACCGCCTTTTAGCGCAGGATAACGTCAGCCTGCTGAAGATGTCCGATTATATCGCGGAGCCGAAGCCGAGCGGCTACCGGAGCCTTCACCTGATTCTGTCCACATTGGTTCATCTGCCCTACAAAAATGTAGAGGTGCCGGTGGAGATACAGCTCCGCACGGTGGCGATGGATTCGTGGGCGGGTCTGGAGCATGTGCTGAAGTACAAGAATCCCAACGGCGTGTCCGACGAAATATCCGATCAGCTCAGCGACTGCGCCGACGTCATTTCCGAGACAGACGCCAAAATGCAGGAGATTTACAAGTCCCTTTTCGGAAAGCAATTTGAATAAAAAGACAATTACGCCAATGCCGGGGCATACAATCCTTTACATTGGCGTTTTGTCCAATAACAAAATCTTCACATATTTTTAGAAAAAACGGTTGATATTTATTCGTAAAAATGATATAATCATCAGTAATTGCTAAAAAAAACGAGCGTCTGACAGAGGTGATCAGATGAAGAAATCCTATAAGCTTCTTTCTACGTTTATTATGCTTGCTTTTGCGCTGCTTTTTGTGACTGCGGCAGCTTATTTTGCGTTGCATTATAACGATTGGTTTCTTGAAAAGGAACTGCCCGCAAGTCCCGCGGTCAGCTTCTCCGATACAAAGGGCAACACGGTCAGTTTGAATATGGAGGACGCCGGAGTGGCTGAGGGAATCTCGGATCAGGCGTTGAGCGAATGGAATATCTATGGGTTTCCGCTCGGAGAGTCACCGTATTTTATCTATGTCGAAAAAGGGGGACACACGCTTTCGATCTTTGAAAAGGATTCCTATGGGCTATATACCAAAAGGATCTATACATGGAGCACAGCAACCGGCAAAACGAATCTGTTGACTCCCGTCGGCGTTTTCGCCGTCGGGGAGAAGGAGGAGTGGCACACATGGCCTGCCGAGACGTTCTCTCCTTATGCGACCAAGTTTTATTCCTCCGATGATCATTACGGCGGCTTGTTCATTCACGGGCCTCTTTACGGGTATAAGGCATTTTTTTCGGTCTATGAGTATTCCGTGAGGATGATCGGCACCAATTGTTCGTCGGGATGTCTGCGAACGGAAGCAGAAGCGGCGTGCTTCATCTATGAGTTGTGTCCCGAGGGTACCATGGTCAAAATCGTAGAGGGTTCGCCGTTCGGGTTTACGCCCGACAGAGCCGTGATTACCTTCAATCAGACGCGTAAACCCTCTTTGGAAAGTTTTGTCCATCCCTCAAAGAAACTGACAAAAATCGGGTTTTCGGAGGAATCACACACCATGGCGCTTGGGGAACAGTACACCCCGGAGATTCTCATGACTCCTGCGGACGCGGGCTATGTTGCTCTCGACTGGACCACCAATAATCCCTCAATACTCAAGCTGTCGGGGGAAAGCATCTGGGCGGTAGGCACTGGCAGTGCCATCGTCACGGCAACGACCAAGGATAACGGTCTTTCCGCCTCTATGCTCATTCACGTAGCGGTTCACAATGTCGATACCTCAGAAGCGCCGCCGGACGTCGCCGGCAGTATGAAGGAGGACAACAGCAACATCACCGCGGATTATGAGCCGATCGATGAAAAACTGATTTATCTTAAGATCAACGGGAAGAAGTTTTCCATCAATGAGAGTGTGAAGCCGCTCCTGAAAAAACTGGGGTCGAAGTATATTCAGAAAAAGCCCGCGCAGAGCTGTGCGTATAACGGTCTGGACAGATTTTTTATCTATTCCTATCGCAACAACGGCAGCTGTTCCATTTCCACCGTCCCGATGCTGGCGGATGGCGGAGACGCCATCTGTGAGATTGAATTCAAGAACTACACGGACGCCGATCTGGAATCGTCCAAGGGCATCAGGTTCGGGGATACCCTGGAGGACGTCAAGAGAGCCTACGGTCCCTACTATACGGAGGTTACCATGGAGGACAAAAAGCACCCGGAGGAATCCTTTGTCCGCGTGACCTACTGGGCGGGGAAGGCCAATGACCCCGGCGTTCCGAGCCTGTATTTTACTCTGGAGCCTGATACCGGAAGGGTAAAGGGTATGGGCATCTACAGCGCAAAGAATATGGGATAACAGTCTCTCGTCTGCAAATGTCTTTCAATCCGTTTCCGCTGCGATGGCGGATGCAATCTGATCATGACTCATCCTGCGCGGCGGCGCTCCGCGTGGAGGAAGGAGATTAATAACATTGGTATTCAGTTCAGCCGCGTTTCTCTTTGCTTTTTTTCCGGTCTACATAGCGGTGGTCGCTCTGGTACGGAATATCAGGGCTTGCAACGTGCTGCTTGTCGTCATGAGCCTGTTTTTTTACGCGTGGGGCGAGCCGGTCTACATTCTGCTGATGCTGCTGTCGATTTTGGTCAATTATCTGATAGCGCTCCCCGCTGAGAGGCTCAGAGACGGGGACAGCGTTCAAAAACGCACCCTGCTTTCGTTAGCTGTCATTTACAATCTAACTGCGTTGGGACTGTTCAAATACGCGGGATTTCTGGTCAGCACGGTCAATGCCGTCGCCGGCATGTCGCTTCCGGTGCCGCAGATTCCGCTGCCCGTAGGCATTTCCTTTTTCACCTTCCAGACCATGAGCTATGTGATCGACGCCTATCGCGGGACATGCTCTGTTCAGCGCAATATCGGCAGATTCATGCTGTACGTTTCCTTTTTTCCCCAGCTGATCGCCGGGCCGATCGTCAAGTATCATGATATTGAGAAGCAGCTTACCGTCCGCCGGACCGACGCCGGAAAGATCGCGGACGGCATGAGACGCTTTATTGTGGGGCTTTCCAAAAAGATGCTGCTCGCCAATGCCGTCGGCAGCGTGGTGGACAATATCTATTCGCTCGATGGCTCCGATCTCAATATCGCTCTGGCGTGGGCGGCTGCCATTCTCTACTCCCTTCAGATTTATTTTGACTTTTCCGGCTATTCGGATATGGCTATCGGCCTCGGAAAGATGGCAGGGTTCCATTTCCTTGAAAATTTCAATTATCCCTATATCTCGCTGTCCGTGCGCGATTTCTGGAAAAGGTGGCATATCTCCCTCACCACATGGTTCAGGGAATATGTCTACTTTCCGCTCGGGGGCAACCGCAAAGGCGAGCTTCGCACGGGGGTCAACAGAATGACCGTCTTTCTCCTGACGGGCATGTGGCACGGCGCTATGTGGACATTTGTCGTCTGGGGCGTGTTCCACGGGGTCTTTCAGCTTCTTGAAACCTATCTGATCCATCCGGATAAGTGGAAAAAGCCTCTCGCTTACCTTTACACCATGGCGGTTGTCACCGTGGGATTTTCGATTTTCCGCGCAGACAGCATGGAACAGGCCTTGCAGCTCCTACGTCAGATGATCGCGGGATTTTCGTTTACCGACGTCGGACTGATCACGCTTCGCGGGCTTTTCACGGCGTATAATCTTTGTATTGTCGCCATATCCCTCGTCGCCATGACGCCTCTTGTCAAAAACACAGCCGATTCCCTGGCGGCAAGGTATCACGCCGGACAGACTGTCACCTGCATGAAATATGCCGCCAGCGTTTTGCTGATGGCTCTGTGCATGATGTCAATCGCGTCCTCTTCCTACAATCCGTTCATCTATTTCAGATTCTGACAGAGGGGGGTAAGGCATCATGAACACTCTTAAAAAATCATGCTTGATCGCGTACATTTTGCTGATCGCGGTGGCCTGCAGCCTTCCCTTTGCCGGAATGGTTTTCGGATGGGGCGCCAAATCCACCGAAAACCGCACCATGACGGGAATGCCTGACCTGTATACCGCGGAGGAGGGGGGCATCGATCCGAATCTGAATTTTACCGCCGAGCTTGGCGAATACTATTCGGACAATTTCGGCTTCCGTCAGGAGCTGGTGACTGCCAATTCGTGGTTCAACGAAGCCGTGTTCGGTCGTTCCTCCAATGAAAAGACCGTTGTGGGAAAAGAGGGCTGGTATTATCTCAGCGAAACGCTAATGGATTATACAGGCGTTTCCGCGTTTTCCGACAGGGGCATCTTCCGGCTGAGAAAAACGCTTGACCTGATGAACAGGTTCTCAGAGGAAGGCAATATCACCTTTGTGTTTTTTGTCGCCCCCAATAAGAACAGCATTTACCCCGAATACATGCCGGACAGTATCAGAGCCTCGTCCTCACCGAGCAATCTGGACAGGCTAAGCGCGCAAATGAAGGAAACGCCGTATTATCTGGATGTTAAGACGCTGCTGCGGCAATCCGCCAAGGACAGAACCCGGAATATTTACCTGAGAAACGACAGCCATTGGAACAATCTCGGCGCGCTTGTCGCCTATAACGCCCTGCAGGACAATCTCAACAACAGAATCGACAAATTCGACTACATGCCGATCGACGAGTCGGAGCTGCATCTCTCGCAGCATGAGATCAGCGGAGATCTCACGACGATGCTGTATCCCTCCGTCGTCAAGACGGATGTACAGTACGAGCTTGGCCTTCCGAAGCAATATTCCTCCACAAAGCCGCTCACCAATATGATGGATCCGGAAATTATCACCACCTGTCAGGGAAGGTATTACAATATTATCTGCTACCGCGATTCGTTCTTCAACGCGTTTATCCCCATCAATTCCAATGCCTTTGCCAAGGCGCGGTACTCGCGCACCGCCAAGACTTCCCCTTACGACCTGAACGCTGCCAAAAGCGGTGATTTCAATATCGCCGTGGTGGAGATCGCCGAGAGGAATCTTCCCAACGTGCTGTATGAGGCGCCGATCATGGACGCGCCGAAGGTCAATAGTCCCGCAGTGACCCGGCGGCGTTATGTCGAGCAGAAATGCTCCTTTGTCGACGACGGCGAATCGTTCATCCTTAACGGGGAAATCGGCAACTGGGTGACGCTTGCAAACGATAGCTGTATTTTCATTGAGCTTCGCGACAGCAAGGATAAATCCTTCTATTATGAGGCTTTCCCGATTCTGAGCGGAGATTCTTATGCCGACAACGGTTTTTCCGCCCATATCAACAAGTACAACCTGAAAAATGACGAATACCGGATTTTCCTCCATGTGGGAAATCAGGAGATGACCCACTATACGGAATTGATATTGAATTAGTGTTCATTTACCATTAGTAGAAGAGAGGTTTTTCAACATGGCAGAAGCAAATCAAACCATTCAACAGACAGAAGCGCCCGCAAGGAAAAAGCGCATTTTTTCCGCCATCCAGCCGAGCGGACAGATGACGCTGGGCAATTACCTGGGCGCTATCCGCAACTGGGTGGAATTGCAGGATGAATTCGACTGTGTCTTTGCCACAGCCAATCTCCACGCGATCACCGTCCGTCAGGATCCCAAAAAGCTGAAGGAAAACACCGTCAACCTGTTTGCCCTGCTGATTGCGGCGGGCGTTGACCCGGAGAAGAGCATCTTCTTTCATCAGAGCATGGTGCCGGCACACGCAGAGCTTTCATGGGTTCTCAGCACCTTTACGCAGTTCGGCGAGCTTTCCCGCATGACCCAGTTCAAGGATAAATCCGCCCGTCACGCAGACAACATCAACGCGGGTCTTTTCACCTATCCGTCGCTGATGGCGGCAGATATTCTGCTCTATCAGGCGGACATGGTGCCGGTGGGCGAGGATCAGAAGCAGCACCTTGAGCTGACAAGGGACATCGCCGAGCGTTTCAACGGCATCTACGGCAAGACCTTTGTGGTGCCTGAGCCGTACATCAAGAAGAATGCCGCCAGAGTGAGAAGCCTGCTTGATCCCAGCAAGAAGATGAGCAAGTCCGACCCGAACGCCAAGAGCTTTATCCTCATGGTTGACGAACCGGCGACCATCATGAAGAAATTCCGCTCCGCCGTCACCGACAGCGAGGCCAGCGTCCGATATGCCGAAGGCAAGGACGGCATCAACAACCTGATGGAGATCTATTCCGCCTGCACCGGCAAGACCTATGAGCAGATCGAGGACGAATTCCGCGGCAAGGGCTACGGCGACTTCAAGACTGCCGTGGGAGAGGCGGTCGTGGCGGTTCTTGAACCGATACAGATCAGATACAAGGAACTGCTGAGCGACAGGAAGCATCTCGACGAGCTGGCGCAGAGAGGCGCCGCCAACGCGGAAAAAATCGCAAGGCGCACGATAGAGAAGGTTTACAAAAGGGTGGGGCTGCTCCGGTAAGGAGAAAACCCGAAAATAAAACAATACCCGCCGGGGCTTTCAGAGAAATACTTCTGAATGCTCCGGCGGTATTTCATTCTGCGCGTGATCTCACCTTGACAGGGCAGTTCTCCGTTCTCTGCTCTGCATGATGCACGCATTTAATTCTTCTAAATGATTCTGGTACAACCATGCTCTCTCCAGCCAATTGCATGTGAAGCTGTTTGTCAGGAACGTGTTGCGTTTACTCAGACGGCACCGTATTATTTCGCGTTTTCCTCCGGGTGATAGTTCTTTGACAGCTCCACATAGCGCTCCCAGTCCTTTTCACTCAGGTGAAAGCTC
The DNA here is from genome assembly GCA_900316495.1 of uncultured Eubacteriales bacterium. Classification (GTDB taxonomy): domain Bacteria; phylum Bacillota; class Clostridia; order Oscillospirales; family Acutalibacteraceae; genus RUG762. The sequence goes on from ONDC01000004.1 coordinate 33,249, forward strand.
TGTTTCAGATTGTTCTTGACTTCA
>ONDC01000171.1 GCA_900316495.1 uncultured Eubacteriales bacterium
GCCCAGAACTGATAATGTCTCTGAAAGGATTTGCCCGCGTCATAGACACATTCCAGCAGCGACAGCTTGCCGCCATTGGCATGCAGGACCTGCGTGATGCGTCTTTCAGCGGAGGGACTGTATTCGTTGGCAATTTGCCACTTCATCGTTCTTTTTTCCACAGAGGAACGGTCGAGTGTCGGAAGGCTTGCGACAAACTGCTCCCATTCATCGACATGCTCAGCCCACCTCAGAATGCTTTCCAGCATTTGTTTCCTGTGAGCGATTTCATAAGGAATTTTGTCCCAGAAGATTTGGTCGCACGTTTCCGCCAGTTTCTCTAAATTCTCCGCGTCCCAGCGTTCAGCCCCTTTGCGATAGTCTTCGGATTCATAGTCCTTGTTTCTGGCAGCATCGGCGGCACTGTACAGCAAATGACAATCATCCTCGCTGTGAACATCATACTGCCCCATGTATTTCTCGTATTGCTCATTGAGCGCAGCCAGTGCCTTTTCATAATCCGCTTCTATCTCGGCGCGCTCATCCGGGTCAATCGTTTCTCCGAATCGCCGCGCGTATTCCACCGACAAATCGTAGTCAATCGCGCCATCTGTCCCCTTTTCCAAGGTAAAAGAATCCAATCCGAACACCACATTCCACAACAGCAGCAGCACTGCCGTGAAAATCAGCGTGAACGGCCACACATACCGCCGCATTTCTCCCGATAGAATTCTCAAACCATTCATATCACGTCCTCCAATGCCTCGCCGCCGTAGATGTTCATGAAGGCGGTTTCGAGGTTGTCGGCGTTGTGGGCTTTCAGAATGGCTTCAATGATGTCGCAGGCGTAGACCTCATGGTCTTTGATCATCACCACCTGATCGGCGATGTTCTCAATGTCGCTGACAATGTGGGTGGAGAGAATGACGATTTTCGTCTTTCCCAGCTCCGCGAGAATATGCCGGAAACGCACGCGTTCCATCGGGTCGAGTCCCGCCGTCGGCTCGTCGAAAATGACGATCTGCGGGTCGTTCATCAGGGCATTGGCAATGCCGACGCGCTGAATCATACCACCGGAGAATTTCTTCATCTTTTTGCGCGTTACGTCGCCCAAGCCTACCCGTTCGAGCAGCTTCTGGCAGCGTTCCTTTGCGACAGCGGAATCAACGCCGTTGAGCGCCGCCATATAGGTGAGGAACTGCATGGGGGAATCGTCGCGATAATAGCCGAATTTCTGCGGCAGGTAGCCCACCAATTCACGGTAACTGCCGTCGAGCGAGGCGATATTTTCCCCGTTCCAGAGAATTTCTCCGCTGTCGGGGTGAAGCAGCGTGACGATCATTTTAATGAGCGTGGTCTTTCCCGCGCCGTTTGGGGAAAGCAGTCCGTAAACCCCTCTGTCAAAGGTGAGATTCACGTCTTTGAGTACGGTAAAATCCTTGAATGATTTGGATACATTTTTGATTTCCAGCATAGTTCCATTAACTCCTTTTACAATTACGCATTACGAATTAAATACATGGGTCTCTGATAGAAAATCCTGACCAGCAGCGTCAGAATTACCGCCATTGCCGCGCCGGACAGCATATGCACCGCAAATGGAATACCGGTCATCAGGGCGTACCGCTGCACCGGCGGCAGTTCGGCAAATCCCACCGCCAGCAATCCCCATAGCACAGCGCAAACGATACAGCCCGTCAATCCAAAGCGATTGAAGAGCGCGACATTCAGCAGCGAATAGAGCATCACCCCTGACGCGATGAGTCCGATCATCTGCGGCAGGTACTCCGTTCCGCGCAGACCGCACCATGCCAGCGCTGCCGCCAGATCAACCGCCGCCGTTCCCAACGAAAAAAGCGGCATTCTCAGCAGAATCAGGTGACGGGCGGTGTATTTGTACGCGCTCTGCATTTCGTACACGCCCAGCGGCTTTTCACGCAGGCGGTAGAGGAAATCGGTGAGCAGCAGCACCAGCGGAGAACCAAAGAAAAACATCGCCAGCACCGGAGCGACGTCTCTTTTTTCCATGAAGACCGGATCATATTCTGTCAGCGCCAGCGCGATTCCCACCGCGAAGACCGCCGCCGACAGTCCGAAAATGCCGATGGAATTGCGGAGTACCGTTGCCATGCCGATTTCACGGTAGGCATTGAAAAGGAAGCGAATCGCTCCCACGCGCGGCGGCTTGGTCTGCCTGACAATCTGAGCGACTGCCCGCTTCTTTTGTTCAGCGGTGGGATAGGGAATGTCATTTTTGTGATTCATGGTGAAAACTCCTTTCTGCATTTTTTGACAGCGGCATAATAGCGGGTCTTGACGGTGTTCGGGGAGAGCCGCAGCATAGCGCCGATTTCTTCAAAGGTCATGTCCCCGAAGATTTTCAGTTCCACAATCTGATAGGCGCAGTAGTCGCTTTTTTCCAGATACTCCATAATCTGCGCCGCCAGCGCGCGGCTTTCCGCCGCTTCCTCAAAACGCTCACCGGAAGGGATTTCCTCATCCATCGGTGTATGAATGCCTTCCACGCATCGCCTTTTGAAACAATCGCGCAGATAATTGGAGGCGACGGCGTACAACCATGTTTTGAAGGAAGCGCGGCGTTTGTCGAAGGACGCAAGCGCGTTCATCGCCTTGATGAAGATTTCCTGCGCCGCGTCATAGGCGTCGTTCGCATTGTCAAGCCGACGATAGGCAAATGCGTAAAGTTGGTCGTAATATCGCAGAATCAGCCGTTCCTTCGCCTTATCGCTGCCGAAGCTCACGATAAGAAAGACAAGCTGTTCGTCTGTCATGGCTGCTGTCACCCCGCTTTCCGCTGTTGAATGGTATAAATTCGGACGTCCATTAGTGTATACGACATTCAGAGAGAAATAGTTTTGATTTTTTGAAATTTTTTTATTTTTTTATTTTTAATAAAAAAACACATTCGGCTTTGGAAGAAGGTTATCCGTTTCATCATAACCAGTCTTTTGCAAGCTGAATGCGCTTGTGTTTTTTAAAAGAATGCCGTTTTCAAACTCAACTTAAAGGAAATCTTGCAAAATCCAGTCGGCTTACCGTTTCAGGAGAAAGAAATGTTCTGTCCTCAATGATAATATCCTGTAAATCCAGATAGCGCAGATCA
>ONDC01000196.1 GCA_900316495.1 uncultured Eubacteriales bacterium
ATTCAGCCGTATTCCACCGGAAGGAGAAAATTGCCATGATAAAAATAGAAAACCTTTCCAAAACCTTCCATACGGCTGACGGCAGCGTGGAAGCCCTTAAAAATGTATCGCTCGACATAGCCAAAGGCGATATCTTCGGCATTATCGGCATGAGCGGCGCGGGAAAGAGTACCCTTGTGAGGTGCATCAATCTTCTGGAACGTCCCGACGAGGGCACCGTCACCATCGACGGCGTTGATCTCGGCGAACTGAACAAGAAGCAGCTCCGTTTCCTGCGGCGCGAAGTGACCATGATTTTTCAGGGTTTTCACCTGCTGATGCAGCGCACCTGTCTGAAAAATGTCTGTTTTCCGCTCGAACTCGCCGGTTACAGCCGACAGGACGCACAGAAAAGAGCAAAGGAACTGCTGGAAACCGTAGGTCTGCTGGATAAGGCAAACGCTTATCCTTCCCAGCTTTCAGGCGGTCAGCAGCAGCGTGTGGCGATTGCCCGCGCGCTTGCCACCAATCCGAAGGTGCTGCTTTGCGATGAAGCGACCAGCGCGCTCGACCCTACGACCACCAATTCTATCTTGGAATTGATTCAGGAAATCAATCAGAAAACAGGCATCACGGTCGTTGTCATCACGCATCAGATGAGCGTGGTGGAGAAAATCTGCCGCCATGTTGCCATTCTTGACGGCGGCGAGGTTGCCGAACAGGGCGAAGTGACCGAAGTATTCTCTCATCCCCGTTCCGAAGCCGCCAAAAGGCTTGTCTATCCCGAATCCGACGCGCCCGACGTTTCAGGCGTCAGCGGACGTCTGATCCGCATCGTCTTCAACGGAGCGGAGGCCGCCAATACGCCGATTATCGCGCGGATGGCGTCGGAAAGAGGCATTGCCGCGAGTATTGTCTATGCCTCCACCAAAAGCATAGGCGGCAAGGCTTACGGACAAATGCTCCTGGCACTTCCCGACAAAGATAATGTGGTGACTGCCGCAATTGGATTTTTAACGGAGATAAAGGGAATAATCGCGGAGGAGGTGAATGGCGTTGACTGAATTTTTCCATGAATTATTTGCGCCCGACAAGGTAGACGAGGCGTGGCTGATCATTCAAAATCAGTTTCCGACTGCCATTTGGGAGACGCTCTATGTCACCGTTCTCTCCACGCTGTTTGCTATTCTTATCGGACTTCCGCTGGGCGTGCTTTTGGTGACAGGCGAGAAAAAAGGCATCCTTCCGCTCCCCGCGTGGCTCATGCAGACACTGAATGTCATCATCAATCTGCTGCGGTCGGTGCCGTTCCTGATTCTGATGATCATGGTGTTTCCGCTGACAAGAGCCATCGTCGGCACGGTGGTGGGAACCGAAGCAACTGTTGTTCCGCTGGTCATCGCAGCCTTTCCCTTTGTGGCGCGTCTGACCGAGAGCAGCCTGCGCGAGGTCAACCCCAATCTCATCGAAATGGCGCAGAGCATGGGCGCGTCGCCTTTGCAGATCATCACGAAGGTCATGATTCCCGAAAGCGTGCCTTCTCTGCTCTCCAACGCAACCATCGCCATTACGACCGTGCTGGGATATTCCGCCATGAGCGGCATTCTCGGCGGCGGCGGACTCGGCAAAATCGCCATTAATTACGGTTATTACCGTTACAAGGATTTAATTATGATCGCGGCGGTGATTCTTCTGATTGTTCTGGTACAGCTTTTCCAAAGCGTCGGAACGCGACTCGCCGTTCATTCGGATAAAAGACTCAAATAATTTTTTCAAATATTCAACAAAGGCGGTGCGTTACTCAATGAATTTAGACTGGAACTTCATCATAAAATACGCGCCGCTCTATGTGGAGGCTGCCAAGCTGACAGTGTTCATCGCTTTCTGGGGTATTCTGCTGGCTTTCGCGGTTGGCGTGCTCTGCTCGGCTGCACTCTATTACAAAGTGCCTGTGCTTCGCAGAATCATTCAGGCATACGTCGAACTCAGCCGCAATACGCCGCTGCTGGTGCAGCTTTTCTTCCTGTACTTCGGACTTCCGAACATCGGCATTGTACTGAGCGGTGAAGCCTGCGCCATGATAGGCATTGCGTTTCTCGGCGGCAGCTACATGACCGAAACGCTCAGAAGCGGTCTCGAATCCATTGATAAAATACAGGAAGAATCCGCGGCAAGTCTGGGCTTTAACAAATGGCTCACCATGAAGGAAATCATTTTCCCACAGGCCATGGCGGTGTCGGTTCCCGGAATATGCGCGAATGTCATCTTCCTGATCAAAGAGACATCGGTCGTCAGCGGCATCGCCCTCGCCGACCTGATGTATGTGGCAAAAGACCTGATAGGCTTGTATTACAAGACCGATGAAGCGCTCACCATGCTGGTGATAGCCTATTTGATTATACTGCTTCCGGTTTCGGCGGCTGCAACGATACTCGAAAGGAGGCTGCGTCATGCGGGCTTCGGGAATTGAAGTTCTCTTTTTGGGCAGTAATTTCGCAAGGCTGCTGGAAGGACTCTGGGT
>ONDC01000021.1 GCA_900316495.1 uncultured Eubacteriales bacterium
AGCGGGTCGTAGCCGAAGCCGTTCTCTCCCCGGTATTCAAAGCCGATCCTGCCCTCGCACTCTCCGCGCACGGTGAAATAGCTGCCGTCGGGATAGGCGCAGCAGATGACGCAGACGTAACGCGCCGTGCGTTTTTCAAAGGGAATGCCTTCGAGGTTTTTGAGCAGGAATTCGTTGTTGTCGTCGTCGCTGCCGCCGGAATAGCGGGCGGAGTACACGCCCGGCGCGCCGTTGAGCGCGTCCACGCAGATGCCCGAATCGTCGGCAAGCGCCGGCATATTCAGAGCCTTGGCAAATTCGGTTGCTTTGATAACGGAGTTTTTCTCGAAGGTATCGCCGTCCTCGACAGGCTCGATTCCCTCCCCGCCGCACTGGGACGGCGTGACGATTTCAATATCCAACGGTTCGAGAATACGGGCGAATTCCTTTAATTTATGCTGATTGTGACTCGCCACAACGAAAGTCGTCCTGCTCATTCCGCTTCATCCTCTTCCTCGTCCGATTCGTCCGGCTCCTCGCCGAAATTCACCTCAAAGTCTCCCACGCTCTCGGAATTCTCGAAGAGCGCGGCGGCAAACGCCTTGGGATTGAAGGGCTGAAGATCTTCGATCTTCTCTCCCACGCCGATGAATTTGACCGGCACGCCTAACTCCTCCTTGATGGCGAGAACCACGCCGCCCCGCGCCGTGCCGTCCAGCTTGGTGAGGATAATGCCGGTGAGTCCCGCCGCGTCCTTGAAGGCGCGCGCCTGATTGATGGCGTTCTGTCCGGTGGTCGCGTCCAGCACCAGCAGCACCTCGCGGTCGCAGTCGGGCGCCTCGCGGTCGATGACGCGGTTGATCTTGGCAAGCTCATCCATCAGGTGCTTCTTGTTGTGAAGTCTGCCGGCGGTGTCGCAGATGAGAATGTCCGCCTTGCGCGCCTTGGCCGCGCTGATCGCGTCGAACACCACGGCGGCGGGGTCGCTGCCCTCGGTGTGCTTGACGATGTCGCATTTGGCTCTCTCCGCCCAGACCTCCAGCTGATCGATGGCGGCGGCGCGGAAGGTATCGGCGGCGGCGATGACGCACTTCTTGCCGTCCTTGCGGAAGCGGGAGCAGAGCTTGCCGATGGTGGTGGTCTTGCCCACGCCGTTGACGCCGATCACCAGAATGACCGAGGGCTTGGTGTCCAGCTTCAACGACATATCGCCCTCGAGCATTTCCGAGATGGTCTCCACAAAGAGATCGCGCACCTCCTGCGGATCCTTGGTGCCGGTCGACTTGACCTTGTCGCGCAGAGTGTCGCAGATTTTCTCGGACGTGAGCATTCCCACATCGGCAGCGATCAACAGCTCCTCCAATTCCTCAAAAAGCTCCTCATCCACCTTCTTAAAGCGCTTGAACAGCGCGTCTATCTGCCCGAAAATGCTGTCGCGGGTCTTTTTTAATCCTTCCTTAAGGCTCTTGAAAAATCCCATTTAGTTCATTCCTCCGTTAATTGTGCCGATTGCCGCAAAAAACAGCAATCCTATCATATGATTATACCCGCAAGAGGCACAAATTGCAAGTGTTTTTTCGCGGCGGGGCATTTATATTCGCGGGCGGTTTTTTGGCAAAAATGGGCAAAAATAACAAAACAGCCCCGTTTCACAACAAACGGGACTGCTTTCTGATGCCTTGAAGGCGTTAAGCTGCTTTCGGAATGACAGGCTCAGGGATCGTCACAGATTGGTGTAGCCCATCAGCTCTTCGTCCACCTCGCGGGCGCAGTCGCGTCCGTCGCGGATGGCGCGGACGACGAGGGACTGACCGCTGTGCATATCGCCGGCGGTGAAGATTTTTTCAATATTCGTGCGGTGGGTTCCCTTGGCGGTCGCCACATTGGAACGCCCGTCGGTCTCCACGCCGAAGGCGGAGGTCACGTAGCTCTCGCTGCCGAGGAAGCCCGCCGCGATCAGCACCAGCTCCGCCAGAACCTCGCGCTCCGAGCCTTCCACCGGCTTCATGCTCATGCGCCCGGTAGCCGGGTCTTTTTCGGGTTGCAGACTCAACAGCACCGCGCCCCTTAACGCGCCGTTCTCGTCCTTCAGGAATTCCTTGACAGTGGTCTGATAGATGCGCGGATCGCTGCCGAAAACCGCCGCCGCTTCCTCCTGTCCGTAATCGGTCTTGCAGACCCTCGGCCACTGGGGCCACGGATTGTTCGCCGCGCGGGTATCGGGGAGCTTCGGCATCATTTCCAGCTGGAGAATGCTCTTCGCCCCGTGCCGGACGCAGGTTCCCACGCAGTCGTTGCCTGTGTCGCCGCCGCCGATGACAATGACGTTCTTGTCCTTCGCCGAGATGAACGTCCCCTCCTGCAGGCCGTTGTCAAGCAGCGCCTTGGTGGTGGATTTCAGAAAATCCACCGCGAAGTAAATGCCGTCCGCGTCGCGCCCTTCGGCTCTGATGTCGCGGGGATGGGAGGCGCCGCAGGCTAACACAACCGCGTCGAATTCGCCAAGAATGTCCTGCGCAGCAACATCCGTGCCGACGTTCACGCCGGTGCGGAACACCACGCCCTCCTGCTTCATGATGTCAATACGGCGCTCGATAATGCGCTTTTCCAGCTTCATGTTGGGGATGCCGTACATCAGCAGACCGCCGACGCGGTCGCTTCTCTCAAAGACGGTGACGCTGTGGCCCCGGTGATTGAGTCTGTCCGCTGCCGCAAGTCCGGAGGGGCCGGAGCCGATAACGGCCACCTTCTTGCCCGTGCGGACCGCGGGGGGCTGCGCCTTCGCCCATCCTTCGGCATAGGCGCGCTCCACAATGGCGTATTCATTGGCGCGGACTGTTACCGCGTCGCCCTCCGCGCCGCAGGTGCATGCCTTTTCGCAAAGCGCCGGACATACGCGGGAGGTGAATTCCGGAAAGCTGTTGGTCAGCCGCAGCCGGTCATATGCCTGCTTCCACGCGCCGCGGTAAAGCAGGTCGTTCCATTCGGGGATGAGGTTCCCCAGCGGACATCCGGAGATCATGCCCCCGATCATCATGCCCGACTGACAGAAGGGCACGCCGCACGCCATACAGCGCGCCGCCTGTTTTTTCTGCTCCGCTTCACTGAGCGGCTCGTGAAATTCGTTGAAATGCCGTATGCGCTCGCTCACGGAGAAGGCAGGCGCGTCCTCGCGCTGATATTCCAAAAATCCTGTCGGTTTTCCCATAATGTACCTCTCCTTTACTGCTCACGGGTGAACTGATAGAACGCCTCGATCTTGGCTTCCTCCAGTGAAAGTCCCTTGCCCTCGAATGCGGCGATGGACTGGATGATGGTTTTGTAGTCATGCGGAATGATCTTCTTGAATTTCGGCAGGTAATCCCCGAAGCTGCTGAGTATCTCCCTGCCCTTTGGAGATCCGGTCGCCTGTACATGCTCCTCGATGAGGGTCTTGATTTTTTCCACGTCGGACTTGGACGTGACCTCGGTGAATTCCACCAGCTCCTTGTTGACGCGCATGTAAAGCTCCCTGTCCTCATCCAGCACGTACACCACGCCGCCCGACATGCCCGCGGCGAAGTTCTTGCCTGTGCCGCCCAGCACCACGACGCAGCCGCCCGTCATGTATTCGCAGCCGTGGTCGCCCACGCCCTCGACGACCGCCGTCGCGCCGGAATTGCGCACGCAGAAGCGTTCGCCCGCCACGCCGTTGATGAAGGCCTTGCCGCTCGTCGCGCCGTAGAGGGCGACGTTGCCTATGATGATATTGTCCTCCGGTCTGAATTTCGACCCCTCCGGGGGATAGACGATGAGTCTGCCGCCGGAAAGTCCCTTGCCGAAGTAGTCGTTGCTGTCGCCGGAAAGCTCTATCGTCAATCCCTTGGGAATGAACGCGCCGAAGCTCTGGCCGCCCGCGCCGTGACACACAATGCGGAAGGTGTCGTCCGGCAGACTGTCGCCGAATTTCCGGGTGATCTCCGCGCCGAACGCGGTTCCCAACGCGCGGTCGGTGTTCTTTACGTCAATATTGACGGTCTTTGCCTTTCCCTTTGCGAAGGCTGACTTGAAGCCGTCGTGAATCGCGGTTTCGTCAAGCGTCTTTTCCAGTTCAAAGTCAAAGAGATTCTTGCTGTCATAGGAAATGTGCTGCTGTGAAGTCGCCTTATCCAGCAGCGCGGAAAGATCGACGCTCTTTTCCCTGTCGGAAAGGTTCTCCTTCCGCCGGAGCAGATCGGTTCTTCCGACCAGCTCATCGACGCTGCGCACGCCGAGCCTGGCCATATATTCTCTCAGCTCCTCGGCAATGAAGCGCATGAAGTTGACCACGTATTCCGGCTTGCCGGCGAAGCGCTTGCGAAGCTCGGGATTCTGCGTCGCCACGCCGAAGGGACAGGTGTCAAGGTTGCAGACGCGCATCATGGCGCAGCCCAGCGTCACCAGCGGCGCGGTGGCAAAGCCGAATTCCTCCGCGCCCAAAATTGCGGCGATCGCCACGTCACGGCCGGTCATGAGCTTGCCGTCCGTCTCGATGACCACGCGGTCGCGCAATCCGTTCATGAGCAGCGTGCGGTGCGCCTCGGCGAGACCCAGCTCCCACGGAAGTCCCGCGTTGTGAATGGAGCTGCCAGGCGCCGCGCCGGTGCCTCCGTCGTAGCCGGAGATGAGGATAACGCCCGCGCCTGCTTTGGCAACGCCTGCCGCAACCGTTCCCACACCGCATTCGGACACCAGCTTGACCGAAATACGCGCGGATTGATTGGCGTTTTTGAGGTCATAGATGAGCTGGGCGAGGTCTTCGATGGAATAAATATCGTGATGCGGCGGGGGAGAAATGAGCGACACGCCGGGGGTGGAGTGGCGCGTCTTGGCGATCCACGGGTAGACCTTGCGCCCCGGAAGGTGTCCGCCCTCGCCCGGCTTTGCGCCCTGCGCCATTTTTATCTGTATCTCGTCGGCGGAAGTGAGGTATTTGGATGTCACGCCGAAGCGTCCCGAAGCGACCTGCTTGATGGCGGAGCAGCGGTTTTCCTCCGTTCCCTTGGTGGCAAGGCGCTCGTCGCTCTCGCCGCCCTCGCCGGAATTGGACTTGCCGTGCAGCCGGTTCATGGCGATTGCCAGCGTCTCGTGCGCCTCCTCCGAGATGGATCCGTAGGACATCGCGCCGGTCTTGAAGCGCCGGACAATGGATTCCACGCTCTCCACCTCGTCGAGCGGGAGCGGGGTTTCAGCGTAATTGAAGTCCATCAGCCCGCGCAGATTCATCGCGCCCTGTTCCTCCGTGATCATGCGGGAGTATTCCTTGAAAAGGTCATAATCGCCCATGCGGGACGCCATTTGCAGGGCGTGAATCGTGCGGGGATTGTAGAGATGCTCCTCCTTGCCGCTGCGGAAGCCGTGTGCGCCGCGCGAGCGTATCTCGGTGTCGGTGCCCAGTCCCAGCGGGTCAAACGCGGCGGTGTGGAGCCGGTCAACCGTTTCCTCCACGTCCTTGATGGTAATGCCGCCCACACGGCTGACCGTGCCGGTGAAATATTCGTCGATAAATTCCTTGCTGAGTCCGATGGCTTCAAATATCTGCGAGCCGTGATAGGACTGGATGGTGGAAATGCCCATCTTGGAGGCGATCTTGACAATGCCGTGAAGAATCGCGTAATTGTAATCGTCCACAGCGGCGTAGTAATCCTTGTCGAGCAAATCGTCATGAATCAGCTCGTGAATGGTCTCCTGCGCGAGATAGGGATTGATCGCGCTCGCGCCGTAGCCTAACAGGGTGGCGAAGTGATGCACCTCGCGCGGCTCGCCGCTTTCCAGAATGACCGCCAGCGAGGTTCTGCGCTTGGTGACGACAAGATGACGGTGAAGCGCGGAGACCGCCAGCAGCGACGGAATGGCAAGATGGTTCTCGTCCACGCCCCTGTCGGAGAGGATGAGGATGTTCGCCCCCTCGTTGTACGCCTTATCCGCCTCGACGAACAGGCGGGTGATCGCCTTGGAAAGGCGGGTATTCTTATAATATAGGATCGGAATGACCGCGACCTTGTAGCCGCTGACATGCATATTCTTGATTTTCAGCACGTCGGTGGAGGTGAGGATCGGGTTGCGTATCTTAATGACGTGGCAGTTTTCAGGCTTCTCCTGCAAAAGATTGCCGTCCTCGCCGATATAGACGGTGGTGGAGGTGACGATTTCCTCGCGGATCGCGTCGATCGGCGGGTTGGTGACCTGTGCGAAGAGCTGCTTGAAGTAATCGAAGAGCGGGCGCGGCTGCTTGGACAGAACCGCCAGCGGGGTGTCCACGCCCATTGCGGTGATCGGCTCGCTGCCGGTCTGCGCCATGGGGAGAATCGACTTCATGATTTCCTCATAGGTGTAGCCGAACGCCTTCTGCAGGCGGCGGCGCTCATCGCGGTGATGCTCCTGCACCTTGACATTGGGTATTTTAAGATCCTTGAGCCGGACGAGGTTGCCGTCCAGCCATTCGCCGTAGGGCTGGCGGGAGGCATAGGATTCCTTCAACTCGTCGTCGTCGATGACCCTGCCGTTCACGGTGTCCACCAACAGCATCTTGCCGGGACGGAGTCTGTCCTTCGACACGACCTTCTCCGCGGGAATCGGCAGCGCGCCCACCTCGGAGGACAGCACCAGAAAGCCGTCGTCGGTGATATAATAACGGGAGGGGCGCAGACCGTTGCGGTCAAGCACCGCGCCCATCACGTCGCCGTCGGAGAAGAGAATGGAGGCGGGACCGTCCCACGGCTCCATCATGGTGGCGTAATACTGATAGAAATCGCGCTTGCGGCGGCTCATGGTGTGGTTTCTGTCCCACGGCTCCGGAATGGTGATCATGACCGCCAGTGGCAGCGGCATACCGCTCATGACGAGGAATTCGAGGGTGTTGTCCAGCATGGCGGAGTCGGAGCCTTCGGTGTTGACGACGGGAATGACCTTGTCGAGGTCGCCCTTGAGATGCTCGGAGCGCATGGTTTCCTCGCGGGCGAGCATTTTGTCCGCGTTGCCCTTGATGGTGTTGATCTCGCCGTTGTGGACGATCATGCGGTTGGGATGCGCCCGCTGCCAGCTCGGATTGGTATTGGTGGAGAAGCGGGAATGCACCATGGCGATGGCTGACTGAAAGTCCTCGTCCTGCAGATCGAGGAAGAATCTCCGCAGATCGCCCACCAAAAACATACCTTTATAAACAATGGTTCTGCTGCTGAGAGAGACCACATAGGTGTCCTCGTTGCTCTGCTCGAATTCGCGGCGGGCGACGTACAGCCGTCTGTCGAAGTCGATCCCCCTCTTCACCCCGTCGGGACGGGCGATGAAGCACTGCATGATACAGGGCATGCAATCGAGGGCGCGCTGTCCGATGGCGGAGGTGTCGCAGGGAACGCTGCGCCAGCCGAGCATTTTCAGCCCTTCCTTTTCGGCGATGATCTCGAACATCTTGCGTGCCTGGTTGCGCGCCAGCTCCTTCCGGGGGAAGAAGAACATTCCCACGCCGTAATCGCGTTCGCCGGGGAGCCTGATCCCGATTTCCGCCGCCGCCTTTAAAAAGAAGGGATGGGGAACCTGCGAGAGGATGCCCACGCCGTCGCCGGTCTTGCCGTCCGCGTCCTTGCCGGCGCGGTGCTCGAGGGTCTCCACGATGGTGAGCGCGTCGTCCACCACCCTGTGGGATTTCTCGCCCTTGATATTCACCACAGCTCCGATGCCGCAGTTGTCGTGTTCAAATGACGGGTCGTACAGGCTGTGTGTTCTTTCTATGCGCGTATTTTCCATAATTATCTTCCTTTCCGGGAGAATGCCGCAGAATTTCCGCTGCGGATTGTAGTGCCATTATAATACCGAGATGCAGGATTGTCAAGAGGGAATTGCATATTTTATTTTCAGCAATGCATTTTATGCCGAAAAAGCCTTGAAAACGCGGAGCATTTTAATAGATAGTGCAAGAATAATAAAAAAAATTGCAGAAATTTCAAAAAAGGACTTGACAAATGAAACAGGCGGGTGTATACTTGCACCATCGAACGGCAAAGGCGTCGTAAGCGGTGAAGGTTCATAGCGAACCTTCGGCTTGCGGCGCCTTCTCTGTTTGTCAGAACATTTACTGAGGAGAGATTTTTTATGAAAAGCGTACCCGAATATTTCGGCAGCATGGTATTCAACGATCAGAAGATGAAGGCGCGTCTGCCTCACGCCACCTACAAGGCGCTCAAAAAGACCGTCCAGAACGGCGAGCCGCTTGACATCAGCGTCGCCACCGCGGTAGCCAACGCCATGAAGGATTGGGCGGTGGAAATGGGCTGCACCCATTACACCCACTGGTTCCAGCCCATGACAGGCGTCACCGCTGAGAAGCACGACAGCTTCATCGCACCCGACGGCGATCAGGTCATCATGGAATTCTCCGGCAAGGAGCTGATCAAGGGCGAGCCGGACGCGTCGAGCTTCCCCTCCGGCGGCATCCGCGCCACCTTCGAGGCGAGGGGCTACACCACATGGGATCCGACCTCTCCCGCCTTCATCCGCGACAAGACATTATATATTCCCACCGCCTTCTGCTCCTACACAGGCGAGGTGCTGGACAAGAAAACACCCCTGCTGCGTTCGATGGAGCGCCTGAGCAATGTGGCGGTCAAGGTGCTGCACCTCTTCGGCAAGGAGGACGTCACCCGCGTCACCACGACGGTCGGTCCCGAACAGGAATACTTCCTCATTGACAAGAAGATGTACGACGCGAGACCCGACCTCATCTTCACCGGACGCACGCTCTTCGGCGCGCCCGCGCCCAAGGGACAGGAGTTAGAGGATCACTACTTCGGCTCCATCAAAACGAGAGTCGCCGCCTTCATGAACGACCTTGACGAGGAGCTTTGGAAATTAGGCGTTCTCGCCAAGACCAAGCACAACGAGGTCGCGCCCTCGCAGCACGAGCTGGCGCCGATCTTCTCCACTTCCAATATCGCCACCGACCACAACGAGCTGACCATGGAGGTCATGAAAAAGACTGCCGAGAAGCACGGGCTTGTCTGCCTGCTGCACGAGAAGCCCTTCGCGGGAGTGAACGGCTCCGGCAAGCACAACAACTGGTCGATCGGCACCAACACCGGCGAGAATCTTCTTGATCCCGGCAAGAATCCGGAGGACAATCTGCAGTTCCAGCTTTTCCTCGCCGCCGTCGTCAAGGCAGTGGACGAATACCAGGATCTGCTGAGAATCACCGTCGCCTCCGCTGGCAACGACCACAGACTCGGCGCGAACGAAGCGCCGCCCGCCATCATCTCGATGTATCTGGGCGACGATCTCGGCGCGCTGGTGGACGCGATCATCGACGGCAGGGAATACAAGAGCGTCGGCAAGTCCGACATGCTCACCGGCGTGGACGTGCTGCCCGACTTCAAGAAGGACACCTCCGACCGCAACCGCACCTCGCCCTTTGCCTTCACCGGCAACAAGTTTGAATTCCGCGCCCTTGGTTCCTCGCTCAACATCGGCTGCCCCAACTACATGCTCAACACCATGGTAGCCGAAGAGCTGAGCCAGTTCTACGACGTGCTCAAGAGCGCGGACGATCTGGACGAAACCGTGAAGGAGCTTGTCAGGAAGGTATTCACCGAGCATAAGAGAATCATCTTCAACGGCGACAACTATTCCGCCGAATGGGTGGAGGAAGCCGCACGCCGCGGGCTCTGCAACTTCCGTTCGCTGCCCGAGGCCATGGCGCACTACATCGACCAGAAGAACATCGACCTTTTCGTGAAGAACGGCATTGTCTCCGAAGCCGAGATCAAGGCGCGTTATGAGATCGAGTTAGAGCATTACGTCAAGCAGCTCCACATCGAAGCCCTGACCATGATCGACATGGCACAGAAGAACATCACGCCGGCGGTCAGCGCCTTTGTCGGCAAGCTCACCGAAACCGCCCTTTCCAAGAAGGCGCTCAGCGAATCGGTTTCGGTTTACGCCGAAACATCGCTCATCGAAGAGCTTTCCGAACTTCTGGAGTCATTTGTCAAGAAGACAGCCGACCTTGAAAGCGCTGTCGAGGGCGCAAAGAAATTCGACGGCGACAACTTAGCGCAGGCGACCTATTACAGAGAAGTCGTGTTCACCGAGATGGGCAGTCTCCGCGAGCTGGGCGACGCGATGGAGCGCAAGACCTCCGCACAGTACTGGCCCTATCCCTCCTACGGAGAGATCCTCTTCGGAGTTTGATTTCAGGGAGAAGGATAAATAATATTGCGCAGCAATATATCATGTCGCGAACGCGATATATCATTTTCACGACGTGGTTTCTCCAAGGATAACGGTTCCTCTTATCGGTATAGTCAGATAACCGTTACTTTCTCCTTTATTTTTTCCATTTATCCGTCATATGTTGCTTGAACAACTGACAACTGCATAAATTCTGTCAAAGGCGGCAGATACTTCGTGAACGGGAATGGCGTCACGGGTATCTGCCTTCTTTTATAAAGTATATTTTTGATCGAGGAGATGGTCATTTATGAATGACGCTGTAAGAGAATATGTCGCGCAGGCGACGTCAGAACAACTGTTCGCCGTGTGGTTCCTCATCGGAGCCGCGCTGGTTTTCTGGATGCAGGCGGGCTTCGCCATGGTGGAGGCGGGCTTCACCCGCGCCAAGAACACCGGCAACATCATCATGAAAAACCTGATGGATTTCTGTATCGGCACCGTCGTGTTCATCCTCATCGGCTTCGGACTGCTGCTGGGCGAGGACTGCGTCGGACTGATCGGTAAGCCGGGGTTTGACATTTTTACATCGTACGCAAGCTTTGATTTTTCCAACTTTGTCTTTAACCTTGTTTTCTGTGCGACCACCGCGACCATTGTTTCGGGCGCGATGGCGGAACGCACGAAATTTCTCTCCTACTGTGTGTACTCCGGCGTGATCTCCGCGCTGATCTACCCGATCGAGGCGCACTGGATCTGGGGCGGCGGCTGGCTGAGCAGGCTCGGCTTCCACGACTTCGCCGGTTCCTGCGCCATCCATATGGTCGGCGGCATCTCCGCCCTCATCGGCGCGAAGATCCTCGGAGCGCGCATAGGCAAATTCAACCGTGACGCGGAGGGCAACGTCACCAAGGTCAACGCCTTCCCCGGACACAACATCGCGCTCGGCGCGCTGGGCGTTTTCATCCTCTGGCTGGGCTGGTACGGCTTCAACGGCGCCGCCGCGACCTCGGTGGAGCAGCTCGGCTCGGTATTCCTGACCACGACCGTCGCGCCCGCTGTGGCGACCGTCGTCTGCATGATCTTCACATGGCTCAAATACGGCAAGCCGGACGTCAGCATGTGTCTGAACGCCTCCCTCGCGGGACTGGTGGCGATCACAGCCCCCTGTGACGTCACCGACGCGTTCGGCGCCATTATCATCGGCGCGGTCGCGGGCGTTCTCGTGGTATTTGGCGTGTGGCTGCTCGATCACAAGCTGCGCATCGACGACCCTGTCGGCGCGGTTGCCGTCCACATGATGAACGGCATCTGGGGTACGCTTTCGGTCGGTCTTTTCGCCACCGATGCCGCCCCCGGTTATTCCATCGCCGACGCAAGCGGTCACAAGTTAGTGGGTCTTTTCTACGGCGGCGGATTCAAGCTGATGGGTCTGCAGCTGCTGGGCTTTGTGTCTGTCGCAGCGTGGACAGCAATCACCATCACGATAACCTTCCTGCTCATCCGCAAGCTCTTGGGTCTGCGCGTCTCCCGTGATGAAGAAGTTCAGGGTCTGGACGCAACCGAGCACGGCATGCCCTCCGCCTATGCCGGCTTTGCCATGACGCCCGAATACGTGGAGGAGGGCGAAGCGCCAGTGGTTGTCTCGGGCGATATACCCGCCGCCGAAGCGGTGACAGTCAGCAAGGTTCCGTCCTTTGTCGAGGAAGGCAGACCCAAGATCACCAAGGTGGAGATTGTCTGCAAGGAAGCCCGTCTCGAACCCTTGAAGAACGCCATGATGGGCATCGGCATCACGGGCATGACGGTTTCTCACGTTCTCGGCTGCGGCGCGCAGAAGGGCAAGCCGGAATACTACCGCGGCGTCCAGATCGAAGCCAGCCTGCTGCCGAAGGTGCAGGTAGACATCGTGGTGTGTGCGGTGCCGGTCGCCTCGGTCATCGAGACCGCCAAGAAGGTACTCTACACGGGACACATCGGCGACGGCAAGATCTTCGTCTATGACGTGGAGGACGTTGTCAAGGTTCGCACAGGCGAGACGGGCTACGACGCCATGCAGGACGTTGAGTAACTCAGATCATCACCATCACATAAGATAAAAGCCATTTTAATCAAAAAAATCCCGGAATGTGTCATATCACTGAGCATTCCGGGATTTTTATGTTATAATCTGAAAAGAAAAAAGGGAAAAAAGGATTCCAAAAAAAACGAAAAAAAGTGACGGTATTGCAAGAGCCGAGACGTATTGATTATGTAAGAGGATTACTTACAGGCTGATAAGCAGTCTGAATTATATCAAATAATCTGAAGAAGCAGGAGGTTTATACGCATGAGTGACGCAGAGGTTATCAAAAAGTACGGGGCGTTGGTCAATTACATAGCATGTTCGAGAACCACACAGCCATCTGACGCGGAGGACGTATTTCAGGAGGTGTTTCTGAAATACGTCGAAAAGCACCCAAAATTCAAGAACGAAAAGCACGCGAAGGCATGGTTCATACGTGTCACAATCAATACGGCTACGAGCCTGTACCGCAAACACAGCTACGCAACGCGGGAGAGCTTTGATGAGGAACAAATGAAATGTCAACAGCCCAAGCATCGTACCGTAGCAAATGACGGACAGATCCTTATTTCGTGCCGAAGATTCTGTCGCCAGCGTCGCCCAGACCGGGGACGATGTAGGCATTCTCGTTGAGATGGTCGTCGAGGTTGCCGACGTAGATGTCTATGTCGGGGTGAGCCTCCCTGAGGGCTTCCAATCCCTCGGGCGCGGCGATAATGCACATGAATTTGATATTGGTGCAGCCCTTCGCCTTGATAAAATCCACTGCCTGAATCGCCGATCCGCCGGTGGCGAGCATCGGGTCGGGCAGGATGACAAGACGTTCGTCGATATGCTCCGGCAGCTTGCAGTAGTATTCGTGCGGCTCGTGGGTGACCTCGTCGCGGTAGAGTCCGATGTGTCCGACCTTCGCGGTGGGCACAAGGGCGAGTATGCCGTTGACCATGCCCAGACCCGCCCGGAGAATCGGCACGACCGCCAGCTTCTTGCCCCAGATCATCGGCTGCATGGATTCGGCGACGGGACTCTTGACCGGCACAAGCTCGGTCGGCAGGTCGCGCAGGGCTTCATAGCCCATCAGCATGGCGATTTCCTCCGCCAGCACACGGAAGTCCTTGGTTCCCGTGCGTTCGTCCCGCATGAGCCTTCAATATTAGCGATTAGCTGCTAGCTGCCAACTGTTAGCTGCCAACTGCCAACTGCTAATCTAATTTACACCCAGCTTGTCGCTGATCTCGTCGATCTTCAGCTCCAACAGCTTGGAAACACCGTCCTGCTGCATGGTCACGCCGTAGATCATGTTGGCGACCTCCATCGTGCCGCGGCGGTGGGTGATGATAATGTACTGGGTCGAATCGCTCATCCGGCGGCAGTATTCCGCGATGTTGTCCACATTGCGCTCGTCCAGCGCCGAGTCTATCTCGTCCAGAATACAGAAGGGCGAGGGATTGACCTTCATGATCGCAAAGTAGATGGCAACCGCGATGACGGTCTTCTCGCCGCCGCTGAAAAGGTCGATGTTCTTGATGGTCTTGCCGGGGGGCTGCGCGTGAATTTCGATGCCGCAGTTCAGCACGTCGTTCCGGTCGGTCAGCTCTAAACATCCGCTGCCGCCGCCGAAAAGCTCGGTGAAGATCACCTTGAAGTGTCTGTTGATTTCGTCGAATTTGAGGACGAAAAGCTCCTTCATCTGCTGCGTCAGCGTTTCAATCAGCTTGTTCAGCTCGGCTTTGGACTTCTGCACGTCCGTGATCTGCGTCTTGTACATGGTGTATTTCTCGAATACCTCCTTGTACTCCTCGATCGCGCCTAAATTGACCGGTTCCAGACGCTTCATCTGTCCGCGAAGCTCCTTGACCTTCTTCTCGGATTCGCGGAGATTCTCGGCGGGGTCGAACTGCTCCTGCGCTTCTCTGCGTGTGAGATTGTATTCCTCAAAGAGTTTCTGGATGATGAGGTCATACTCCTTCTGAGCTGCCGTCCGGCGTTCCTCCAATCGGGTAAGCTCTCCGGTGATCTTTTCCCTGTCGGCTGATTTCTCCTTGGAAAGGGCGCGAAGATCGTGTATCTCCCTCTCGGCTTGTTCCCGCTTGACGGCAAGCTCCGCCATTCCGTCCTTTGAGGCTGCCGCTTCAAGGCGGTTGTTCTCGGCGGTCTCACGCATCTGCTTCGCCGTTTCTGTGGTCTCTGTATTCAGCGTTTCCAGCTCGGCTATCTCGGTTTTCATGCTCTCCACGCGCTGTTCCTGCTGCCCTCTGCGTTTTTCCGCTTCGGTGATGGAATTTTCCGCCGCTTCAATGTCCTTGGACAGCGCCATGACGCTCATTCCGGTATCGCTGAGCTTTGATGACAGTTCCTCGCGCTTTCTGGCTTTTTCGGCGCGGATATTGCCTACGCCGGAGATCTCCTGCTCGACTGAGGCAAGCTGTTCGCCGAGTTCAAATACTTCCTTCTGCGCCGACTGAATCTTCTGCGCAAGGGCTTCTGTGCGTTCACCGGCGCTGCCGCGTTCGCTTGTGAGACGCTCTACTTCTGATGTAAGGGTTTCAAGGTTTGCCGAGACATTTTTAAGATCGGTCTCAAACCTGACCTTATCATTTCCGACAATCGTGCGCTTTTCGTCGTTTTCCCTCAGCTTCGCCTTGACCTCGCCTGCCTGTGCTTCCAGCTCAGTGAATTTTTCTTTCAGCTTGCGACTGCTTTCCATGCAGTTGGCAGCTTTTTTGCGCAGGGCTTCTATTTCGCCCTTTCGGGCGAGCAGACCTGTGTTCTTGGCAAGCGAACCGCCGGTCAGCGAACCGCCCGCGTTGATGACCTGCCCGTCAAGGGTGACAATGCGGAAACGGTAGCCGTATCTGCGAGCCATATTCACCGCGTTGTCGATATTGTCAACAATACATATCTTACCGAGAACGTTAGAGATGATGTTGGAATATTTCGGGTCGTACTTCACCAGTCCGGAGGCAATGCCGACATATCCCTCGCAGCCTTCCAGCCCGCTCTCGTTGAATTTCGACGGTTTGATGGTGGTGAGCGGCAGGAAGGTGGCGCGTCCGGCTCTGTTCTGTTTGAGCTGTTCAATCGCGCGTTTCGCGTCGTCCTCGTTGTCCACGACGATATTCTGCATATTGCCCCCGAGGGCAATTTCAACGGCGGTGGCGTACTCGTTCGGCACGTCGATGAGACGGGAAACGGGACCGTGAATGCCCTTTAATGCGCCGCTTTCCGCCATTTTCATAACCGAACGGACGCTGCCGGCAAAGCCCTCCATGCTTCTTTCCAGGTCCTCCAAAATACGCGCCTTGCGCTCGTGCCCCTTCGCGTCAAGCTCCTCGTTTTCGCTGTCCCGCCTGACCTGCGCTCCCTGCTGACGAAGCAACTGAAGTCTGTCGCCCAACAGATGGTTTTCTTCCTCTAACTCGGCAATACGTTCGTCTGCGCCCTGAATGGCTTCCTTGGTGAGCTTTTCGCTCTCTGCCAGCTTTTCGATCTCGCCCTGTCTGCGTTCGATCTCGCTGTCCACATTCTCCATGCGAACAGATATTTCATTCATCTGCGACTGAGCGGACGCCATTTCCACCTGCGCCCATGAAATGTGATTGGTGATCTCGGTACGCCGGGTCGTCAGCGCGCCGATCTGCTCGTTGAATCCGCTGTCGTCGGTGCGCAGTTCTTCAAGCTGCTCCCTGAGCTGACCGGCGAGCGTTTCCTTCTCTGAGAGGGTTTCCCTCTTGGCGGCAATTTCACGCTGCTTCTGCTCGATCTCCCGCTGAATAAGGTCGCCTGTCGCCTTGTATTCCTCAATGTCGGCTTTCAGACGTTCCACACGTTCGGAACGGTGGGTGATGTCGTTTTCTAAAACAGCCGCTTCACCGTCTATGCGAGCCGCGGATTCTTCCAGCTCGGCGGAATGCCGCATCTGCTCGTCACGTTTCATGGCAAGCTGGTTGCTGTACTGGAATTTTGCCTCTATCTCTGCTTCGGTTTCTTCGATGGCTTTGTCTATCTGTTCCTGCTGACTGCGGGCGAGGGTTTCCTTGTAGTCCCAGTCGCGGAGCTGTGCGCCGGATTTGTCGAGCGTGGCAAGCCACAAGCCGATTTCTATATTCTTCTTCTGCTCCATCAGCTCCATGTACTTTTTTGCCTTTTCGGATTCCTTGCGCAGCGGCTCGACGCGCCCCTCCAATTCGGACATGATCGCGTCAAGGTGAACAAGGTTGTCCTCCGCGCGGGCAAGGTTGCGCTCTGCCTCCTGCTTGCGGTAGCGGTACTTGGAAATGCCGGCGGCTTCCTCAAAGATATTGCGGCGTTCCTCCGAGCGGACGTTGACCACGTCGGCAACTTTGCCCTGCCCGATGATGGAATAGCCGTCGCGCCCCATGCCGGTGTCCATGAACAGCTCGTTGATGTCCTTCAGACGGACGGCTTTGCCGTTGATCTTGTATTCGCTGTCGCCGGAGCGGTAATACCTGCGGGTGATGGCGACCTCGTCGCTGTCAAAGTCGAGCGCGCGGTCGGTGTTGTCGATGGTAAGTACGACCTCGGCAAAGCCCAGCGCCTTGCGCTGCGCCGTGCCGCCGAAGATCACGTCCTCCATGGACTTGATGCGGAGAATCCTCGTCGCCTGTTCGCCTAAAACCCAGCGCACCGCGTCGCTGATGTTGCTCTTGCCGCTGCCGTTTGGACCGACAGCCGCCGTAATTCCCGGCACAAAGCTCATCTTCACCTTGTCCGGGAAGGATTTAAAACCCATGATGTCAAGCGATTTTAAATGCATTTTTTCGCTCCTTGGTTATTTATAAATGTACTTGCTTGGAATCATTTCCTTTGCCGCTTGAACGATCTCGCTGCCTGTAAATGAAATTGTCCCCTCATGCGAAACATAAACCATCCATTTTTCTGTATCATCAAAATAAAATGTTTCAACCGTCCACGGAAAAACAAAGCCATCGCTATCCTTTTCACGCAGCAGATCAAATATGCTGTCATTTTCAAAGTATTCGCAAATATCCGTCTGGAATGTGTTGACGACAGAAATACCGCATTGACGAAATACTTTTTCAAGCAGACAGATTTCTCCGTTTTTGTAAATTTCGTCAATGTCATAGGCGATGACAGAAATATCCTTTTTCAGCCTTGTCAGCGGAAACCAGTAGAGATCATGCCCGCACGCATATTCATTCAGGAAGGAGAACAGCCTTGCTTCTATTGCAGCATTTTTCAATTTTTAAACTCCATATAAATGCGGCAGGGTCTGAATCCCATGTCTTCATAAAACCGCTGCGCGACTCTGTTGAATTCCCACACGTCAAGCTCGATGGTATCAAAGCCTTTTTCGGCGGCGTAATGCTTGATGAATTCCATCATCGCCCTGCCGATTCCCTGCCGCTTGTGTTTTTTGTCAACGCCGAATTCCGTCACTTTCAGGTAGGTTCGCGCCTTGTTGTAGGGCGAACGCGGCTTGCGAATGACCTCGATTGACGCAAATCCGCAGATCACGCCGTCCTTTTTGGCGACAACCACCCTGGACTGTTCATCCGCAAAGAATTCATAGATATACTGCGCCAGCTTTTTGCCGAATTTCTTGCGGAATACGTCAGGCCTGCCCTCCGCGTGGAGCTTATGCACCTGCTTGCGAAGGCAGTTGACTTCCTCCAGCTCGCTCTTTTTTGCAAAACGGATTCTGATTTTACTGGATTTCTTCGTATTGATTTTGCTGACTTTAGCCATTGATTGTCACGTCTCCCTCATGATAAATTTCAATATACTGCGGCGGCACATGCGAAATCTGCCACACGCCGTTGTCCGAGATCATAAAGTCATAGCCGTCCTCAGCCATCTGTACCGCTTGAATTTTCAACACAACCGGTGCCTCCGGCTTGCTGTGGCGGAATCCCACCTTGACCGCCGTTTCGTAATCAGGCGAAAGGTGGACATAATTGCGGCTGCCGGGGAGCAGACCCTTTGCCTTAATGCTCGGCATGAATCGCCATGCCGTTCCATGGTAAAGGAATTCCGGCGGCCGGCGGTGCTCCATTTCGATTACCACGTCGATGGAATGTCCCTGATTGGCACGGATTTTCGTGCCGTCGGCATTAAAGCTGTAGCGACCCTTGCTGTCGGTCGCCACGATTTTTTCCAAAAGCGGGCGGTCAACGCGGAATTTGCCCTTGGCGTTGATGCCGTCCATCAGCGCATTGACGTCCGCCCAGCCGCCGTTTTTTTCTATCTCAATGCCGATTGCGCCGGGATTGTGACGGAGAATCAGACTGAGGAAGCGGCTCAACCTTACATTTTCTTCCCTGGTTTCCGTCAATGTGATCATCTCCCTTTATCCTGACATTCCAGCCTTCCTCCGCCAGTCTGACAATATTGCTCTTTTTCTGTCCTGCCGCCTTGGAAACGTCCGTCGGCGGAACGTACACAATATACTCCCCGCCGTCGGGATAATTTTCCGCAAGTTCCCGTTTAATCAGGTTGAAGTATAAAATACCCTCGCAAAGCTCACGGAAGGCTGGATGATACGCGCCGCCGACCATTTCTCCCTCCACGCCGTCCGAGGCGTGAAGACCGAGCTTGATGACGTTGATCCGCTTCTGCTCAAAGAACCGCAAAAGCTGGGCGCAGAGCTTTGCCGCGTCCTCGTACCCTTGCGGAAGGTATTCCCCCGAACGCATTTTCCCGGCTAATTCCGTGCCTTTCAGTACGACTGTCGGGTAAATCCTGACGGTATCGGGGCGCAGGGCGGCAATCTGACGGGCAGTGTATCTCGCGCCGACGTTGTCGTCGCCGTAGAGTCCGGTCATCATCTGCAAACCGAGAGAAAAGCCGCAAGCCTTGATAAGCCGGGACGCGTCAATGACGTCCTGCGCGGTATGCCCGCGTTTATTGAGCAGAAGCACCTCGTCGCGCATCGACTGCGCCCCAAGCTCGATGGAGGTCACCCCGTATTGTTTCAGAATTTTCAGAATGTCATCGTCAATTGCGTCGGGACGGGTTGATACGCGAATCCCGGCGACCTGTCCGGAGACAATATATTCATGCGCCGCTTTCAGCAATTGAATCATGTATTCCCGATCGATCGCGGTAAAGCTACCGCCGAAAAAGGCGATCTCCGCTTCGGCTCCGTCGAAATTCGGTGACGAAAGCGCCGTATTCACCGCCCTGCGCACATCGTCGGCTGTCGGCTGCGAGACCGCGCCCGAAATCGTGCGCTGATTGCAGAAGGCGCACCTGTGCGGGCAGCCATTGTGGGGAATGAAGAGCGAGATATTGGAATGCTTCTTCTTTTTCTCCGGCATCTCAGTAACCCATCAATTCCAACGCCTCATGCGCGGCGTTCTGCTCGGCTTCCTTTTTGCTCCTGCCGCCGCCCTTGCCGATGACGTTGCTGTTGAGATGCACTTCCACCACGAAATGCTTGTTGTGATCAGGTCCGCTCTCCCCCACCAGAACGTAGCTCAGTCGTTCCTCGGCGTTCTGCTGAATGATCTCCTGCAGCATGGTCTTGTAATCCTTGCTGCGATAGAGATTCGGATGTTCCAATTCCTCCAGCACAAAGCCCATCACGAATTCCCGCGCCTTTTCCATGCCGCCGTCAAGGAAGATCGCGGCGATCAGCGCCTCAAAAGCGTCGGCAAGGATGGAGGGGCGCTTGTCCCCGCCGGAATGGCGCTCTCCCCTGCCGAACAGAAGGTATTCGCCTAACTGAATCTTCTTGGCGAAGCCGCAGAGCGTTCTCTCGCACACCAGCGAGGAACGCAGCTTGGTCAGATCGCCCTCCTGCTTGCTGCGGAACTTAGCATAAAGGTGCTCCGACACCACTATGCTAAGCACCGCATCTCCCAAAAATTCCAGACGCTCGTTGCTTTGCAGATGTCTGCCCTCGTTGGCGTAGGAGGAATGGGTCAGGGCTGTCAGCAGGTATTTTTTGTTCTTGAATTGATAACCGATAGTGTCCTCCAGATACGAAGGATCAAGGCTTGCCGTCTCTGTCATGTTTCATATCAACCTTTCTTCATAATGTGCCATGTGAGCGCTCGCAGGCTCGCTTAGTGCGGAGTAATGGGAAATGCTTAACGCTAAGCGAGCCAATGCGAGTCTGTCAGCACCGCTGACGTGCCACGCTCTTATTGTTCCTCCGCGCTGACGCTGATGTCCTCGGCAATCTTGCCGATCACGTCGCTGGACACAAATTCGCGGGTGAGCCGGATGGCGTTGCAGATGGTGATCGCCTTGCTGCTGCCGTGTGCCTTAAAGACCGGCTTCTTTACGCCAAGGAAGGGCGCGCCGCCGTATTCGTTGTGATCCATGGATTTTTTGATGTCGTTGAGGTCTTTGAGCATGACCGCCGCGCCCAGCTTATTGAAGATGTTTTTCTTGAACACGCCCTTGAACTTGCCCGACAGCATGGAGGCAACGCCCTCATAGGTTTTCAGAATGATGTTGCCGGTGAAGCCGTCGGTGACAAGCACATCCACGCCGCCCTCGGCAATGCCGCGCGTCTCAAAATTGCCGATGAAATTGATGTTCGGCTCGTCCTTGAGGAGCGCGTAGGTTGCCTTGCGAAGCTCGTCGCCCTTGGTTTCCTCGGTGCCGATGTTGGCAAGCCCCACGCGCGGATTCTCCACGCCAAGCACGTTCTTCATATAGACCGACCCCATGTGGGCGAACTGCACCAGCATTTCGGGGCGGCAGTCGGCATTCGCGCCGCAGTCGATCAGCATGAACTTGCCGTCGGCGTTCGGCATGACGGGGGCAAGGGCAGGACGCTTGATGCCCTTGATGCGCTTGACAATCAGCGTCGCGCCGGTGAGCATGGCGCCGGTGCTGCCCGCGCTTATCATCGCGTCTCCGCCTCCCTCGGCCAGCAGACGCAGTCCGACCGCCATCGAGCTGTTCTTCTTGGACTTCATCAGCTCGGTCGGGTGGTCGCTCATTTCGATCACGTCGGGAGCGTGAACGATCTCCATGCGCTCCCTGGCAAGTCCCTCGCTCTCGATGACCTCGTTGATTCTTTCCTCGTCACCGGTGAGAATGATCTCCACGTCGTCAAATTTTTGGACAGCCATCGCGCAGCCCTTGATGATTTCAACGGGGGCATTGTCCCCGCCGAATGCGTCAACGATGATTTTCATGTTTTTCTGTCTCCCTTCAAGAATAAAATATCTATCGGCATTTATAAAACCTTTTCCATCCTGACATGCTCTATTCCAGCATCCATGAAGACGCCGGACACGACGGAATAGCCGCACTTCTCATAGAACGGCATGGCGTGGCACTGTGCGCCCATTTCGATCATGCTGAACGCTTCCGTGCGGCAGATTTGCTCGAGCTTTTCCAGCATAGCTCTTCCTACACCGTGAAGTCTGTATTCCCGCAGCACGCAGAACCGCTGGAGCTTGACGGCGCCATGACCCTTGTCCGTCACACGGAAGGCGCCCGCCGGAACGCCGTCAACGACAGCGTAAAAATGTCTGCACACGCCGCCGATCACGTCGTGTTCGTCCCATTCCAGACCTTCCTCCACGCCCTGCTCATCAATGAACACCTTGCGGCGAATCGCCTTGCATATTTTCAATCCATCCGCGTCCTCAACAGCGACAAGCTCAAAATCAGACAATTCGGTCTTCTCCTCACAATAATTTAAAATCAGCGCGCAGCGCTCCGAAATGATTCATTATTCACTAAAGCAAGCACATGCGAGCGCCCTGAGCGCTCTTTCACTCAGCGCCGCGTACCTCTCCCGCTTGTCCCGGATCTTCGGCTCGATGGGCGGCAGAATGCCGAAATTCGCTCCCATGGGCTGAAAGTCCTTGGTCTCGCGGTTGCAGATATGACGCTGCAAGGCGCCGAGCATGGTGACTTCGGGGAGAATCAGCCTTTCGCTTCCTTTCAGCGTGCGAAGGGCGTTGATGCCGCAAAGCAGTCCCGAACCTGCCGATTCCATATATCCCTCCACGCCGGTGATCTGTCCGGCAAAGAAGATGTTCGGGTGGTCGATCATGGAATAATCGCCGTTCAGTATTTGGGGGGAATTGAGGAAGGTATTGCGGTGCATCACGCCGTAGCGCACGAATTCCGCGTTTTTCAGCGCAGGAACCATGCCGAACACGCGCTTTTGCTCACCGAATTTCAGATTGGTCTGGAAGCCCACCAAATTGTAGAGCGTCCCCTCGCGGTTCTCCTTGCGGAGCTGGAGGTTCGCCCACGGACGGTGTCCAGTATTCGGATCGATCAGTCCGACCGGCTTCATGGGACCGAATCGGATCGCGTCCTTCCCGCGTGAAGCCAGAATCTCAATCGGCATACAGCCCTCGTAGACCTTCACGCCCTGTGCTTCAAATTCGTGCAGCGGCGCTCTCTCGGCATTCACCAGCGCATCCTGAAAGGCTTCATATTCCGCCTTGTTCATGGGACAATTGATGTAATCGTCACCGCCCTTGTCGTACCTTGAAGCGGCAAAGGCGTGGTTCATGTCGATACTCTCGGCGGTGACAATCGGCGCCGCCGCGTCGTGAAAATTGAGAAATTCACTGCCGCACAGCTCACCTATCGCCTTAGAAAGCGGTTCGCTCGTGAGAGGGCCGGTGGCGATGATCACCACGTCGTCCTGCGGGATGCCGGTAAGCTCCTGCTCAATGACCTCGATATTCGGGTGACTGCGGATCGCCCGCGTCACCTTGGCGGCAAAGATAGTCCGATCCACGGCGAGCGCGCCGCCCGCCGGCACGCTGCACTCATCGGCTACCTTCAGCAAAAGCGAACCGAGTCTGCGCATTTCCTCCTTCATCAGCCCCGCGGCGGAGTCCAGCCGGGCGGCTTTGAGGGAGTTGGAGCAGATCAGCTCGGCGAAGTCGGGATTTTTGTGGGCGGGGGTGAATTTCTTTGGCTTCATCTCATAGAGCCTGACCCTTGCGCCGCCCTCGGCGCACTTCCACGCGGCTTCACAGCCGGCAAGTCCCGCACCGGCTACCGTCACGCCGCCGCTCATTGCGCGTTATCTCCGTTTGCATCGTTGAGATTGACGCTGTAGCCGCATTCTTTGTCCGCGCAGTAGAGTCGGTTCATCCTCTTGGTCTGCTTCTTGTAAAGAATTTTGCCGCACCTTGGGCATTTCTCCCGCGTCGGCTCGTCCCATGAGACAAAGTCGCAGGTCGGATAGTTGGAGCAGCCGTAGAAAACCTTGCCGCGCTTGGACTTCTGTCTGACCACCTTGCCGCCGCATTTGGGGCAGTCCGCGTCTATTTCCACGACGATCTTCTTGATGTTGCGGCATTCCGGGAAGCCGGGACAGGCGATGAATTTGCCGTAACGCCCTGTTTTGATCACCATTTTCCTGCCGCACTTCTCGCAGACAATGTCGGTTTCCTCGTCGGGTATCTTCATGTCGATACCCTCCATATCCTTTTTCACGTCTGCAAGATTCTTCTCAAAATCGCCGTAGAATTCGCCGAGGGTCTCCACCCATTCCTTCGAGCCGTCGGCAATGCCGTCCAGATTGCGCTCCATGCCGGCGGTAAATTTGAGATTGACGATCTTTGAAAAACGCTCTTTCAGCAGCTTGTTGACCAGCTCGCCGAGTTCGGTGGGAACCAACGACTTGCCGTCGCGGGTCACGTATTCCCTGCCGACGACAGTGGTGATGATGGTCGCGTAGGTGGAGGGTCTGCCGATGCCGTTTTCCTCGAGCGCCTTGATGAGGGTCGCCTCGGTATAGCGCGCGGGGGGCTGTGTGAAATGCTGCGTGCCGGTCAGCTCCTTGACCTTGAGGGGCATTTCCTCCTCAAGGAGCGGAAGCGCGCCGCTGTCCTCTTCCTCTTCGTCCTTGCTTTCTTCATACAGCACGGTGTAGCCGTCGAATTTCACGGTATAGCCGGACGCCTTGAAGATATACTGTCCGCCGGAAATATCAACAGAGACGGTATTGTGAATACATTGCGCCATCAGGCTGGCGGTGAAGCGCGACCAGATCAGCTTGTAGAGCTTGTACTGATCGGAGGTCAGGCTGTCCTTGATGCTCTCCGGGTCAAGGGAGGGCATGGTGGGGCGAATCGCCTCGTGACCGTCCTGCGCGCCCGCCTTGGTCTTGAAATTATAAGGCTTTGCGGGAAGGTACTTCTCTCCCCAGCGGTTTTTAATGTACGCAACGCCTTCGTTCCTGGCGTCGTCCGAGATTCGCAGCGAGTCGGTTCTCATATAGGTGATGATACCGACCGCGCCCATGCCGGCGATCTCCACGCCCTCATACAGCTCTTGCGCGACCTTCATCGTGCGGCGGCTCTGGAAGTTGAGCTTACGGCTTGCCTCCTGCTGCAGCGTGGAGGTGATGAAGGGCGGCGCGGGGGTCTTCTTGCGGGTGCCCTTTTTGATGCTGTCCACCCTGAAGTCGGCTCCGTCCAGCTCGGCGAGAATGCCATCCGCCTGCGCCTTGTCGGAGATATGCAGCTTTTCGTCGCTGCCCGCCAGTCCCCAGAGCTTGGCGGGAAACGCCTTGCGTCCGCCTCGCGGGATAAATTTGCCCTCAATCGTCCAGTATTCCTCCGGAACAAAGGCGCGGATCTCCTCCTCCCTGTCGCAGATGACGCGGACAGCGACCGACTGCACGCGTCCGGCGGAAAGCCCGCGGCGTATCTTCTGCGAAACAAAGGGGCTGAGCCTGTAGCCCACGATTCTGTCAAGCAAACGGCGGCACTGCTGGGCGTTGACCAGCTTCATGTCGATGGTGCGGGGGCTTTGAATGCCATTCTGCACCGTGTTTTTGGTAATCTCATTGAATGTGACTCGGTTGCGCTCGTTCGGGTCAAGTCCCAGAATATAGGCAAGGTGCCACGAGATAGCTTCTCCCTCGCGGTCAGGGTCGGTTGCAAGATAGACGAAATCGCTTTTCTCCGCCGCCGCCTTGATTTTATCGACAAGCTCCTCCTTGCCCTTGATGATCTCGTATTTGGGCTTGAAGTCGTGCTTCACGTCCACGCCGAGACGGCTCTTGGGAAGGTCGCGCACATGACCCATCGAGGCAATCACATCATAGCCCGGACCGAGGTATTTCTTGATGGTCTTTGCCTTGGCGGGGGACTCGACTATAACTAATTTGGACAAATGCTATCATGCCTTTCATTGATATATCTAAAGAAATGAGGGACGTTGCGTTATCCCTTGGAATATTTGTTGCCCGGAAGCGCCCTGACGGCGGAATACAGCTCCAGCTCGGTCAGACAGCGGGAGAGCCGGTCGGAATCCATGCCAAGCTCATCCGACAGTTCCCGGAAGTGCTTCGGAACGTCATTCAGGGCGCGCCACACCCGCTGCGCCTCTTCGGACATGCCGACAGGCGGCACGGATTCGTCCGCCGAGTAAGGCATTTTCCGCTTGTCGGGTCGCTGCTGCTTGTCGGAAGGCTGCTTTCCGCCGGAATCCGCCGTCTGCTTTTGCTCGCCGTTTTTCTGCGCCGGGTTCGGCAGCTGCTCGGGGGTAATACCGTACCGGGCGGCAATGGCGTCACGATCCCATTTGGGTCGGACATGCTTTTCAAAGGCGCGGGAATCAGGGTCCTTCAAATTCGCAAGGTTCAGCTTGCCGGGGAATTTGCCCACATATTCGCACAGCACATCCGCGGCGGATTCGATGGGCGTGGCGCCGTCGAAAATCAGACGGTTCGTGCCCTTTGCCTGATAGGTGTTGATCGCCCCGGGAACGGAGAAGATGTCCTTGCCCTGCTCCAGCGCGATATTGGCGGTGATAAGCGAACCGCTTTTTTCACCCGCCTCGACCACGATCACTCCCAGCGACAGCGCGGAGATAATTCGGTTGCGAATCGGAAAGTGAAAGCTCAGTGCGGGCGCGCCGGGCGGGTACTCCGAGACAAGCGCTCCGCTGGCGGAGATGACCTTTCGCAGACCCTCATTATCCATATTGTATCTGGTATTGATACCGCAGCCCAACACGGCAATGGTCTTGCCCCCAGACAGAAGAGTGCCCTGATGGGCAGCCGAATCGATTCCCCTGGCGCATCCGCTGATCA
Source organism: uncultured Eubacteriales bacterium (assembly GCA_900316495.1). Taxonomy (GTDB): domain Bacteria; phylum Bacillota; class Clostridia; order Oscillospirales; family Acutalibacteraceae; genus RUG762. Next base: position 26,247 of record ONDC01000021.1, read on the forward strand.
CCACGGCTCCGGCGGCTGCCAGATCCTTGGCAATTGCTGTGGCGGTGGTATATCCGTAACGGCTGGCACGGCGGGTTCCCACCATGCTGATACACACCTCGTTGTCGATGTCCGGCAGTTCACCGCAGATATACAGCGCGGCGGGATAATCGGGAATATTGCGCAGCCGCTCGGGATAGTTTTCGCTATCGGGCGTTAAGATGCTGTAATCCAGACGCCGGCAGGCGTCAATAATCTCCTCCGCCACCTCCAGTCGGGTATCAAGGAACCGGAAAAGCTCCCGCTCCCCCAGGATCCCGCTGAGCCTCAGCTCCTGCTCGTCGGCCTCATACACTCCTTTGCAGGAGCCGAAGTACATCAACAGCTGCGGCACCTTGCGGCTGCCCTCTCCGACAGCCTGTTGAAGCCAGACTCCGTAAATGTCATTTTCATTCATGCGTCACACCCCTCCCGGACATGTCAATATCTCCCGGACACAATTATATATAGTATATAGCTTTATTTCAGGAAATTTATTAATTTTTTATTAATAAAGCAAAAGAAAACCTCTCAGATTTCGTTTTTTCCCGCCAGAACAGAAAAAAACAGAGGGGTATGGTCACGCCTTCACCTCTGTTTTTTCACAATTCATAAGAGCGATTGCGTTACTGCGCATATCCCCGCATCATTTCCCACATGAGAATCGCGGCGGCAGTCGCGGCGTTGAGCGATTCGGCTCTGCCGTTCATGGGAATCGTCACCTTTTCCGGACAGGCGTCGATAAGCGCGTCGGAAAGACCGTTGCCCTCGTTGCCGATACACATGATCGCGCCTCGGAAGAAGCGGATCTTCGTGACGTCGGCGGCTCCCTTCCGCGGCACGGCCGCCATGGGACGCATGTTCTTTTCTACGGTTCGCCGCATGGCGGACGGCGCGTCGTCTGTTGAAAAAATCGGGATGCGGAACATCGCGCCCATCCCGGCGCGAAGCGCCTTGGGCGAGAAGCAGGAGGCGCTGCCCTCGGTGAGGATGACGCCATTCACGCCCAGCGCCTCCGCCGTGCGGAAGATCGCGCCGACGTTGGAGGGATCCTGCAGATTTTCCAGCAGCACATACTGCCCCGTTGTGTTGAGCGTTTCCAGATTGCTCTCCACCTTGGGCGCCCTTGCCACGATGAAAACGCCCTGCGTATTCTCGGTGTCGCTGATTTTTTTAGCGACGTCCCCGGTGATCTCATAAACCTCTCCCGCGCGTTCCGCCAACGGCTTCAGATAATCGGCGTATTTTTCCATCGCCTCCGCCGTGCCAAACAGCTCTTCTATGGCGACGCCGCTTTCCGCCGCGTCGGAACAGAGCCGTGCACCCTCGCAGATAATCAGCCCTGATCTGCGGCGTTCCCTCGCGCTCGTCATCAGCCTGACGGCGCGCTTCACGGCGGGATTGTCCCTTGACGTGATTGTTGTCAACTTCAAATCATTCCTTTTCATGCAAACAAAAAGAGTCGCGCCCCATGATGGATGGAGGTGCGCGACCCAGTCATTTGATGGAGAAAAACGCGATTACTTGCGCGCGTCCTTTGCGGTCTCGACAAGAGCGGTGAATGCCTTGGGATCGGCGATGGCGATCTCGGAGAGCATCTTTCTGTTGAGAGACACGCCGGCCTTCTTGAGACCGTCCATGAACTGAGAGTAGTTAATGCCGTTGAACTTGCAGGCGGCGGAGATTCTGGTGATCCACAGGCGGCGGAAGTCACGCTTCTTCTGTCTGCGGCCGATGTAGGCATAATTGCCGGACTTCATGATCGCTTCCTTCGCCATCTTGAAGTGCTTGCTTCTTGCGCCCCAGTATCCCTTAGCGAGCTTTAATGTCTTTTTTCTTCTCTTGCGAGTGGCAAGAGCACCTTTTACACGTGCCATATATAGTTACCTCCAATAATAGTCTGAATAATGTTGCTTCCCAATCCGCGAAGGATTATTTATAAGGAAGAAGTCTCTTGACCTGAGCTACATTGGTCTTATCGGTAACCGCTACTTTTCTCAGGTTTCTCTTGCGCTTGGTGGATTTCTTGGAGCTGTTGAGCTTATGTCTCCTGTTGGTCTTGCTGTGCAGTACCTTGCCGTTCTTTGTGATTTTGAAACGCTTCTTTGCACCGCTGTGTGTCTTGATCTTGGGCATTTGAAATATCCTCCTTAATGAATCTTACTTGTTGGGCTTAGCCGCAAGGAACATCATCATGCTGCGGCCTTCCAGCTTCGCAGGCTTTTCCACTACCGCTACCTCCGCCAGAGCCTCGGCGAATTTCCGCATGATCTCAAGACCGTGCTCGGGATGACCCAACTCGCGTCCCTTGAACCGGATGGTCGCCTTGACCTTGTCGCCGCCCTGAACGAATTTAGCCGCCTGCTTGACCTTGGTGTCAAAGTCGTGGGTGTCGATGCCCAGCGAAAGGCGAACCTCTTTGATATCAAACGTGCGCTGATTCTTTTTGGCTTCCTTTTCACGCTTCTGCTGTTCAAAACGGTATTTGCCGTAGTCCATGATTTTGCAGACGGGAGGAACTGCCTGTGGAGCGATCTTGACGAGGTCAAGATTTGCCCCCGCCGCCTTATCGAGAGCCTCAGACGCGCTCATGATGCCAAGCTGACCGCCATCGGACCCGATAACCCGCACTTCCTTGTCACGAATTTCTTCGTTGATCTGCACCTGTTGTTCTTTGCTTATGACCAAGCACCCCCAGATAAAATATTATTTGATACAAAAAAGCACGGAGCAGGCCTTTACCAAACCCTCCGTGCAATTCTTTCATAAACAGTACGCAAGCGCAATTCACAATGAACACCCGGAACGAGCCGCTCACAGTGAACCTGACATGAAAAATATTGACCGTCCGCCTAAATTTTGCAAAATCAGAACGGAGGTGAGGGGGCAATATGCCGCCGGCTTCTTTATTGTCTGAATAAGTATAGCATATGATTTGATGATTGTCAAGTGGTTTTTTTAGTACATTAAGAAATACACCTGATTCAAATAAATAATATTAATTCTATATTATATTATTTTCCGATAATGACCTCTTTCCAAAAATTCGATAAATCCTTTATCTCTAAGAATTTGAAGCTGTTGGCGAATTTTCGCCTCAATATTATTATTATGAATATGCTTTTGATGTAATAATTCAGAATACTGGTATACATCTTTTAGCGTAAATTGTTGTGACTTTATACCATTCACACAATTTAACACATCAATGAGCCATCCTCTTGCATCAAGATTCTTGGTTTGCAATTGTTTAATTATACAGTATTTAGAAATAACATCATTGATTGGATTAAAATGGCTGTTCTGAATAATCTGAATTTTTGCTTGTTCAGGGATACTCGCGTAAAGAATATTACACCCAATCCAACCCGCTCTTTTCGCTTGTCGCCCAAGAGGTTTACGTTTTTCAATGATTTCAGGAACAAAGAAGAACTTCGGGATTAATGTGAGACTCAAAATGCTGTAATTCGGAGAATAGCTCATCACAAACAAATCAGGATTAGTTGAACTCGTGATTCTTTCAACCATAGTTCCATAGGCTCCATCGGTAATCTTGTTACCAACAGTTCCTTTTGTTGTTTTTAGTTCAAATATTTCACCACATGCATCACATTGCAAATCAGCAACAGGAGAATTATTTTCTACTTTTTCAATATGTAGATTTCCACAGCATGGGCAATACATATTTCTGCTTACCCAATTTTCACTCATTACACGTATTCTTTGAGTTTCACTGTTATAACAATGAGCAACAGTGGTATCAAACTGCAGATTCATCAAACTCAATCCAATTCTTTAGAACAATATGCAAAAATCGTCAAATAAATGCAACATACTCCCCTACGCCATCTCTCTTAGGCGCATTCGGCTCCTGCGCGGGATAGCCGATGGCAATGAGCGCGGACACTACCCGGCTCTCGTCCAGCCCGATAATGCGCCCGACTTCCTTCTCGTCAAAAATACCCATGATGACGGAGCCGACTCCGTAATTGTGCGCCGCCAGGCAGAAGGTCTGGGCGGCGATACCCGCGTCGAACATCTGCCACTCGTTGCCCTTGGAGGTGGAAAAGCTGCCGTCCGGCTCATAGCCGCAGATTCCCCTGACCGAGGTCAGCACCACCAGCGCCGCAGCGCCACGGATGATACCGGCGTTATGGGCGCGTCCCATCACACCTTCGGCGGCGATCTGTTCCATAACCTGCCGGTTTTCCACGACGATATAGCGCGGGGTCTGGCTGTTCTTCCATGTCGGGGCGAAGCGCGCCGCGTCGACGATACGTGCCATTGTATCGCGGCTGATCTTTTCATCGGTAAATTTCCGCACGCTGCGGCGGGTTCTGATGCCTTCAATGAGTTCCATGATCAAACATCGCTCCTAATCTATTATTTCAACTATTTCAACTATTTCAGCGCGAAGCGCTCATTTATCTTCAATCTTCCGTCAGCGAGCGTTCAGCTTTGCGCTCATCAGTTTCGCGCATTTGTAGACGTCGCCGCAGCCCATCGTGATGACGAGATCGCCCTCCTGTACATTGGCAAGCACGAAGTCCGCCGCTTCCTCCAAGGTGTGTTCAAGATAGCAGCCGGGTATGAGCGCCTGCAGATCCTCGGAACGAATGCCGAGGTCGTCCCATTCCCTGCCGCCCATGATGTCGGTCAGCACCACCTTGTCGGCAATCTGAAGTACATCGGCGAATTCCTGCATATGCTGCTTGGTGCGGGTGTAGGTGAAGGGCTGGAACACCGCCCAGACGCGCTTGTAATCCATCTCCTTGCAGGCGCGGAGGGTGGCTTCGATTTCTGTCGGATGATGCGCGTAATCGTCGGCGATCGTGATACCGTTATGTACGGTGTGAATCTCGAACCTCCTGCACGCGCCGGAGAACATGCCCAGTCCCTTCTTTACGTCGTCAGGCGTCGCTCCCACATGGATAGAAGCAGCTGCCGCCGCGAGAGCGTTGAGGACATTGTGCTCACCGGGAACCTTGAGGGAAATGTCCGTCAGCTTCTCCCCGTGATGCATGAGATCAAAGCGCCAGAAGCCGCCGCTTGCCTGCTGCACGTTGACCGCGTAATAATCGTTCTTCGGGTCAAGTCCGAAGGTGATGATCTGTGCCTTGGTGGTGTCGAGCGCCTTCATGGTGTTCGCGTCGTCGCCGTTGGCTATGACAACGCCGGTAGTCTGATCGGCAAACTGACGGAAAGAGGCGATAATGTTGTCGAGTGTGCCGAAGTAATCGAGGTGATCCGCGTCGATATTGAGAATAACGGCGACCTCCGGCGTGATCTGGAGGAAGGTGTCCACAAATTCGCACGCCTCGCACACCATGCGGTCGCTCCTGCCGGCTCTGCCGTAGCCCTCGATGAGCGCTAACTTGCCGCCGATCACGACCGTCGGGTCAAGCTGTCCCGCCATCAGGATCGTCGTGACCATGGAGGTGGTGGTCGTCTTGCCGTGCGTGCCGGAGATGGCGATGTCCCGCTTGTACCGGCGGCAGACAGCGCCCAGCAGCACCGAACGCTCGATGGTGGGAACGCCCGATTCCATCGCCGCCACAAGCTCGGGATTGTCCTTCGCAATGGCAGCCGAATAGACCACCAGCTCCGCGTCCCCGATGTTCTCGGCGCGCTGTCCGATGGCGACCGGGATCCCGAAGGAGCGCAGACGTTTGACGGTGTCGGAATTGTCGTCCACGTCGGAGCCGGTGATGGTCTTGCCATCGCCCCGGAGAATGTCCACCAGCGGGCACATGCCGGAGCCGCCTATGCCGATGAAATGTACGCGGTTGACCCGGTTCAGCAGCTCGTCGTATTCTCTGATAACCTTGCTTCTCATGTGTATCAAATCCTTTATGTGAATATTTTTGTATAAAATGAAATGCCCTGTAAATTTTATTTTACCACCTTTTTCCCGTCCTGTAAAGGGATTGCAAGTAAAAATATTAAAAATCGACTTCGCCGCCTTTTGCCTTGCGGATGGCAAGGATCACGGTGCTGAGCATGAGCGCGGGAATCGACAGAAGGTACCAGTACGCCCAGTATTCGGGACAGATCTGCCCCATGACGTTGAGGTACTTGCCGGAATAATCCCATATCATCATATGCAGCCGCACGTTGAGCAGCCATCCTGCGGCAAATTCCACTCCCGTGATATAGAAGCTGCTCAGGGAACAGCGGCTCAGCAGACCGAGGTCAGCGTGACGCTCGTTGCACCGATGAACCAGCAGCAGACAGACGCCCCCCGCCGCCGCCATCGTCCAGTGCGTGTGTCCCCGCCAGAGAATTTCAATCAGGCTGTACAGCGCCGCTCCGACAGCAAAGACAGCGACGTATTCCTTTGTGTGCTTCATCTTCAATCCTCCTTGCGCCAGTCGTATTGTCGCTACTATTTTCACCCGAAGCAAATAAACTATTCCGGAGCCGTTCATGCAAATACAGGCAGAAAAATCGCAAAAAAAACTCCGCCCACGGACGGACGAGCCGACTGTGAACGGAGCGATATGTTTGCGTGATGCCAAAAATCAGACAGAGACCGAAATGCCAAGGATGGCGGCGGTGGCGATAATCTGCGCGGCGTTGCAGAGCACTCTGCCCCAGAAGGACATCTCGCCGGTGGTTCTTTTGGCGTAGTCGTTGAACATGGTGATGCTGCCGAGCATACCGATCAACACAAATACCACCGACACGGTGAAGAGGAAGAAGGAGAAAAGGAACGCCAGCAGGCTCATGAGGGTCATGGGGAAGAAGCAGATCGTGACCGCCTTGAAGGTCTTGATCAACGGGAGCCGCTTGCCCTCCAGCACCGAGAAGAGGTACTGGATGCCCGCGAATGCCGCCAGACAGCCCGCCATGGTCAGCAGCGAGAAGAAGAAGATTCCCACACCGGAGGTGTTGATCTCCTCGGGAAGGAAATTGGAAATCATGGACGAATCAAGGCCTGTCAGCTGATTGATCGCCCAGTCCACACCGTTGCTGAAAATGACCGAGGTGCCGAGCGCCGCGAAAATGACATTCAGCACGCCGAACACGATCCACATGAAGTGGCTGCCTGTCACGGCGTCCACCGCCTTGTGCGGCTCCTTGGAGAAAAACGCCTTCGCGCAGTCAAATACGCCCATACCCAGCTCCTTCGGATTGAAACTGCCTCCGCTCTGAGGAGCGGCGGGAGCGGAATCGCAGTTCGGGCAGGTGTCGTCGGGGCGGAGCAGCGCTCCGCAGCGTGTGCAAAATCTTGAATTCATAAGTATCTCTCCTTTGGATTTTTTATTCAACAATCAATTCCGGAAAGGCGACCCTGACAGAGGTTCTGAAGTCGCTCACCGCCTGATCGGGGGTTTTGAGACCGCCGGCGCATTGGTTCATATAGGTGCGGAATATGCCGCCGATGCCGCTGTCGTAAGTGGTCATATTGGTCATGGAAATGCCCTTTGCCGCGACCGAAAGCTGCTGGTAATAATTCTGACCGCCTATAAAGGAATCCTCGAACTGCGGGTCATATCTGACCTGCGAGACGATTTCGCTGCTTGCGGCAAACTCGCCCGTCGTGCGGAAATACCTGACCGACTGATCCAGCCGCGCTTCATCGTCGGTACAGCCGGTGAAGAGGGAGATGAAGTCGCCCGCCTCATCCTTATGCCGGCTGCCGCTATACGCCGCAAACCAGCTTCCGCCCCAGCAGTAATCGGCGGGGCCAGGAACCACCGCCCAATCGCCGTAGCTGCCCTCCCCCTTCATCTTACCGCCGCACGCCTTTTTCATCACATAGAGCATACAGATGCCGGAAGAAAAATAGCCGAATACGCTCTGCGTGTCGCTGATACCCTTCAGCCATGCCTCCGACCACTGCTCGGCGGTGTAGATCAGGTGATCGCCCGCCATTTTCGTCATGTAGTCGACATACGCCTGTTTGCGCGGACTGAAGATCAGCCGCCCGTCCCGCACCCAAGGCTCGCTGTCGGACGCAAGGAAGGGACGGAGCATATCCTCCTGTCCTGCCAGCATTCTGGTCTTGCCCTCGGACGCCTCCGAAACCTTCCGGGCGGTATTGTAAAAGCCGTCCCAGCTGCTGATCATGGACTGAATGCTGTCAGGATTGTCGGTGCCGAGGTACGCCTTCGCCATCGACCGGCGGTACATGAAAATCCCCGGATCAGCCTGCCAGCCGACCGCCCTGACGTGCCCGTGGGAGTCGGTCGCCGCCTCGGCGACAAACGGGAAGTATTTCTCAATCGTGACCTCCAGACCAAGCTCGGAGACGTCGGCAGTCAGGTCGGATTCTATGTATTGCCGGATGTTGTCGGGCGACAGCATGAACACATCGGGAATATCCTTGCCGCTGTCAATCGCCCTTTGCAGCTCGTCAGCAAAGTCCGACGAATTCACCGCGCGGATGCTCGCCTCAAAGCTGAGATCGAGCGGCGTGGATGTAAGAAAATCCTCCAGCTCGGCGCGGTATTCCTCGGAATACACCCACACGGTAATCCTGCTCTTTCCTCCGCATGCGTTCAGCACCGTCACCGCCGAAAAAAGCATCGCCGCCGTTAGTATCAGAGATATGACCCTTCGCGGGAATTTATTTCCGCCAAAAATCAAACGCTTCTCTCCTTTTCGGGATAACTGAATTTTTCTTGTATATTCATGAGCAAACACTCACAAAGCTATTATATATCATATTCTTCTGATTTACAAGGTCTATTTTATGAAAAATTTCCAAAAATGTACAGGAGTGCCCGCCAATGCCGGATTTTTATAAAATCGCGCTGCGATATGCAGCCGGATTCGCCTGCGTTTACCTTGGGGTGAGATACGCGCTGCCGCTGATAGCCCCCTTTTTCATCGGACTCAGCGTCGCCGCACTGGTGCAGAAGCCCGCGGAGGTGCTTTCGGGAAGGATCCCCCTGCTCAGCCGAAGGGCTTGCTGCGTGACGCTGACCTTTGCCGTTGTCTTCGGAGCCTTTGCCGTAATTTACATCGCCGTCTGCTCCGTCATCCACGGCGCGATGTCGTTCTGTCCCTGCATGCCGGAGCGATTTCACGAAATAAAGCGTCTCATCGCGCAAGCGTCGGAACGTCCCGAAAACGCGGGGACATGGGAGGCATTTACCTCCTTTGCCGCCTCAGGCGCCAACTGGTGCCTGAATTTTTTCTCGGAAAATTACCGTGATTACCTTCCCTCTCTCCTGCGCCGCTCGACGAGCCTTGTTTCGGGCATTCCCTCCCTGCTGACAGCGACGGCGTTTGCCGCGCTGTCGGCATTCTTCGGCTGCGGAGATTTTTCCGGGATAAAGTCGGATATAAAGCGGCTGCTCCCGGCTGGCTGCGCCGTAAAAATATCCCTTCTCATAAAAGTCTCGGTCGGCACGCTGACCGCCCTTATGAAGACCTACGGGCTTCTCATGCTGATCACCTTCGCCGAGCTGACAGCCGGCCTCGGAATAATCAGCCTGATGGGGTACGGGACAGGAAACATCGTCACCGCAGCGCTCGTCATCTCGCTCATTGACATACTGCCTGTGCTGGGAACCGGCACCGTGCTGGTTCCGTGGGCGGTTTTTGAGCTGCTTTCGGGAAGAATCATCTCCGGCGCCATGCTGCTGACATTATTTGCAATTGTGGAAATTGTGCGCAGCCTGATCGAACCGAAGCTGCTCGCCGGAAAGCTGGAGATGCGCCCCTTTTTCACGCTGGCGGGCGTCTATGTCGGAGGAAAGCTCTTCGGCGCGCCGGGTATTTTCCTGATGCCGCTTGCCATGATGGTATTCAGACAGATGCAAGGACAAAAAAACGGCGCTGCGGACGCTTGAAGGAGTCCGCAGCGCAAAAGATGTCGAATGGATGGAGCATCATTCAGGCACGTCAGTCTTGTCAGACGAATCCG
>ONDC01000091.1 GCA_900316495.1 uncultured Eubacteriales bacterium
GTGGAATATTTTTCTTAACGGACTGGCCGCTTTTGGCGTGGGAATCGGCTCGCTTCTTTTCGAATCGTTCGTCATTATACCGCTTGTTTTCATCTATATGATTGCGACCAATCAATCCAAAGTGGATGATTCTTCCGGCTTTATGCTGCTTGCTTCGCTTGCGGCGACGGTAGCTCCCATCGTTATTCTGCCGCTTTACGTAAAATTCGTGGAGAAGCGCAGCCTGCGTACCATGGGATTTGTCAAGGAACACGCGGTCACGGATTACCTTCTGGGCATGGCGGTTGCCTTTGCCATGTTCTCCGCCTGCGTGGGTATCTGCGTCGCTTCCGGGACAATGACCTTCGGGGGCTACACTCTGAACGGACAATACGTAATGCTCGCGTTGATGTTCCTTGGCTTTATGGTACAGGGTGCAAGCGAGGAAACCGTTTGCAGAGGCTTCATGATGACCTCCTTCGGCAGCAAAGGCGGCGCTTTTGCCGGAATGCTGTTCAACTCGCTGGTATTCGGAGCGCTGCATCTGCTCAACAGCGGAATCACCGTTCTTTCCTTTGTAAATCTCATACTTTTCGGGTTATTCATGTCGATGCTCGTGCTTAAGCTCAATTCCATCTGGATGGCATGCGCGATTCACACCGTGTGGAATTTCGTGCAGGGCAACTTCTATGGCATTCTTGTCAGCGGGAACGGCTTCGGCGTGTCGGTATTCCGCTTCAACAGTGTGGAAGGCGGGGAGCTTCTCAATGGCGGAGCCTTCGGCATGGAGGGCGGTCTTGCGACCACAACCATTCTGACTGTTTCTATCATCATCGTGTTGCTTCTCAGACCGAGAGAGACAAAGAACGCCGCGGCAGCCGCCTGATTGCGTTTCGCTGCGAATCAATAAATCAACTCATATAGCACAAACGGGCGAATGTCCCTGATGATTACTCATCGCAAGGGACATTCGCCCGTTTTTTTGTTTTTCTATATCATAATGCTATTCAAAAGTGCCGCAAGCGCGAGATAAAATGCGCTTACGCCGGCATACAGGAGGATAGGAGCGCGTATGACGTTGGTACGGTGGTACAGAAGACTGCATGCGGCGCTTTGCATCAGCGTAAAGGCAAAAATGCCGTTCCCGTAAAGCTCGATGTGGTTGGGGGTAATTCCGAGCAAGCCTGCGGTCATGATCAGCGTAGTGGCGATGATAAGCGGCAGCTCCGTCCGTTCCTTTGTGTCGGAGACGACGGTCAGCAGCATTTGTATGACGGCGGAAGGCAGCACCAGAAACAGCAGGATGTTTGCGGCCGGAACCACCGCGATCTCTGTGACGTAATAGAATATCTGAGACAGTATACTTCCGGAGACGCGGAAGGAACCTCCGGCGGTCAGATGGTGTATCACTGCGTACACAAGACAGCTTCCGAACGCGGCGGGAAGGATAAATTTGATATATCTGCCCCAAGCCTCCTTCGGTCTGCCATGACCGGAGTAATTGATGTTGAGGGCAAAGCCAAATAAAACCGAGATCACCGCGAAAAGCAGGATGTTCAGAACGCCGGTCACAAAATCCGTGAGGAATCCCGACGAATCATCGACCGCGTAGAGCGACGGCATGAGGAGCGAGCGCAGATAACCGGTCAGAAGCGCCGCGTAATACAGCGCAACGAGAATGACGGCGCCGCAGACAAATGCCACAATGAAATTGACGGTCGTGAAAACCGCCTTTTTGGTGGCGGGCGGTTCGAGATACACTGAATCTATGCGCTCTTTTTCACGAAGCTCTCTGATTTCCCCGGCGGAAAGCCCCTGTGCTTCGCTGCTGTTTTTATTTTGTCTGTTTTTCATTCCGATATGCCCCTTTCATTCAGCGCATGGCGCTCCGTGTGGTTCTGACCATACGGACACGCCTTCATGCATAAGCCGCAGACGGCGCCCCGCCCGATGTGTCCGAATGCCTGCTTCATGTGGCGGGAGCATTTTTCCGCGTCAAAGATTTCCTCCCTGTCCATGCCCCGGACGTAGTTTATTCCGCGTATAGCGCCGGAGGGACACGCTCTGACGCATAGCGTGCAGTCGCCGCACCGGGATTCCATGGGGACCGCTCCGCAGGGAAGCGCCGCGTCGGTGAGAACGGTGGCAAGACGCACGCGTGGACCGTGCCTGAGCGAAATGAAAAGCGCGCTTTTGCCAATCCACCCCAGTCCCGCGGCAACGGCAGCCGATTTGTGCTGATATATGCCGGTGTATGGGTCGCCGCGATCATGTACGCTCTGGGAGGCGGCAATGGGATAAGCTGCCGCGCCCTCTCTGCGGAGCATTTCACAGGTGATGAGCGCGCATCTGTCCAGAAGGGCGTTGGCAGCGCGGTAATGCTGAAAGTAGGCGTAGGTGGGCGAGCTGTCTATTTCGTCCACCACCGCGTCGGAGAGACGGTACATCAGCGTTACGGCATAATGATACCGTTTAAGATCAGGGGGAACGGTTTCATCTATCCGGCTGAATCCCACCTCGCAGAGTCCCTCGTAAATCAGCCGTTGCCGTAGATTTACGGTAAATTGTTCGGTCATTTCACAGCCTCCGTCCGCGTTATTCTACATACTTGCAGTTGACAAAATCCGCCGCGCCGTCAAAGGGAGAGAAGTAGATGCCCGATACGGTGGGGCGCATGACAAAATAAGTCACTTCATAATAGATGGGATAAAAGATGACATAGGTGTTGAGATACTTCTCTGCCGCCGCCATCGCCGCCAGAACGTCCTCTGTATTGCTGCGTGTAGACGCCATTTGCACCAGCTTGTCATAAGCCGGATGCTTCAGGAACGCGGGATTGGACGGATAATCTGACGTAAAGCGGTTGAGGGTGTTGAGAGGATCGTCCTTTGATGGCGAGATGGGATAAAAGGCAATCTGATAATTGCCCAGATTGATTCGGTACTGCAAGGTGTTCATGTCAAGCGGTTCAATATTGACATAGACGTACAGATACTTCTGCCAGGAGCGCATAATGCTTTGCAGCAGCGCGATTACCTGCTCGTCGTCGGGACAGATGAGCGTGATGTTCGGCATGCGCCTCAGCTCCACCGAGGCGAGCGCGTTGTTCATATTCTTTCTGGCGTCGTCCGTGCTGAAGGTCTCCTTGAACCCCCCGCCCGCCAGCTCCCGGTAGAGCTGACCGTTGATGTGGGTGGAGGGGGGGATGATGTCGTTGGCGGATTCAAAGCCGTAGGGAATCAAGCTCTTGCCGTCCTCTCCGGTACAAGCCTCGTCGGTGACGCACGCCATCAGCGAGCGTCGTATGGCGGGAAGCTCCAGCGCGGGCTTTTCCACGTTGAAGAGAAATCCCCACGTCGTGTCCGTGACGGTGGTGAATTTGTAGTCGGTGTCCTTTAGCTTGCTGATGTTCTGGGTTTCAATGACCGCAGACTCCACCGTTTCGTTTTCCAGCAGCTGGAAATAGTCCGTGTCCGCACTGCGGATGCCGAAGTACAACACGCGCGGACATACCGGATTATGTCCGGCGTAATACTCGTTGCGGAGTGTTCGCACGTAGTTGTCATGGTTCCATCCGCGCTTGGCGAGAACAAACGGTCCGTTGCTGATGATATAGTCGTCGTCCAGACCGTAATGCCCCTTGGTGGTGAGGAAGAACGCTTCGTTGCAGGGCATGAACACGGCATTCGGGGTCTGCAGGACAAATTCGGCGTAGGAGTATTCCATCGAGACCTTGAGCGTGTAGTCGTCGATGACCGTGACGCCGAGAGATTCGGGCTGCATTTCGCCGCTGTTGACGGCGCGGGCGTTTTTGATGGGGAAGAGGGCGGAGCAGGTGGTGGATTTGGTGGCGGGGTCGAGCGCCCTGCGCCACGCGAATGCGAAGTCGTGCGCGGTGACGGGTGTGTGCGCCTCGTCCGACCACACAGCGTTCTTCCGCAGCCGGAAGGTGTATTCGGTAAAATCGGGACTGGCGCTCCAATCCTCCGCCACGCCGGGAATGATGCTGCCGTTCTGGTCGTAGCGGGTCAGCCCCTCAAATATGTTGCGTATCACAAGCAGCGAATTGTTGTCAGAAGCCATCTGCGGGTCGAGATTCTTCGGCTCGTCGGTGAGCGAATAGCTGATCGCCTTGTCGGTGCCGTCATCCCTGCTGCACGAAGCGAAGGAGGCAGGCAGCGTTGTCAGTATCAGCAGCATGGCAGTTAGCCTGATGATCAGTCGTGTTTTTGTCATTGTGTTGTAACTCCTCCGGGAGATCCGCCGGGCGGTTTCTTTTACACTTATTGTAGCGTACCCTAAGTATATCTTCAAGGGGTATAATATAAACTTTTTGAACCGCCGCGTCGGGCTTGTGGAGAAAACCGCCGCCCCGCGTTTCCGATAGCGTCCGATGATGCTTCAGACGCTTTTACAAGTTGTGATGGGGATAGACGTCAAGGGATCCGTTCCGAATCATGTCGATGATCTCGGACGCATCCGAGACGTAATCGTACGGACTGACGGCGCGTGAAGCGTCAAAGGCATTTTTGAGGTTCTTTTTATACTGTTTCTTTGACACCTCTTTGCCGTTCCAGCGATAAACGTAATCCTTCTCCGCGTCCTCGACCTGTTCGTATTCGTAATCATTCCCGTTATCCAGACCGTAAGCCCCTTCTCCGACCCGCTTGTACTCACCGTTTTCTATAGTATATACATTGTCGAAGTACTCGCCCATTCTGCCTCCGGATTCAAGAAACAGGTTTTCGCTCTCTATATAGGATATGCCGTAGCACCATACCGGCAGGGACTGCACCTTGTCTCCCCGGACGGTGCAGACCTCGCCTCCGCCCGCCATGATGTTGGTATCCATTATCAGCTCGGGAACGTCGTCTTCGTCTATGTAGACCAGTGCGTATTCGCTGGAATCATTTTCTTTTTCATTTTGTTTAATGTAATTGATATACAGCTTTTCCCAGTTGTCATCAGATTGGAGGAAACTGTAACGTGAAAAATCAAAATAATCCTTGTTGCTGAGTCTGACGATGGACCAGCATTCGCTGCCGTTGACCATACTTCTTCGGAGAGTGGCATATGCCGTTTCCTCGGGGAGGGTGACGGTGCCTCCTTGCTCGTCGTCCTCATAGGAATAGGAGGGGATTATGTATCGGATGTGGTAGTCATTGCCATCGGATACAACACAGTCATATTTGATTCCTATGCCCTCCAGTATCCCGCAGAATCCATCTTCGATCTCTATGTAATAATATCCCTTATAATAGTAGAACAGGAGTGCGGAGTCTGACTCGGACGAGGATTCCTCCACATTTTCGGAGAGTCCCCTTGGCTTGGTGTTGTGCGTCGGTTCCATATTCATAACGCCCCTGAGCAGATGGTCAACCGCTTCTCCGTCATATCGCACATACCCTCCCCTGCCGTGCTCGGTTCCGTAATGAAACGCGTTGAGCGGGTCAGGAATGTATTCTCTGGTTTCATCATCTACCAGAAATACCTGCCTATCGGCTTCTGCGTTCTCGTCCTGAAACATCCACCAGAACCCGGACAACGGGTCGATTGTAAATATCAGCGCGAGATCCTCGTTATCGGGATTGCCGCAGTCGTATTCGGTGCCGCTGACACACTCCAAAAGAGTGGCGATACGGTTCTTTTCCGGATAGCTGAGGCTGATTGACTTAAATCGGCTGTCATTTTTGGAGGTGCAGCCCGCGGCAGGCAGGATGAAGGCGGCGGAAACGGCTGCAATAGAGATGACCGCGACCAATGTTCGTCTGATCGTCCTGTGTACAGAGCGGAAGCTGCTTTTTGTGGTGCTTGTATGGTTCATTGCTATATGCTCCTTACTGGGATGGATTTGTAACTATTATATAACCATTTATCGCAAAATACAAGGTATATTTGACGGATTATGGTGTTTTTGCCGTTTTTGACAAGCGATATGGCGCTATTAGTTGTATTATAAGAACATCAGTCCCATAAATTCCCTGAAATCGAAAAACATCACGAACTCATCACCTTATTTGAGCGACTACAGGAAGATGTTACAATTAAAAAGTTACAAAAAAATGGAATTATCGCATTTATTGTGAAAGTAAAAGGCTTGCATTTAAAACTATTACACAAAAGCATTTCCAAATCAGGAGCAAAAATGTACATGTGCATGAAAGTGTCACAGAAGGGTTGATTATTTGGAAGTCTTAGGTTATAATGATGTTAATCTTTTGTAACCTTTGTTACCGAGTTGACATTAAACAGCCGGGAGCTTGTAACCGGATGTTACCGATTCGGAACAAATCAGTAAACACTTTGACGATGGTTCGTAATTATCAAGGACGAACATAAGGAGAGGGAATTAAGATGAAAAGTTTCAAAAAGAAAGTAGCAGCGCTTGCACTCATGTTCACAGCTCTTGCAGCAACAGTTCCTGTTTCTGATTTCAACCAGGTTTACGCTGCCTCTCATATCACAAAATCCGGTCAGATGAACGCATATGATTTTACATCTTCTCCCGAGCTTGCCGGCAAGCTTAAACAGGTCTTCAACGGCAACATCGGATTGTATGCCGGCAGCGGTTGCAGCAGCCAGACCAAAGCGCCGCTCGGCTCCTCCAAAATGACACGCGCCAACAAATTCTATATCAAGAACGGCACCACAGGCTCCAGAACCTACGGTTGGCAGTGCTACATATATGCCAACGCCGTCTACAATACCCTTTTTAATGAATGGGTCGGCAATGGTTCTTCCTTCAAGCATTCCAAAGCTGTGATCCGTCGTGAGAGCACATTCTCCTACAGACAGTTCGTCAAGGCGGGCGTCAGAGTCGGCGCCTATGTGCGCACCACAGCCAACAAGGACGGCTCCTTCAACGGCGGCAAGGCACATTCCTTTGTCATTCTCGGCTACAATGAGGATTATGTCACTTATATTGACGGCAATTCCGACGGCAAGGGTCTGGTAAGGGTCAACAAAATGACATGGTCAGAGCTTAACAAATGGCAGACGACAGGCAGAGGACGCCGTATCTGCCACGTTGTTCAGCCCACTGACAATTACTATGAATCGCTCTACGGAGCCAAGAAGGCTTCTTCTGGCTCTGCCAAGGTTACAAAAGAGGCGGAATCATCTGCCAAGCTTGCGGCTCAGACAGACACAGCCGTCAAGACAGAGGAAACCTCTGCGGCGGTCGATCCCGACAGCATCAAGGTCAAGTACAGCAGAAAACTCACCTACACCAAGGGCAAGAAGGTTCTCAGCGGCAACGATGTGCTTTACGTTCAGACCGCGCTTGTCTATCTCGGCTACAATGCAAAAACCAACGCGAAGTTTGACAGCAATGCCGCCAAGGCAGTCAAGCAGTTCCAGAAGGATCACAAGATCAAGGCGAACGGCGTTGCCAATAAAAAGACATGGAACTCGATTGAGAGCGCTGTGAAGACGAAGAAGAATGCTGCCAAGAAGGTAACGGTCAAGTTTAACGCCAATGGCGGCAAGAACGCGCCCAAGAATCAGAAGCTCACCGTCAACAAGTCCACCGCTCTCAGCAAGACAGTTCCCACACGCGAGGGCTATGCCTTTGAAGGCTGGGCAAAGTCCAAGAAGGCGACAAAAGCGGATTACAAGGCCGGCGAGAAGGTCAAGCTCAGCGCCAACACGACTCTCTATGCGGTCTGGAGCAAGACGGAGGTTCTCAGGATCACACAGCAGCCCACCGACGTCAAGACCTCTGACGGCGTCAAGACCTATTTCAGACTGAAGGCGGCGGGCAGTGACCTCACCTACAAGTGGTACTACAAGAAGCCCGGCGTTGCCACATGGACTTATTGGCCGGGTCATGATTACGCTTCCACCTTTGCTTCCGCCAACAAGACATGGGAAGGCATGCAGGTTTACTGTGTCGTCTCTGACGGCAACGGCAACAGCGTACAGTCTGAGACAATCACAGTT
>ONDC01000016.1 GCA_900316495.1 uncultured Eubacteriales bacterium
GATCACTAAAATTTGTCTTGTTACGATCATGATTCTGTCGTGGGTCTGCTTTGTGGAGGAATTTGCAAATTACTATTTTCTGTACCGGGCGGAACGAACGAGGTTCAGAATGTGGGTCTTTTTTACGATAGCGATCATGGACACGTTTTTGTTTATAGAATACTTTTTTATCAAATAAATGGAGGACGCTGCATGAGACTGCTGATTGCTGAGGACGAGAGGTCGCTTTCCAAGGCGCTCACCGTCATTCTGGAAAAGAACAACTATTCCGTTGACGCGGCGTATGACGGCGAGGAAGCGCTGGATTATCTGTCGGTGGGAGAATACGACGGACTGATCCTGGACATCATGATGCCGAAGATGGACGGTCTGACCGTGCTGAAAAGACTGCGCGCCAAGGGCAACAGCATTCCCGTGCTGATGCTCACCGCCAAGTCGGAGATCGACGACCGTGTGACAGGGCTGGACTGCGGCGCCAACGATTACCTTACCAAGCCCTTCGATACCAAGGAGCTTCTGGCGAGGATCCGCGCCATGACAAGAGGGCGCTCCGGCTCTCAAAGCTCGGTGCTGACCATGGGAAACATCTCGCTTGACCGCACGACCTATGAATTATCCTCGCCCAACGGCAGCTTCCGGCTGGCAAACAAGGAATTTCAGGTCATGGAGCTGCTCATGAGCAATCCTAAGCAGCTCATTTCCACCGAGAGGATGATGGAGAAGATCTGGGGCTTCGACAGCGACTCCGAGATCAATGTGGTGTGGGCGTACATCTCCTACCTTCGCAAGAAGCTGACCGCGCTGGGCGCCGACATCAGAATCAAGGCGTCGAGGAACGCAGGCTATTCACTGGAGGCGGTGGAATGATCAGGAAGCTGCGGCACAAATTCATCGGCGTGTCGGTGCTGTCGGTCTTCCTGGTACTGACGGTGATCATGAGCGCCATCAATATTCTGAACTACAGCCGCGTGGTGAATGACAGCGACAGCGTGCTTGAGGTGCTTGCCGAGTACAACGACAACGGCGAATTCCCCCGACATTACGACGGGTTCAAGCGGAGAAAAAAAAGCGGACTGTTTGACGAGCTGTCGCCCGACCAGTCCCCCGAGCTGCCGTATGAATCGCGGTTCTTTACCGTCCGCGTTACCTGCGGCGGGATTGTTTCCTCCGTGGACACCGGCCGGATCGCCGCCGTCGACACCGATACGGCAAAGGAATACGCCCTACAGGTGTGGGAGGATGGCGGCACGAGCGGCTTTGTGTCCCATTACAGATATTTAAAAAAGCAGGATGGCAGCGACACGGTCATTATTTTCCTTGACTGCCGCAGCCGACTCAATTCCTTCCGCTCCTTCCTTCTGTACAGCGTGGCGGTCTCGCTGGCGGGCATGATCGCGGTCGCGGCGCTGGTGGTGCTGCTCTCCCGGATGGTCATGAAGCCGGTGCAGGAGAGCTACGAAAAGCAGAAGTCCTTCATCACCGACGCGGGACATGAAATCAAGACGCCGCTCACCATCATTGACGCGGACGCGACGATTCTTGAAATGGACTGTGGCGAGGACAACGAGTGGATCAAGGACATCCGAGCGCAGGTGGCGCGACTTTCCTCGCTGACAAAGGATCTCATCTACCTTTCCCGTATGGAGGAGGAAAAACCGCAGGTGCAGATGATCGACTTCCCGCTGTCGGATGTGATCACCGAAACGGCGCAGTCCTTTCAGTCGCTTGCCAGAGTGCAGGAGAAGACCTTTACGGTGGACGTGGAGCCGATGCTCAATCTCTGCGGAGACGAAAAGGCGATCGCGCAGCTTATTTCGATTCTGCTTGACAACGCGCTGAAATACTCCGATGAAAAGGGAACCATCTCCCTCAGGGCGTATGCCAAAGGGAGAAGCGTCTGCATTGAGGTATTCAATACGGCGGAGAAGGTCGACACCTCGGAGCTGGGAAGGCTGTTTGACCGGTTCTACCGCGCCGACAAGTCGAGGAATTCCCAGACCGGCGGCTACGGGATAGGGCTGTCCATTGCGCGGGCGGTCGTGGAGGCGCACAGGGGCAGGATTACCGCGTCGAGCGCGGACGGAAAATCGCTGCTGATCACAGCAGTGCTGGGACGGTGACACATGAACTGGACAGAACAATACCGCAAGGCGTTTGTGCTGAGCTACGACGACGGCGTGTGGCAGGACGTGCGTCTGGTGCGGATGCTGAATCAATACGGGTTGAAATGCACTTTCAATCTCAACGCGGGGCTGATGGAGCCGCCCTATCTCTGGGAGACAGACGGCGTGCGGATCGAACGCATGCCCCCCGAGGGGCTGCCGGCGCTTTACAAGGGACACGGCATTGCTTCGCACACGCTGCATCACTGCGATCTGACGCAGCTTTCCGACGGCGAGTTGTTTCAGGAGGTGCGGGAAGACGTTGCCGCGCTTGAAGGGCTTTTCGGGCGGAGAGTCAACGGATTTGCCTATCCCTTCGGCAATACCAATAAAAGGGTGAAATTCCTGCTGAATCTCTGCGGCGTGGATTACGCGAGGGGAGTGCGCTCCACCCATTCCTTCGGCATGCCGGAGGACAGGCTGGACATTGCCCCTACCTGCCGCCATAAGGAGGACGAGTTGTTTGACCTCGCGCGTGCCTTTATCGCTTTGCAGTCCGACAGCCCGCAGGTGTTCCTGTTATGGGGACACAGCTATGAATTCGACCTGCAAAAGGGATGGGAGCGCTTTGAGCGCTTCTGTGACCTGATGGCCGGACACGACGATATATTTTACGGCACGATGGAACAGGTGTTTTCGTCAGACTGATCTGACCGGCGGGAAGCACACAGTGACAACGCTAACTCTTTCTTGGAGATAATCACTGTTTGCCAATCGCCGTTCAAATAAAATCTTGGCGCAGCGTAGCTGCGTTCCTCTGGGGGTGAAATGATGGATAAGAAGCTGCAGGACGCGATTGAGAAGCTCAAGAGCGCGGCGGGTACGATCAGAAGCAAGGACGACGCGATCGAATTCCTTGTCAAGGAGACCAAGCTGCCGAAGGATCAGTGCGAGAAGGCGTTTGAAGCGGTGGCAAAGGTCGATTTCAAGGATCTCGCCGACAAGCTGCCCGGTGGCATTGCCGATAAGATTCCTTCCGGCATTACCAAAAAATTCGGGCTGTAATGCGTTTTGACGGGTGAAAGAGATGGTTCACTCCGAAAAAAGAAATTCTGCTTGTTCGTCAAACTTTGCGCTAATTTTTCATGCACATAAGTTATTCTTTTTTACAAGGATAGCTTATGTGCATTTTTTTGTGCGGAAAGGAAAATGTTTCATGTCGGTTGTATTTGAAAGAAAGGGCGATACCCTTGTGGCGCTGCTGTCGGGGGAGATCGATCATCACACCGCCTCGGAATTCCGCGAGAGCATCGACCGCGAGACGGAAATGCTCCGCCCCGGGTTGCTTGTCATGGATTTCGGGGGGGTCGGGTTCATGGATTCGTCGGGCATTGGTCTGATCATGGGAAGGTACAGGAACGCGGCGGCTTACGGCGGCTCGGTTCGCGTGGTGAATGCCCCTCCTATGATCGAGCGGATGATGAAGCTCGCCGGAATGGGAAGGCTGGATGTATTTAAGTGATAAATGAAGCAATATTTACATTTTATTTAATGTAATAATTGGTTATTATTTGATAACAAAGTGAGGATATAATATATCATGAGAGCTAAAGCAAAAAATGAAATGAAGCTGGTAATTCCCAGCAATTCGGCAAACGAGAGCTTTGCCCGTACAGCCGTGGCGGCGTTCATGGCGCAGCTTGACCCTACCATCGAGGAAATGACCGACGTCAAGACGGCTGTTTCCGAAGCGGTGACCAACTGCATTGTTCACGCCTACCGCGATACCATCGGCAATATCTGGATCGAGGCGAAAATCTACGACGACGGGCGCGTCTGCATTTCCGTCAGGGATAAGGGATGCGGTATACCCGACGTTGCGAAGGCAAGGGAGCCGCTTTTCACCACCGGCGGCAGCGAGAGAGCCGGTCTGGGCTTTGCCGTCATGGAGAGCTTTACGGATAAGCTCAGGGTACGTTCGGCAGTCGGCAAGGGCACGACTGTCACCATGGAAAAGCGCGTGGCGCAGAGATACCGCCATGACGGCTGAGCAGGACAGGCTCGTTACCGAGAATATCGGTCTGGTTCACGCCTGCGCACGTCGTTACATAGGCAGGGGCATTGATTACGACGACCTCTATCAGTCGGGCTGCGAGGGACTGGTGAAGGCGGCGGCGGGCTACGACGCCAGCCGTGGCGTGCGGTTCTCCACCTATGCGGTTCCGGCGATACTGGGCGAGATACGCCGCCTGTTCCGTGACGGAGGCTCGGTCAGGGTGTGCCGCAGTCTGC
The DNA here is from genome assembly GCA_900316495.1 of uncultured Eubacteriales bacterium. Classification (GTDB taxonomy): domain Bacteria; phylum Bacillota; class Clostridia; order Oscillospirales; family Acutalibacteraceae; genus RUG762. The sequence continues at coordinate 4,395 of ONDC01000016.1, forward strand.
GCGATTTAGGGCTGAAAATTCACCGCGCCGAGGAGGAATTCCGCAGCGCCGAGGGACGCGATCCCACGGTGGGAGAGCTTGCCAAGAGACTGGGGGTCGAGCCGGAGAGCATTGCGGAGGCGATAGACGCTTCGCGCCCCGTGCTTTCCCTGACGGCGGAGCGTGACGGCGGGGAGTCCGAGGAGGACGTCCCCTCCGAGAGCTTTGACGAGTCGCTGGTGGATCTCGTCGCCTTGCGGGAGGTGATCGCGACACTGGACGCCAATGACCGGGAGATCATCCGTCTGCGGTATTTCCGGGGAAAAACCCAGTCGTATGTTGCGAAGGCTCTGAGAATGACACAGGTGCAGGTGTCACGACGTGAGCGCAAAATCATTAAATCCATCAGAGAACAGCTTATCGTGTGATGACACACATCATTTCTGCATTTTGACGGGAATTCATTCTTTGACCAATTGTAAACAATTAGTATTTTGCCCTGAAATTCCCTATTTTAGGGACAAAAAGCTATTGCAAATTTTTATTTTATGTAGTATAATAACGTTGGGTTTAGTGATACGCTCAGTATCGCTTAACAAGGCAATTTCCGTGTGTTTTTGCCTTGGCCGATGTGCTCCGGGATCCGTCCTACGATCCCGGATATTCCGACAGGAAATACATAGAATAAAAAGCGTAAATCTTATGTGCTGTCTGTCCTGTCGGCTTTGATATACCGTTTTTCAGAGACAGACAGCGATAACTTTTTATCTTTTTTAGAGGTGATATGAAATGCCGCGTATAATCAACGGTGAAAAAAACAACATCGTAGGAGAAAACATTCGTATTCTAAGAGTTACAAGAAGAATGAGTCAACAGGATCTTGCCGATAAACTCGACGAGAAGGGCGTTTATGTTTGCAGAGGCTCTATCTCCAGAATTGAGGACGGTCTGCGCACCGTTACCGATATTGAGCTGAAGGGCTTCTCTGAGGTTTTCAACGTAACCGTCAACGATCTCTTTGTTGAGCGTGATGTTTTCGGTGAGCAGGTAAGATAATCAACATATCAGGCTATTTTGGCAATGAGATGGCAAATGGGTTAAGTCTTGTACAATTGTCGATTTAACGCGTAGGATACTTTTGCTGATTCATTAATAAAATATGCAGTGCAATGCCCGATGACACGGCTTCTTTCGCTGTGTGCCGGGCATTATCGTTTTTTATGGGCATTTGATGGGTTTGTGTCCTTCTTCGGCTTAATTCTTAAGAAAACTTAAAGTTTGAATCATACTCTTGACAAGTTGTGAATAGAGTGTTACTATATAAGCAAAGAAATTATGAAAAAGGAGTGCGTTCAATGAAGCTGTTTTATGATCTTTCGGGGTACACGAAATTCTGAGACTTTTTTATGACGTTTACAGCGTTATAAAAATGTGTCGTCGGGTTCGTTGTGCCAATCGTCTACAAAGGCCTTTATGTCCGTTAATTGGAGGAGATAAGGCTTTTTCGGCTGCGGCTTGTATGCCGGCCGGGTTCTACTTTCTTATGTATTGGCAGTTATCCTGATAACATCATAAAGCATTGCATGATCTGAACTGCGCTTTTATATTTATATCCTTATGTATAATTATAAAACCTGCGTGCTTTTCCATTGCCTTGTTGTCGGGGTTATTTGGAGGGGATCGTGGGCTTTTTTGCTGCTGCGAATGAATCGGCAGGGCAGAAAATGCCATGATTTCTCATGAGCTGAAAACATTTCTGAAAAAGCGGGGAGGTTTTAACCTATGCAAATTGCCTATAAGGTTTTTATTATTGAAGAGGACGGCTGTATGTCGGAGAACATCGAGGCATTGCTCGTACAGTCCGGCTATGTGATCAACTACGCGTCTACCGGTCTCGACGGAGCCAAGGTGGAGCTTCTTTGCTCCTGCGAACGTCCCGAGGCGGTGGACGGCGCTCTCGAATGCGCGGAGCGCGACATCAGACATTGCCGCAGGAGCAAGGCGAGGATCCTCACCTACCGCGACCTTGAATTGAATCTTGATACCCGCGAGGTCACCGTCAGGGGCGTTCACCTTGAGCTTACCGCCATCGAGTACGGTATTCTTGAGATGATGCTCAAGAGTCCCTCCAAGGTGTTCAGCAAGATCAGCATTTTCGAGACGGTGTGGGGAGAGACCTACTACAGCGAGGACAACACGGTTAACGTCCACATGAGCAATCTCCGCGGCAAGCTTCGCCGCGCGACCGAGGGTCAGAACTACATCCAGACCATCTGGGGGCAGGGCTACCGGCTCGCGCCAGAGGCGGCGTAAAGCGTCCGGAGCATCATCGCACAAAAAAAGAAGGAAGGCTTTGCCCTGAAATGAATGGTTTCAAGGCGGAGCCTTCCTCTGTAATGCCATCTTGTTCTGAGAATCAGAGGGGAATTTCGACGGGCTGGCGGTTGATGAAGACGGTCGCGCAGTCAAATCCCGCCTGTTTTGCGGCAGCAATGCCCTCCCTCATGCCGACTGCCATGTGTTCGGGGACATGCGCGTCGCTGCCGAGGGTGATGTATCTGCCCCCCAACTCACGGAATTCGCGGATATATTCCACGGTGGGGAGAAGGAAGCCGGTCGGACTGCGGAGTCCCGATGTGTTGATCTCCAGCGCCTTGCCGTTGGCGGCGAGGGTGGCGAGAATTTCCCTTATGACCGGCTTATAGCGCGCCATGTCCACCTGTACGCCGTCCCGGTCGGTGATGTAGCGAAGGGGATAGGTGAAATGCGCGAGAGAGTCGAAACGGTTCCACCGCACCGTTTCCAGCAGCTCGTCAAAGTAACGTCTTATCAGCTCCTGCGCCTGCTGCCTGTCCGGGTGCAGGAAGTAAAAATCCTCTTCGTTGGCGATATTGTGAAGCGAACAGAGAATGAAGTCGTATTCGCATAGATTCAGCGCGATCGACGTCTGTTCGGGAGCCTGCAGCGGTTCGCCCAGCTCTATCCCGCGCAGCACCGTGAGATCGCTGTATTTCTCATTCAGCTCGGCTGCCTGCGCGTTGGAGCGGGCGATGTTTTCGTCGCTCCATTCCAGAATGTCGCAGTGGTCGGTGATGGCGATGTAGTTGATTTTCAGCTCCCGCGCGCGCTCCGCGAGCCTTTCGGCGGGGGTTTCGCTGTCGAAGGAATTATCCGTGTGCAGGTGGCAGTCACAGGGGGTGACTTTGGGGACAGTATTCATCTTGCGGCTTTTCTCCTTTTTCCGAATGGTTTCTGGATATATTATATCAGCCCCGTCATTATTTTGCAACGGTTTGCGATGACTTTCCGGATTCTCTTTTGCCACCGAGTATTGCACTCCGATTTTTTTCATTTGACATATGCCGGGGATTTCTGTATAATGAAACAGAACATAGCTTTGAAGGGAGCGATCATAATTGAACGAAAGAGAAAGACCGGAGCGGGGACAGCCTCAGGGAAGGCAGCGGCAACGGTCGGGACAGGAAAACGCAGACGTTAGATCCGGACGGGGCGCCGTCACGCGGCGGACGCGCGCGGGAGCAAGCTCCCGTCAGGCGGGAAGCCGGACGCGGACGGCTAAAAAGAAGGACACAGCTAACTTCCGGTTCCTTGGCGTCATGCTGATTGTCGCGCTGTTGCTCTGCGGCGGAATCCTTGCCGTAAAGCTTCTGAAGGACAGAGCGGATGCGGATGGTACGCGCCAGACCTCCGCTGAGCCTGCTACCGTCAACGTCACCTTTCCCGAGGGACGCACGGTGCGGCAGTACGGCGCGCTTCTGGAGAACAACGGGGTTTGCGCCGCGGAGGATTTTTACAATGAGATGAGGGTCACGGACTTTACGCCGGATTATTCCTTCCTGCCGTCAAACGACATTCTGCAGCAAAGGGAATATCCGCTTGAGGGGTATCTCTATCCCGATACATATACCTTCTATGTGGGAGAAAACCCGAGGTCGGTCATCAAACGGTTTTTGAAGAATTTCGCCGTCAGAGTGTCCGATGAAACGGTGAGCTACGCCAATGCCAACGGCGAGGGCTTCAAAAGGGTGGAGATGAGCTTTGACAAGGCGGTGATCTTAGCGTCGATCATCGAGCGCGAATCCCCTGACAATGCCGAGCGGGACAAGATCTCCGCCGTGTTCTGGAACCGCATGGAGAACCCGACGGTCAGCGGCACCGGCGGCAAGCTGCAATCCGACGCGACGCACTATTATCCTTACGTCGCCAGCGACGAACGTCCCGAGGGCTTCCGCAGCGAGTATGACACCTATGACATCGTCGGACTTCCCAAAGGTCCCATCTGCAATCCCTCCGCCGATTCCATCAGAGCTGCCGTCTATCCGGACAAGGACTGCAAGGCGTATTTCTTCTTCAACGACAAAAAGGGCAACCACTACTACGCCGAGACCTATGCCGAGCACAAGAAGAACATCCAGTACTGCAAGGACAACGGACTGGCGTAAGCCCCCCGATCGATTGACACACATAACAAACAAACCGTCTGCCGGCGCTCTAAAGGAACCGGCAGACGGTTTGGTTTTCATCGGGAAATGTCGGCGTCAGCTCTCGGAATCAAGGAGCTTCAGCTCGGGCTTGACCTCGGCGGCGGCGCTCTGCTTTTCGCTGTCGAGCTTGCTGTAAGCCTTGATCATGCGGAGCGCCCAGTCGCGGCCGACCATGCAAACGCGGGAGGTGTAAATGGCGTTGACAACCGCCGAGAAGCGCTTTTCAATCGAAGCGTAAACCTCGGGATCGATCATGATGGAGCGGGTTCTGCCGTCGTTGCAGAAGAAGATGAGGGCGTCCTTATCATCGCGGCGTTCGTAATACACATTGATAACACCGATGCCATCAAACTGCTTGGTGAAAAGATCAAAATAGACGAACTTGGCTATTTCTATTACGCCGTCGTTGAGACCGAATTCTGCGATCTTGATTTTTTCCATCAGCTCGTTGACGGTAGTAACCACACGGATGGCGTAATTCGGAGCCTTGAAATTGTCCTCGATGGCGCTTCTGATGGCCTCGTAGTCGAAGGTCTTAAGCTCCTCCTGCGATGTGATCGGGCGGAAGTAGATCATGAGCCGCTTTTCCATATCGTGATAGGTGATTCTCGACACTACCTGCAGATTTTGTCCGCACTTCGGACACTTTTCGTTAAACAGTGCGCCTGAGAGCACCTGTACCTTATATTCGGGATTGTTCTGCACATTGATGATCGCAGGGCGGGAAACCTCGATGTCTGTGCCGCACTCGGGGCATTTTATCGTGTAGTTTTTATTCTCCATTACTGATGAGACACATCCTTTCTCAATGATTATACCATAACAATCTAAAAATTGGAACCGTTTTTGAAAATTTTTTTGGTAAATTATCATCGGTATTTTGTGCTAAATCTATAATATTCTTTTTTTCTATTGAAATCAGACGGGTTTGAGAGTAAAATATAAAGGACACCTTGAATAAATACGCAGCCTTCGATTCCGCGCCGCGGGGGATGCGCTTTTATGCGGTGCGAGAATCGATTTATTCAGCGTTTCCTTAAAAAATTCCGGTTTATGCAAACCATTAGGAGGCTTGTGCAGATGCAGCAGGACAATATTGATGCTTTCACAGGCGGCGTAAGACCTGACGGACTGAAAAACAAGAGCGATATCAAGGTATTGGTCTGCTTTTTGCTCAGCCATTGTACCCAGCCGCTTTCGCGCAAGGAGATGTCGGATATTTTCCTTGAAAAGGGACTTGCCAATTATTTCGAGGTCAGTGACGCGATTTCCTCACTCGTAAGACATGAGAATATCGTGGAGAACAAAGAGAACGGCGCGCTCGGGATCACCGAAAGCGGCAAGGTCATTGCCGACACGCTCTATGACGCGCTCCCGCTTACCATCCGGGAAAAATCGCTCGACGCCATGTCCAAGCTGATTAACCGGCGCCATGTCAGCAGGCAGAACAAAACCCGCATCGAGGCGTGCGACAAGGGCTATCACGTCACCTGCACGGTTTGTGACGGTGAAATGGATACCATGAGCGTCAAGGTCTATGTGCCGACCTACAATTACGCCACGGTGGTGCGCGACAGGTTCCTTGACGACCCGGAAACCCTTTACCGTGTGGTGATGGCGCAGCTCACCGATACCCCTCAGATTGCCCCCAAACCCAAAAAGAAGATCATTAAAATCTGAATATTTTAATTTCTGAAAGGATTGATGGATCATGTTTGGCAAAAAACTCCTTGCGGCTGCGCTCACAGCCGCCATGTTCCTGTCGTGCGGAAGCGGCGCTCTCGCTGCCTCCTCCGCCGGAACGACGATTGCTCCCCGTACCTATGCGGCAGGGGAAACCAGCGGAAGCTGCGGCGACGCGATGACGTGGTCGTACAACGAGAGCACCTCCGTTCTCACTGTCAGCGGAACCGGCGAAATGAAAAAAAATCCGTGGTCGGACTTCAAAGGGTCTATCACCCGGGTCGTTTTTTCCGGAAACATCACCTCGATCTGCGACTCTGCGTTTTATCAGTGTACCAACCTCAGCAGCGTCGCCATTCCCGACTCTGTGACCAAAATCGGATACAGCGCGTTCAAGGGCTGTAAGAATCTGGAACACGTCACCTTCGGCGCCAATTCCAATCTGAATAAGCTGGGGGAGAATTACAGCGGCGACGGCGTGTTCCAGAACTGCGTGAATCTTTCGGAGATCACCCTTCCGAACAAGCTGACCGCCATTCAGCGCGAAACCTTCAGCGGCTGCACCAATCTGGAAAGCGTTACGATCGGCAGCGGCGTCAAGACCATCGGCGCGTACGCGTTCAAAGATTGCGGCAACCTGACGGCCATCGTCATTCCCAACGGCGTGGAATCGATAGGGGAGGGTGTCTTCCGCAACTGTACGGATCTTTCTTCCGTCAGACTCGGCAGCGGTCTGCTCACCATCGGCTATTCCGCGTTTGAGGGCTGCGGCTCCCTGACCGGGATTGCCATCCCCGCCTCCGTCACCGAGATCGGGTACAGCGCCTTCAAAAACCTCAAGAATCTGAAGAACGTGACCTTTGCGTCCGGCTCCAACCTGACCACGCTCGGCAAGAATTACAGCGGCGACGGCGTGTTCCAGGGCTGCACCTCTATCCAGTCCATCGTTCTCCCCGACAAGCTGACGGAGATTCAGCGCGAGACCTTCAGCGGCTGCAGCGCGCTGACCAGCGTGACCATCGGCAGCAGCGTCAAGTCTATCGGGGTATCGGCCTTCAACAACTGCACCAATCTGAAAAGCGTTGTGATTCCCAACAAAGTGGAAACGCTCGGGGACTGCGCCTTCAAGAACTGCAGCAATCTCAGCTCCGTCAGACTGGGAAGCGGACTGCTTTCCATCGGCTATTCGGCGTTTGAGGGCTGCAGCAATCTGACGGGAATTGTCATCCCCGCTTCTGTCACGGACATCGACTACAGCGCCTTCAAAAATCTGAAAAATCTGACCTCCGTTATTTTTGAGCCTAATTCCAACCTTGTCAACCTGGGCAAGAATTACAGCGGCGACGGCGTATTCCAGGGCTGTACAGGACTCACGACCATGGTCATCCCGGATAAGGTGGTCACGCTCCAGCGCGAAACCTTCAGCGGCTGCACCAGTCTGGAAAGCGTGACGGTAGGCAATCATGTTGTGACAATCAATTCGTATGCCTTCAACGGGTGTATCATACTCAAAGAGATCGTGCTTCCCAAGGCGCTGACCACCGTTGAAAGCAATGCCTTCAAGAACTGCACCGCGCTCCAGACTGTCAAATTCACCGGCACACAGGCGAAATGGGAATCCCTGAAAAGCGACGGCATCAAAGCGACGGGCAACGAATGTCTGCTCAATGCCCCGAAATTCATTTACAATTATTCCAACGAGCTTCCCACCGTATCCGTCACGGCGACTCCCTCGACCGCTCTGACGGAAGGGGACTCCGTGACCTTTAAGGCGACCGCTACCGGCGCGGGCATTACCTATCAGTGGCAGTACAAAAAAGCCGGTCAGACTGCGTGGAGCAATTGGAGCAGCCGCACGACCGCGACAACCACCGCGACTGCCAATGCCACATGGGACGGCATGCAGGTGCGCTGCGTCGTAAAGAACAGCGCGGGCAACTCCGTCGGATCCAACATTCTCACCCTCAGTGTCACGGCCAAGCTGAAAATCACGCAGCAGCCCGCGAATCTCTCCCTGAACGCGGGCGATACCGCAAAATTCACCGTCAAGGCGACGGGAACCGGCACATTGACCTATCAGTGGTATTACAAGAAGGCAGGTCAGACCTCGTGGAGCATCTGGAAGAACCACACCACCGCCACCACCTCCGCCGTCGCGGGGGATACATGGGATGGCATGCAGGTTTACTGCAAGGTAAAGGATGCCAACGGCACGCTCAATTCCTCCGCTGCGAAAATCTCCTTAGTCAAGCCGCTCACCATCACCTCCCATCCCGCCAACGTCACCGTGAATAACGGTCAGTCCGTCAGTTTTACCGTGAAGGCAACCGGAACAGGCACCCTGACCTATCAGTGGTACTTCAAGAAGACGGGCGGGAGCTGGACCAAGTGGAACAATCACACGACTGCCACCACCTCCGCGACTGCCAATGCCACATGGGACGGCATGAAGGTTTACTGTATTGTCACCGACGCGGCGGGCAGCACGGCAGTTTCCAACCCCGCGACGATCACGGTCAGAATGGCTCCCACCATTACCCGGCAGCCCCAGAATATCGCGGTATATGCCGGCTCGACAGCCACCTTCACCGTAAAGGCGACCGGCACAGGCACGCTGCAGTACCAGTGGTACATCAGGAAAGCCGGCGCGACCTCATGGGCGATGTGGAACGGACACACGACAGCGTCCACCTCCGCCACCGCCAACGACACATGGAACAACATGCAGGTTCGCTGCAGGGTTACGGACAGCAACGGCAGCACCTATTCCGACGCCTGCACCGTGACCATCGCCGCTCCGCTCAAGATCACGTCCTCTCCGGGTAATGTGGCGCTTGCCGCCGGAGACAGCGTCACCTTCACCGTCAAGGCGAGCGGCACCGGTCTGAAATACCAATGGTATTTCAAAAAAGCGGGTCAGACCTCCTGGAATCTGTGGAACGGACGCACGACGGCCTCCACGACGGCCATCTCCAACGCCACATGGGATGAGATGCAGGTGCGCTGCCTCGTCACCGACGCGACAGGCGGCAAGGTCTATTCCGCTGCGGCGACGGTGTATATCATGTGATCAATCTGATGCGGGAGCGTGAGAACGTTGAATATCGGAGCGACAGGCAAAGCCGGCGAGGACGCCGCGCTGGATATGCTTCTCCGGAACGGATTTGCACTTGTTGAGAGAAATTATCAGACAAGGTACGGCGAGATTGATCTGATTGTGAGGAACGACAAATATCTGGTGTTTGTCGAGGTTAAAACCCGCACCAAGGCCTCATGGTACAGGGGCTACACCGCCGTTACCTTCTCAAAAAAACAGAAGATCATTAAAACCGTGCTGCTCTACCTGAAGGAAAACAGGCTCCATCTCCAGCCGAGAATCGATGTGATCGACATAGAGGGCGCCTGGTTTGTCGCGGATGAAAAGGAGCAGTTCGCGGTAGACAAGCTGCACTGGTACAAAAACGCGATTACCGCCCATGATTACGACGGGTATATCTGACCTGCTCTGGATCATGGACACATCTGACACGCTCAAATAAACACTCTGCCGCTCTGTGGGCTGACGCTTTCAGCTTGCGGAGCGGCTTATTTTGCAGCCATCGCAGACAAAAAGACTTGTACACGCGGGAGGCTGTGAGCCATCCCGGATGTACAAGTCTCTGCATATTTTTGACGGAACCGCCGTGCGCGGATCAAAAGCCCTTACGCGCGGTGACGGAGAGGCAGGTCGATCAGCTTCTGTGCCACTTTACGCCCTGCGGTGTGTCCTCAAGGATGATGCCCTGCGCCTTCAGCTCGTCGCGTATGCGGTCGGCTTCGGCAAAGTTTTTCGCCTTGCGCGCTGCCTGACGCTGCTGAATGAGGGCTTCGATTTCGCTGTCAAGGTCGTCGTCCGACTTACGGTTGTAGAGAAGTCCCAGTACGCCCGTCAGCTCGTTGTAAAGGTCGAGGGCGAATTGCGCCAGCTCTCTGGAATGTGTGGACGACGCGCCAAGGTGGGTGTTGATGTCGCGCGCGAGGTCGAAGATCGCGGAGACAGCGCCGGCGGTATTGAAGTCCTCCTCCATGGAGTCGATGAAATGCTGCTTATGGGAGAGAAGCTGTTCCTTTATTGCGTCCTCGCCCTCCTGCCAGCCCGAGGGCGCTTTGGAGAGGTAGAACTCCACGTTTTCAAGGGCGGTGTAAAGGCGCGCGAGAGCCGCTTTGTTCTGCTCGATGATGTCAACGGAGTAATTAATGGGGCTTCTGTACTGACTGGAGAGCATGAAGAGACGGATCGGCTCATAACCGAATGCCTCGCCCACGTCGCGGACGGTGAAGAAATTGCCGAGAGACTTGCTCATCTTCTGGTTGTCGACGTTGATGAAGCCGTTGTGCATCCAATAAAGCGCGAAGGGCTTGCCGGTGCAGCATTCCGACTGGGCGATCTCGTTCTCGTGATGGGGGAAGATGAGATCCTGTCCGCCGCAGTGAAGGTCGATGGTGTCGCCAAGCAGCGCAATGTTCATGGCGGAGCATTCAATGTGCCAGCCGGGACGACCCTTGCCCCATGGGGAATCCCAGTAAGGCTCGCCCTCCTTGGACGCCTTCCAGAGGGCAAAGTCGGCGCGGTCGCGCTTGATGTCGCCTGCGTCGACGCGTTCGCTGGCTCCCGCCACCAGATCCTCCAGCGGGAGGTGCGAGAGCTTGCCGTACGAAGGGAAGGTCTTGGTGCTGAAGTACACGTCGCCCTGCGCCTCGTAGGCGTGTCCCTTTTCTATCAGCGTCGAGATGATCTCGATGATCTTGTCGATATTCTCTGTCGCCTTGGGGTGAATGGTGGCGGGCTTGACGCCGAGCGCCTTGACGTCCTTCCAGTATTCGGCTATGTAGCGCTCGGAGATGACCTTGAAGTCAACGCCCTCCGCGTTTGCCTTGTTGATGATCTTGTCGTCCACGTCGGTAAAATTCTGAACGAAGGTCACCTTCATGCCGCGCCATTCAAAGTAGCGGCGCAAGGTGTCAAAGGTGATAATGGGACGCGCGTTACCGATGTGAATGAGATTGTAGACCGTCGGCCCGCAGGCGTACATTTTGACCTCGTTTTCCACCTGCGGCACAAATTCCTCCATTTTCCTTGTGAGCGTATTGAAGATTCTCATAAGAATTCCTCCTGTATTTTATCTTATTAATTTATCTCAGCGGAGCCGGGCGTTCATATCCCTCCACCGTCGGTATTTTCGATGCCGCCCATGTCCAGCTTTTTCTGGAGGCGGTCGATCTCGCACTGGAGCCGGCAGAGATCCTGCGCGACGGGGTCGGTGTAATGGATCTGGTCGAGATCCCCGGCGGGAATCTTCCCCGCGACACGGACGACGCGGGCGGGAACGCCGACGGCTGTCGCGTCGGCAGGCACCTCGCTGAGCACGACCGCTCCGGCGGCAATGCGGGCGTTGTCGCCGACTGTGAAGGGGCCGAGTACCTTGGCGCCCGAGCCTATGAGGACGTTGCTGCCGATGGTGGGATGGCGCTTGCCGGTGTCCTTGCCGGTGCCGCCGAGGGTGACTCCCTGATAGATGGTGCAGCCGTCGCCGACCTCCGCCGTTTCGCCGATCACAACGCCCATTCCGTGATCGATCAGGACGCCGCGCCCTATTTTGGCCGCCGGATGTATCTCAATGCCGGTTCGTTTCTTGGCGCGTTCGCTGATCCAGCGGGCTAAAAACTTGAGATTGTGGCGGAAACACCAGTTGGCGCGGCGATGGGACATGAGCGCCTTGTATCCGGGATAGAGCATTCTGACCTCCCAGGCGCTGCGTGCGGCGGGGTCTCTTTCCATGATAGCCTTGATAAGCTCCTGACGGTAACTTGACAATTTTATCAGCTCCTTAAGTCAGTAAGTACCGTACAGCGATTACCGCGAAGCCCTCTTCATAAGCTCTTCAAAAATCGAAAGCTCGGCGGCAAGGGCTGAGATCATAGGACCGTTCTCCGGCTTTGACGGGTAGGTTTTCATGAGTGCGGCGCGGTGGTTTTCTGGGAGAAGGTCAATGCTGTGCAGATAATCCTCGGTGATTCCGTTGGCCTCGCAGATCAGCTTGATCAGAAGCGTGCGCAGCTCGCCGATGGTCTCGCAGGCGTATATGACCGATCCGCCGGAGATCGCGTGCTTGGCGACGTTCACCTTGCCGTAGAAGTAGTTCCACATCTCCTTCTCGGGCTGCTCGCTGTCAGTTTCCTGAACGGTTTCACGAACCGGTTTGGCGGGCGACGACACGGAAACAGGCGCGTCGTCAAAATCGTTGTCGTATGCCGGTCTTTCGGTGGTGGGATCGGAAGTTTTTCTTGCCGCCGGAGGGTAACAGCTCATAGCGGCGCCATTCTTATCCATATAGGGAACCCACCAGTTGAAGGAGGGGAGATTTGTTTCGCCGCAGACGATCACCTGTGCCTTCAGTCCGTTGTCAAACACGTAGTTTGTCACGGCTTTTCCGTCGGACTCGTTCTTCTGGATGTCGATGGGTCTGAGGAACTGCCTGATCAGAAAATCGAGATCGGCAAATACCTTGGACACTGCGGAAGCGTCTGCCGCCGCGACGACAAAATAGATCTCGTCGGGAGTGTATTCGTCATTGCCTGTCAGCACAAAGGCGGTGACTCCTTCGATTTTTCGCACCATGACATTCAGCTTTTTCGCCATTACCGTGCGTGCCTGCATCAGATCACTCATTTTTTTGCATTCCTTTCATTGCGATAATTGATTCATCATATACAAAAAACGCCTCCGTCGCGCCTAAGAGCCTGTTCGGACTCTCTTCACACGCGTCCTGCCGACTTCTTTCCGCCATTTTTCCCCTAATCCCCGTTCATACACAAAGTATTTCCCTGCGGGTTTGGCTACGTTGGCGAAAAAACTACGGCGGATGACGCATGCTCCGAGAATCCAGACAGGCCTTAATGAAGGCACAACGGAGGCGAGATTTTCCTTGAGAAAACCCCACGGTTCCACTCCTGTTTGTCACTCTCAACGCCTTAACGCGGCGGGACGTGTGCGAATACTGTGTGGCGGAATTCCTCGCACCTGCGTGATGAAGGGTGCATTCGTCCGGAGCGCCGTACAGGGAACGCTTGCAGCCGATGACGTTCCTTCTCTGAGTGCCGTGCGCACGGATTACTTCTCCCTCTGAGCATTTTCTGAAGATTCAATTCAACATCCTGTCGATGTCTGATTATTTAGTACATTATACGTGATTGCCGCGGATTTTGCAACTGGTATTTTTAACAAATATGCTTTGGTACGAAAAGAGAATATGACAGAATGATTATCCCGCGCACCTTGTGGGATTTGCGGTATTTTGAATACTGCGAAAATCGTCTGTCCATCGCCTCGTTGTGACAAAAAACATATCCCATGCAGCTTATAATATGGCTGCGCCGGAAGGATTTTGTGCCGGTAGAGGAGGTATGACGATCAATGAACGTACAGGAAACCGCAGCGGGCGTGGGGGAAAAGCCGGAAGAAAGCCTGCTCCCGCTGCTCAAAAAATACATTCCGGGATTTACCGCCGCCGTTATCAGCGCGTTGATGAACCGCGCTCCGCTTCCGGGAGGGTATTTTCCGTTAGGCGCGGCATTTATGGCGGCAGTTCCTCAGCAATATGCCGCTGCCGCTGCGGTGGGTGGCACCATCAGCTGCCTGACCGACGGCGGCGTCCTCACGTCGATGGAGGGGCTTCGCCATGTGGCGTCGCTGCTTGCTGTATGCGGGATCCGTTGGGCGCTCGGGGAGCTGAGACGCGTCAACCGCGCCAGATTCTATCCCTTTTTTGCCGCGTTTGCAGGCGTGATTCTCACCAATACCGTGATCAACGGTACGATCGGATCGGTTATTTCCTATTCCACGTTGTATTTTGTCATTGAGGGCGCGATGGCGGGGCTGGCGGCCATGTTCTTTTCCGGTGCCTGCCGGGCGGCGGAGCGGTTCGGGAGCGGAGAGAGACTCAGCCGGATTGCCTCGGTTTCGCTCATCATCACGCTCGCCGCCGCTGCCATTCCGCTGTGCCGGCTGAGGCTTTTCGGCATTTCCCCCGGCGTCATTCTGCTGCATGCGGCAGTTCTGACGGTGGCTTCGGCGCGGCGGGAGACAGGAGGCGCGTCCGCAGGAATCGCAGCAGGATGTGTGACGTCTCTGGCGCGGTACAGCATGACACAGGGCGCGGTGATCCCCGTCGCCGCGCTGCTGGCAGGGTACGCGGCTTTTTTCGGGAGAATCTTCGCCGCTTCGGCCTACACGGCGTGCTGCTTTATGGGCGGACTGACGATGGGGAGCTTTGACTACATTCTCACTTTGGAGGCGGCTGCAGGGGGAATCATCAGTTGCCTTGTTCCTGCGGGAGCTGTGGAACAAGCGCTGACGGCAGCCGGATTCGGAGGGCGCACGGAAGGCTTCAGCGTGCGCGTCGATGATTCTCCGGACAGACTGAGGGACGTCTCCCAGGCCATCAGCGGTATTTGCGAGGTGCTGGGACAGGTTTCAGACGGTCTGGACAAGCGCAGCCTTCCGGATGACGATTCCATCTACAGCCACGCGTTCGGTGAGGTCTGCGGCAAATGCGCCCTTTGCTGCGTCTGCTTCGGTGAGGGCAGTCCGGACGCGGCGGGGAGGGTCAGGCAACTGGCGGAAAAACTGAAAAAAGGGAGATCGGTAAGCGGTAGTGAAATATCCGAGGCGCTGGGGAAAAAGTGCATACGTGAGGACGAGCTGGCGGGTGAGATCAACAGGGGTTACGGCTATTATCTTGCCTCCCGGAGCGCGCACGGCAGAATCTCCAGTATTCGCTCGGTGGTGAACGGACAGCTTGAGGGCGTGGGACTGATGCTGGGCAGACTGGGCGACAGTATCGGCGCGGATAAGCCGGACGAATACGCGTCGATGGAAACCGCACAATACATGACCGCGTGCGGGTATGATGTTTTCAGCTGCGCATGCAGCGTCGACCCGGAGGGAAAAAGGCGCCTTGTGCTGACGGTCAGATGCAGGGACGACCGTTCGGAGGCACAGGAGATCGCGGAATGCGCAGGCGCATGCTTCGGATACGGATTTGATGTGAAAAGCGCGGAGAACATCGGGGATATGCTGCTCATCTCACTGGCACAGCGGAAGAAATATTCCCTTCTCTGCGCGGGGGCTCAGCATTGCTGCGGCGGGGAAAGGCTGTGCGGAGATTCCTACCGGTTTTTTGAGAACGGACAGGGAACCTGCTATATGCTGCTCAGCGACGGAATGGGGAGCGGTGGGCGTGCCGCCGTAGAGGGTGCGTTGACCTGCGAGCTGTTCGGCAGACTGCTTGGGGGCGGTTTTGACTTTGACAGCGCGGTTAAGATCGTCAATTCGGCGCTGATGATCAAGTCGGAGGACGAAACGCTCTCTACGGCGGATTGTCTGGGAATCAACCTCTACAACGGACGCGCCGTCATTCACAAGGCGGGCGCCGCCCAGAGCTATCACGTCAGGGATGGCTGCGTCACCCGCATTGACCTTCCGTCGCTCCCGCTCGGAATACTGTGTGAGACGGACACGGCGAAATACACCTTTACGGCTGAGGAGGGAGACATGATCGTGATGCTCTCGGACGGCGTTCCCACGGATGACAGCCAGTGGTTCGAGAATCTGCTGCGCTCCTACGACGGACGTTCGGCCGGAGCCTTCGCGCGTCTGCTTGTGGAGAATGCTGTCAGCCGCAGACCTGATGGGGATGACGACGACATTACCGTTACGGTGGGAACGGTAATGTCTGCATGAATGAAAGAGACCGGCTGCTCAACGAATGGGCAGCCGGTCTCTCAACTATCGGGCAGACCGTTTGTTGCTCAGTATTCGGTGGCTTGAGCATTAA
Organism: uncultured Eubacteriales bacterium; assembly: GCA_900316495.1. Lineage (GTDB taxonomy): Bacteria > Bacillota > Clostridia > Oscillospirales > Acutalibacteraceae > RUG762. The sequence goes on from ONDC01000016.1 coordinate 20,437, forward strand.
CAATGCAAAGGCTTGTACTTTATTTTCATTTTGACCATACGTAGATCACGTTCCGCCTTATTTGGGATAAACAGTACGGGAAAATCCGCAAAAGGTATACTTTTTCCCCGGAACGTGGTCTCTGAGCGTATGCGGAAAGAACCGGACGACGATTAACGACATCCTAAAAAATTTACAAAAAATTCATCTGATCAGGGTGGATTGAAGAGTATTTTATAGACATCTTTTGGACAAAGTATGATACAATACATATGCAGGGATGCGCCGCGAAAAGGGCGTGAAAGTATGGCTTGCCCGTTCCGGGAGATTTCACACCTTTCCTCCGCCCGGTTCAGTCGGACGCAAATATAGTATTCAAGGAGTCAACAACATGAAAGCCAAAACAATCAGGAATGCCGTCTCTCTGTCGGTTGCGTCAGCGCTGTTGCTGACAATGCTTGGCGGCTGTCAGGACAACGACCGCCAGACAGAGCAGGACACCTCTTCAAGTGTCTCCGAAGCAGTAGCGGATACCGGGCGAAAGGACGGGGAACGCTTTGAAGATGTCATTCTCCTCGAGGGCGATGAGGAAACCGTCCAATACGAGCATGTGAAAAATGAGGAAATCGGATTTGAACTCGACTTTGAATACGAATCGTTTCATCGGATGAGCGGATCGGATTACGAACGGTTCGTTTCGGTTTACGAAGACGCCAAAAAGCCGGAAATTTATCTGGAGATCACATACTCCTCTGAAAAAGCGGACAACACCGTCAAGAAAATCAAGGCTGACCTCTCCAAAAAGTATAAAACCGTCACGGTGACGTCAAGTGAACTGACAAACGCCGGACAGTGCCGGTGCATCGACGCGTCCGCCGGCAAGGGAGGAAAGGCGCCTAAAGATTCGGTTCAGACGGTAACCGTCATTCCCGCGGGCGATGGCTGTATCGTTGCCGCCGCTCATTATACCATTGAAAGCGCGGAGGGCTTCGGCAGAAGGTTCTCCTATATGGTCGATACACTCTCGGTGATTGACTGATCAAAAAAACAATATTTCAAAAATCAGGAGGAATTCAACATGAAAAAACATTGATTACCATCGCATCTATTTTTACCGCATGCTTTATGCTCATGGCATTTGCTGCCTGTGACGACAAAAACGAAGAACCCGCCACGGACAACACAACGAAGGAAGACGTCTTCATGAAGGAGATTTTCGGGAATCTCACATCAAACGGGAACTACACGGAATGGAAGCAGATGAATCCGGAGGCAAAGATAGAGGAAAAGCTTGATGGCAGCAAAATCATCTTTACCGTTGCAACCGAGAGTGAATCCGAAGAAGAGGAAGACATCACCAACGACAGATCCGTTCTCGCCGGTGAATATGTCTTTACCCACGACGGCGATTACATTGTCTATACCGCGCAGGACGCTGACCACATGAGCAATGCGTTTTTGACGTTGGTCAGGAATACGGTTCTGGACTATTATAAGGTGGACACGATCGCCGCCAATGAATATCTCGCAAAAATTCTCTCTTCCGGCGAGGAAAGCATCTATTATATAGAAGACGCGGCAAATATATAGAAGACGCGGCAAACAATACGGTCAAGATGTACGCTGCCGGCAAGTGGGAAATCGATTAACCTGCCAAAACGTGTACAGGTGATTTTCTACATCTCTGACCGCCGATAAGGTCATTCCTGACGGCGGCAGCGCCAATGCATTTAAAAGGCAAAAAATCGCCAACGCCGGAAAGAAGCCGGATTGGGACGGCATTCCACATTGTTTCACAGACCGCATGTCGTGCGATCGAGTGACGTATCCCTGCTATTTTGCGGAAGCGTGCAACGGAAAGGAGATCAATAAATGAAAAACAAAGCCTTGAAAAGAGTTTTGCTCACTGTCAGTGTATTTCTTGGAATTGTAATTGTCGTTGTCGGATGTTTTTTGATTTTCGAGAGTGCGACGACGCTGCAGGTTCAGGATACAGAAGCCATGGCAATCAGCGGAAAGGCTTACGAAAAGCCGGATCAGGGGCGGGAAATCAGGCTGTTGACATGGAATGTCGGCTATGGTGCATTGGATGAAAAGCAGGACTGCTATTTCGACGGTGGCACCGGCGTTGACGGCGAATCGCTTGAGGCGGTGCAGACCAATGTCGGAAGTATTAAAGACAAACTGAAGGAGCTGGCGCCGGACATCTTCTGCCTGCAGGAGCTTGACCGTGATTCCAAGAGATCGTATCATTTTGACGAATATGCCTTCCTTGCAGATTCCTTCGGCGACTCCTATCAAAGCAGCTTTGCCCCGAATTTTAAGACGGGATTTGTTCCGGTTCCTCTTTACAATCCGACCGGCAAAGTGGAAGCCGGCATTGCTACCTTCTCCGCCTTTCAGATGACCTCCTCCACAAGGGTACAGCTGCCGATTCCCTTTAGCTGGCCCGTGAGTCTGGTGAATCTGAAAAGATGTCTACTGATCACGCGTTATCCCGTCATGTTCAGCGACAAAGAGCTGGTGATTGTCAATCTGCATCTCGAGGCCTATGACGACGGCGAAGGGAAAGCAAAACAATTAAAGCAGCTCATGGACTTCCTGCAGGAGGAATACGATAAAGGCAATTATGTGGTGGCGTGTGGCGATTTCAACCAGGCGTTTTCCAACGTTGATCTGTCAAAATATCCCCAGATCGACGAATGGATCTGTCCCGTTATTGATGTGAACCAATACGGCGATTTTTCATTCCACATGGACGACCGTGTGCCAACCTGCCGCTCCTTATCCAAGCCGTATTTCGACAGCGAAAAGGTTACACATCAGTATTATATGCTGGACGGATTTATTACCAGCCATAACATAACGGTCAATTCCTTGGCAACCATTGATTTAGGGTTCAAAAACACCGATCATAATCCGGTTCTCTTATCTGTCACTTTAGACAAGCGCTGAATTGTGCGGCAGGACGGCAACGATTCCATGACTGCCGAAGCGAATGATGAGAAGGAGATGAACGAGGCTTGAGATTAAAACTGTTTTCATTGTTTAAGCAAAAGGAAGATACGCCAGCGGTTTCTCAAGAGAAGTCGGACTGCCCGGAATCGCCTGACTGCTATCATTGCGAGTATTTGTCGCCAGGTCCTGCGGGCGGTCTGCCGATGTGCGATATTCACGGACTGTGGATTCACGATTTTGAAGCGGAGAGGGCATGTGACTGCTTCAAGGCGAAAAAGTAAGTTTTCAGGCGCCTGAATACCGGTGCAGAAAACAAAAAAACCGGACGGATGATCGTTCCTGAAAAGGGGAACAGACGCTTCGTCCGGTTTCGTTTTCGTGATGGTCATTAGGATGGCGACGCTTATAAATCAAACAGCTTGTTCAGCAGCGGCGCAAGTCTCACGTCATACAGCGTATAAAAGCCCAGCAGCGCGCTATCGTAGAGCGCAAAGCAAATGTTGGCAATCACCAGATAACCCGCCGCAAGCAGCCAGATCGGTTTGTCTGAGTCGAACAGCGGCACGGCAAAAATCAGCTTGGCAAGCAATACGGAGAGTACCGCGCCAAGGTTAAAGACAAGCGCCTTGAGCAGAACGCGCGGCAGCTTTTTGTTGACGCCGTTGAGCAACGGCTGAATGATCGGATAATGTCCGAAGAGCAGCATATAGAAGAGCGCCATTTCCTTGTCGGGAATCAGCATGACGCCAAGCAACGATACCGCGACGAACATCGTGAACGCCGTGCCCTTGCCGTATTGCCTGACAGGAACGATCATCACGCCGCCCGCGATCATCGGCGCGGCATAGGTGAGGATTCCCATGAAGCCCGCGAGAATCATGGCTGCCACGCTCAGCGCGGTGAGTATGCCGCAAAGCGCGATTTTTGAAGAGGCTTTTCCCGCATTCATGATTTGTCTACTCCTTTTCATTACCTTAACGCAAAGGCAACACCTGACGAACAGACCGCGGGTGTTGCCTTTTTGTGTTAGAGCGTTATGGATTCATTCCTCAGCAGCAGGTGATAAGGTCGCCGCCAAAGCATTCGCAGCAGGAATCGGCGCAAAGCAGTCCCATACAGGTGGAGCAGGGACCGCAGCCGCTGCCGCAGGATGAGCCGCTGCTGCTTCCCTTGTAATTGTAGCCGGCGGTTCTGCCGGTGCGCTGCTGGGAAACCTGCGTGTATGCCGCGCGGTATTCCGTGTTGTTGGGCGCCTTATTGACTGCGGTCTGGAAGTAGGCATACGCCTGATCGATCCAGCCTCTCCGGTAGAGCACGCTGCCCTTCAGGAAGTACCATTCGGCATTCCTGCGGGAATTCGGCACGCCGTCAAGCACCATCTCGGCGTCAGTAATCCTTCCGGCGCTGAAGAGGTTGCGCACATCGGCAAAATCAGTGTGCTGCGTGCCCTGGAACGAGCCGTAGTCATTGCCTGTCGGCGTTTTGGCGCCGGCGTTGGAGCCGCCGATAGGCGTGCCGTTCTTGCGCGCGGTGACAATCGCGTCGTATGCCTCGTTGACCTGAGACATCTTTTCGGCGGCAAGATCAGCGACGTCGGGGGCGCTGGCGTAATTGTCGGGGTGATACTTCTTGGCAAGATTTCTGTAGGCGGTTTTAACCTCGTCGTCGGAGGCGCTGGAGGAAATACCAAGTACTGCATACGGATCATTCATTTTTCTTCAACTCCTGTATTTATTTGATTCTTATCTGAATTTCTGTGCCCTTTTCTGTCGGGCGGAAAGAGTGCGCTTCTCTGTGCCTCGGATACACCGAGGTACATTACATTGTCTGCGATGGGTTTGAATTCGCCCAAGTCCAGCAGCTCATAATATTTTACGGCTTCGGCAACCGACATGTTCAGACTGTCATTGCCAAAAATCCTCGCCTGTTCCCAGCGCTCGGTTTTGTTCGCCGCGTCGTCCGCTGTCAGTCCGAATTTCAGCGCCAGCGGATTGAAGGAGCCGTCCTTCAGATCGTCGTTCAGGTCGTCGAGTGCGTCAATCATATAGATCCAACGTCCCATAAAATACCCGAAATGCTTCAGGATAAGCCTTTCATCCGGCTTCTGCGAGAGACGTTCGGCAAAGGCGGCAAGCACGTCTGCGGTCGGTTCACAAAGCTCGTCGATGATGATTTCACCGGTTTCCCGCGCCCTCCGCTCCGCGTCGAACTGGCGCGTTATGTAGTCGTTCACCAGCGCGTCCTCTTCGGGATAACGCTTCCGCGCCCTTTTGCGGATATGCGAGGCATAAGGCTGCAGCGTACGGTAAAGCAGCCGTTTGCCCGCGCCGGAATCAGCTATGCTGTCCTTGAGCTTGTAATAGAACATTATGCCGGTGAGCGCCGAAGTGTACTTGAATGCGTCGGCATGGGTGGAGCAGCTGCCACATTTCTTCATGGGATTGACAACGCACCTGCCCGACCCGAAGCACGGCTTC